>CAMBSN010000056.1 GCA_945870505.1 Candidatus Kuenenia stuttgartensis | reverse complement strand
TCGCCTCGGTCACCTCACGGCAGGTTTCAATCAGCGGCAGCACCTGCTCGGGGAAGCGGGCTCCGTAGGCCTCCTCGAGGCTGGCGACGATCTCCATCCGCTCCAGCGAATCGAGCCCGAGTTCGACGATATTCGTGTCGAGCGTGAGGTTACCCGCCCGTTCCTTGGCGATGCGGCGGACGTGGTCGTAGACCGTCTGCACGATCTCCTGCGGTAGTTCACGGTCGGGGCGGTGGGCTCGCGAGGCCTCGCCGACGGGCCGGTTGCGGGCGAGGCGGGGCGCACCGCTGCCCGAGACGGCTGCGGAGCCCGATGCGGCCGAGGGAGCCTGCACGACTGGCTGCTCCCAGCTGACGAACCGCTCGACCAGTTCGAGGGTGCCGTCGAGAAACTGCCGCTTGCAGGCGTGCCGCTGGATCTTGCCGCTCGACGTCTTCGGGATGCTGTTGGGCCGCACGAGCACGATCCCCTCGGCGGCCACCTCGTGGTCGCGGGCGAGTTTGCTGCGGATCGCCTCGAAGGCGGAGGCGATCTCGTGGGGATCCCGCTTGCCACGCTCGATCTCCGCCACCACGACCACCCGCTCGCGGTCATCGACGTCAACGGCGAAGGCGGCCACAGACCCCGCGCGGACGAGGTCGCTCGCCTCCTCCACGGTGTGCTCGAGATCCTGCGGGTAGTGGTTTCGCCCGCGGATGATGATCAGGTCCTTGAGTCGGCCGGTGACGAACAGTTCGCCCGAGTCAAAGAAGCCGAGGTCGCCGGTACGAAGGTAGGGGCCGGGATTCGGCCGCCACTTGGCGACGGCCCCCGAGTTGTCTTCGTCGGGCTGGGCAATCATGGCGCCAAACGTGGTCTGCGACTCGTCGGACCGGTTCCAGTAGCCCTGGGCCACGCTCGGCCCGCTCACCCAGATCTCGCCGACACGGCCCGAGGGCAGTGCCTCGCTCGTGTGGGGATCGACGATCAGCACATCCTGGCCATCGAGTTCGCGGCCGCTGCCCACGAGGCGGCGGGCGCCAGCCGCCTTTGCCGGTCGCTGCTGCGCCGTGCCGGTCTCGATCGAGGTGGCATCGAAGGAGCGGATCACCGGCTGCTCAAACTTCATGCCGCCGGTGACCATCAGCGTGCTTTCGGCCAGGCCGTAGCACGGGAAGAACGCCTCGCGACGGAACCCGCTCGGCGCGAAGGCCTCGCAGAAGGCGTCGATCGTCTCGGCCCGCACGGGCTCGGCACCGTTGAAGGCGAGCGACCAGCTGGAGAGATCGAGCGTGGCCCGCTGTTCGGGCGTGGTCTTCCGCACGCAGAGTTCGTAGGCGAAGTTGGGCCCGCCACTGATCGTGGCCCGGTAGCGGGAGATCGCCTGCAGCCAGCGCAGCGGCTTCTGGAGAAACGCCACCGGCGACATCAGCACGTTGAACTTGCCACCGTAGAGCGGCACGAGGATGCCGCCGATCAGCCCCATGTCGTGGAAGCTCGGCAGCCAGAACACGCCCGACTGGCTCCGCGTGATCTCGAAGGCCTGCATGATCCGCAGCGAGTTGTGGAGCAGGTTCTCGTGCGAGAGCATCACGCCCTTGGGCGTGCCGGTGGAGCCGCTGGTGTATTGCAGGAAGGCGAGGGTTTCGCCGTCGATGTCGGGGCGGTCCCAGCGTTCGGCCCAGCTCGGCTCGAGTTCGCTATCGACCTTCCAGATCAGGTGTTCGAGGCTCGGGGCGGCGGCCCGCAGGCTGTCGAAGCGGTCGAGCACGTCGCGGGTGGTGAGCGCCACGGAGGCGTCGGCGTCGGCCGCAATCGCCTCGATCCGTTCCACCGAGCGGTTCTTGCGGGGCGGATACGCCGGCACCGCGATCGCGCCGCCGTAGAGGCAGCCCATGAAGGCGGCGATGAAATCGAGGCCGGAGGGATAGAGCAGGAGGACCCGCTTGCCCACCATCCCCTTGTCCATCAGCCACGCCCCGACCGCCCGCGCCTTCCGGTCGAGCTGGGCGTAGGTGATGTTGAGTTCCTCGTGCTCGCCGTCCACGAGGAACGTGAAGGCGCGGTCATGCGGCCGGTAGGCCGCCCGCTGCCGCAGGAGGTCAACGATCGTGGGGGCGAAAGACGCCTCGGTCGTAGGATTTGGAATCACGTGCGGACGGCCTCCACCATCTGGTTCCCCCGGCGAGTCGGCGGCCTGGGAGCCGGGACAGCCCCGGAGCCCCTTTTGGACCCGACCGTGGGATGTCGGCAGGAAAACCCCTGGTCGCCCACATTTTAGCCTTCCTGCCCAACCAACCGGTAATTGCGGACGGGGCGGCCGAAACGCAGTTTCTCTCGGTGTTTTGGAGGTTCTCGGCCTCGCGCGCGGCGAGCTGCGCAAAGTCTGACGGCGAACTGACGGTCAAAATGGTGGTCGACCCCCGCGAGCCACATCCTGCTGAGGGACGGGACGAGTTGGCTCGCCAACGGCAGGATAGCCGATGCTCGCCATCCTCGCCCCGATCCCTCAGCCTCGCCTTGCTTCCCCGTAGCACAGGTTTTCAACCTGTGCCCATTGGCTTCTCACGCGTCGCCGAAGAAGGCCTTCGCGAGCCGCACGAAGTCGTCCGGCGGGATGTCTTCGGCGCGGATGTTCGCCGGCAGGTCGAGCGTGGCGTAGGCGCGCTCCACCGTGGCGTGGGCCGCTTCCGTCTTTTTGCCGCCTGCCATCCGTAGGAGGATGCCGCGGAGCACTTTGCGGCGGTGGCAGAAGATTTCGCGGACGAAATCGTGGAACCGGCCAAGGTCGCCGATCGCGGCCCTTCGCTCCGGCTCGAGATCGAGCCGCACGATCGCGGATTCAACCTTCGGCCGCGGCCAGAACACGCTCGGTGGCAGCACGCGAACGATCTCGCCGCGGCACTGAGCCCCGACCCACACCGAGAGCGCGTTGTAGGAACTGGTGCCGGCGACGGCGGTCATCCGCTCCGCCATCTCCCGCTGCACCGTCACCACCGCGGCGTCAAACGGCCTGGGCCGCGCAAGGAGGTTCGAGATCACGGGCGTTGCCACGCAGTACGGCAGGTTGGACACGAGGAGGAGCCGGCCGCGGGGCGAGGCGGCGAGCGCGGCGTCGAGGGCCTCGAGCAGTTCTGGTGCAAACCGGTGCTTGCTCTCCAGGGCGTCGCCTTCAACGAGCACCACGTTGTCGCGTTCGATGAGTCGCTCGCGGGTGAGCTGGGCTAGCCGCTGATCGATCTCGGCTGCGATCACGCGGGCCGCCGCGGCACTCGTCCGCTCTGTGACAACGCCGGTGCCCGTGCCCACCTCCAGCACCACGTCGGCGGGATCGATCACGGCCGAGCGGACGAGCAGATCGACGAGGTTCAAGTCAACGAGGAAGTTCTGGCCGCGACGAGCATCGATCGTGAAGCCGACCTGCTTGAAGAGGTCTTTCAGGTAGGCCGTCGTCTGCCGTGGTGGCGGACTCGCGGCGGCATTTTCGTTCTCGTGGTCGTGCATCATGTGGTGTGCCGCGCCGCCAGCCAGCGGTCGACGTATTTGAAGACGAGGTCGGTCTCGAGATTGACGCCGTCGCCGACGGCGAGCGAGCCGAGCGTGGTGTGGGCGAGCGTGTGCGGAATCAGGGCCACGCTGAACTCCGTGGGTGTGACATCGACCAGCGTGAGGCTGACGCCGTCGATGGCCACCGAACCCTTGCTTGCCATCTGCGCGAGGAGCTGCGGTGGGGCCGTGAACCGGCAGGTGACCCAGTCGCCCTCCTGCACCTTCGACGCGAGCCGTCCCATGCCGTCGACGTGCCCCGTTACCAAGTGGCCGCCGAGCCGGTCGGAGAGCCGCAGCGACCGCTCGAGGTTTACCGGGGCGCCGGGTTTCAGGCCGCCCAGCGTGGTCCGCGCCAGCGTTTCGGGGCCAAGTTCAAACGCGAGCCGCGGCCCGTCGATTCGCACCACCGAGAGGCAGCAGCCGCTGGTGCAGATGCTGTCGCCGAGAGACGCGTCGGTGGCCACCTGCCCCGCATCGACCACGAGCCGCAACCCCGGCGGCTCTGGCACGGCCTCGACGACGCGGCCGAGCGATTCGACAAGGCCGGTGAACATGCGGATGTCTGGCGGGGGATGGGGCTGGTGAAACGTGAAACTGCGAGGATACCCGCGGCTGGGGCGGGGCGACAGCGGGCCGCCCCACGGCGGGTTTGCCCTTGCTTCCCGGGGCGCGGCTGGCACAATGCGGCGGCTTCGGCGGCCGTCATTGCGCCGCACGACCCGATCACCACCCTTCCCATCAGAGGCCCTTCATGTCCACGATCGTCGACATCCACGCCCGCCAGATTCTCGACAGCCGCGGCAACCCCACAATCGAGGTCGACGTGGCGCTGGCTGACGGCGCGAGCGGCCGGGCGGCGGTGCCGTCCGGGGCCAGCACCGGGGCCCACGAGGCCTGGGAAAAGCGTGACGGCGACAAGGCCGTCTATCTGGGCAAGGGCGTGCTCGAGGCGGTCGAGAACGTCAACACGCGGATCGCCGAGGAGCTCGAGGGCTGCGACGCGCTCGACCAGACCACCGTCGACGAGCTGATGCTCGAGCTCGACGGCACGCCCAACAAGAAGGAACTCGGTGCCAACGCGATCCTCGGCGTCTCGCTCGCCGTGGCCCATGCGGCAGCCGAGCACTGCGGCCTGCCGCTCTACCGCTATCTCGGCGGCGCCACCGCCCGCCTCCTGCCCGCACCGATGATGAACATCATCAACGGCGGTGCCCACGCCGACAATCCGCTCGACGTGCAGGAGTTCATGGTGATGCCGCTGGGATTCGACACGTTCGACGAGGCCCTCCGGGCAGGTGTCGAGACGTTCCACGCCCTCAAGAAGGTGCTCAAGGACAAGAAGCTCTCGACCGCCGTTGGCGACGAGGGGGGCTTCGCCCCGCACATCGGCACCTGCGCCGAGGCGCTGGAGGTAATCCTGGCCGCGATCTCCAACGCTGGCTACAAGCCGGGCGAGCAGATCGCGATCGCCCTCGACTGTGCCGCCACCGAGATGTACGACGCCAAGAGCGGCACCTACACGATCGAGGGCAAGCAGATCGACTCGGCCGGAATGGTCAACTTCCTCGCCGACCTCGCGGGCAAGTACCCGATCGTGTCGATCGAAGACGGCTGCTCCGAGGACGCCTGGAAGGGCTGGAAGCTGATCAGCGAGAAGCTTGGCGAGAAGGTGCAACTCGTCGGCGACGACCTGTTCGTCACCAACTCGGTCCGGCTCTCCCGCGGCATTGGCGAGGGCGTGGCCAACAGCATCCTCGTGAAGGTCAACCAGATCGGCACCCTCACCGAGACGATCGCAGCGGTGCAGATGGCCCACCGGGCCGGCTACACCTCGATCTCCAGCCACCGCAGCGGCGAGACCGAAGATGCCACGATCGCCGACCTCGCCGTCGGCCTCTCGACCGGTCAGATCAAGACCGGCTCGGCGTCCCGTAGCGACCGGATCGCGAAGTACAACCAACTGCTCCGCATCCAGGAGTCGCTCGGTGACGGTGCGCTCTACGCCGGCCGCGAGGTTCGCGCCCGCTGGCCGGGGGTGTGCTGAGCCGACGCGGCGCCGCTCCGGCTCGGGGCTGCCCATGCCCCGTCGCCGGACGTTCGTTTCGCCCATCCTGGGCTTCACTCACTCGATGCTGACTGCGCTCCGCCATCCATGGCTTCGCTGGTCAGCAACGCCGGCTCTCGGGGCACGGGCAGCCCCGAGCCTTCCCCTGAGTAGCACAGGTTTCCAACCTGTGCCTGTTCTTTCGCAGGTTGAAAACCTGCGCTACGTAGCCGCAGGTTGGCAACCTGCGGTGTTCCGCGGAAACGTCGTCCGCATCACCTCGAGAAACTCCTCGCGGGTGACCACCCGCGACACCTTGCCGCGGAAGTCACGGGCGCCGGGGAGGCCCTGCGCGTAGGAACAGGCAAACTTCCGCATCAAGAGCGTGCCTCGCTCCACGCCGAACCGCTGGCAGACGAGGTCGTAGTGGTGGAGCACGAGTTCCCGCTGCTCGTCGAGCGTGGGATCCGGCGGCGGCGTCTCGCCGCGGAGCAGGGCCGCGGCCTGGGCGAAGATCCATGGCTTTGAGACCGCCTCGCGGGCGATCATCACGCCGTCGCAACCGCTCTCGCGGAGCCGGCGGACGGCCGTCTCGGCTGAGTCGATGTCGCCGTTGCCTACCACCGGCATCCGCGACACGCTCCGCTTCACCTCGGCGATCGCGTCCCAGTCGGCTTCGCCCTTGAAGAACTGCGCCGCCACGCGGCCGTGGACGGTGAGGCATGAGGCGCCCGCTTCCTCGATCCGCTGGGCCACCTCGATGCCGGTCCGGCAGGTGTCGGCGCAGCCGAGTCGGATCTTCGCGGTGACCGGCACGCCGTCGCAGGCCTCGACCACACGCCGCACAATGGTTCCTACGCGATCGGGATCGCGGAGGAGCCACGAACCACTGTGGGCCTTTTCCGTGACCTGCCGCACGGGGCAGCCGAAGTTGAGATCGACCACGCTCACCTGAAAATCCTTCGCCAGCCGGCGGCCGACCTGGGCGAGGTTCTCCGGGTCGTTGTCCCACATCTGCACGGCGAGCGGCCGCGGCTCGTCGCGCACGCCCCAGAGCCGGTCGGGGTTTTCGCTGCGGTGGCTGTCCAGCCAGATCGCGCTTCGGGCCGCGATCATCTCGGTGGCCAAGAGGCCCGCGCCGCCAAACTCGCGGACGACCTGCCGGTAGGCGTAGTTGGTGTAGCCCGCCATCGGCGCCTGGAGGATCGGCGGGTCGACGACGACCGGGCCGATGGCGAGCGGGGCGGGGCGAGGAGGGGCGATCATGGCCCTAGCGTACCACTCGCCGTGGGAGCGGGAGGCGACGCTGGCGGAGCTACCGGTTGAACTGGCTGTTGTTGCTGCTGCTGCCGCCACTGGATTGGCGTCCCGATCAGCATCGACACGAACCGGTCGTCGGGCACCGAGGCGTCGGCCACGGCCATTGCGTATTCCGCGATGTCGAGGTTGTAGGCCTTCGTCGCCTGGAGAAACTCCCGCTGCTGGCCGACGAGCGCCGCGTGAGCGGCAACGACCGCCTCGATCGGCCGGTTGCCCTTCGCATGATCGGCCTCCGCCATCCCCATCGCCTTCGCCGCTGCCCGGACGGCAGACGCCCGCGATTCGAGCGCTTCGTGACGCGACGGCAGCATGCGGGCGATGGCGCGGACGCGGCCAGTGGTGGGCCGCGTGGCGAAGATGGCGTCAAAGTGAGTCTGGTAAGGGCCGGCGAGCGGACGGTCCACGGGCCAGGGAAGCGGCTCGGTGAGCGGGAGCCGGGCGAGATCGACAAGCTCCTGCTGGGCCACGCCGAGCTGCGCCCGCGCATCGGCGAGGTCGGCGCGGGCCGCCGCCGTCGCCACGTCGAGCGTGGCCCGGTCGTGCGGGTCGCCGCCGGGCGCGATGAGATCCAGTCGCTCGATCGCCTCAGTGCAGCAGCGGGCCTGCGCGTAGGCCGCCGACACCTTCCAGTAGGCCTGGGAGATCCAGAGGCGACGGCTCTTGTCGCCTGACCGCTCGATCGCCTCGAGCAGCGGCAGCGGCCGCGCGTAGAGATTGGCATCCACCGGGGAGGGCTGCGGCGCGCCGGACCGGCTCGCGAGCGGCTCGAGGAGTTCACCGAGGAGTTTCGCGGAGTCGCTCGCCGCGGGATCGGCGGCCGCGGGCGGCGCGGCATCATCGCCGCGGGCCGCAGCGGCCCAGCAACTTCCGGCGAACAGACTGCAGAGGATGATTGCCTTCATGGGCATCAGGCTCACAGACACCTCCGCCGCGAGTCAATCGCAACCACCATCAACTACGAAGGCGAGTCGAGATAGGGGTCTTGGCTCATCTGGATGTGCGACTCGGCCCGCTGCCGCTCGACATATTCCAGGATCCGTCGCTGGCGACGGTGCCTGGCCTCCACCCGCTGCTGGGCCCCCTTGAACGTCTTGAGGAGCGACTCGGGATTGCGGCCGAGCCGCGACCGCAGCCCCGCGATGATCCGGCCGACCCGCTGTGGCCCGTAGCCCTGCACGAGGATGTCGTCGTCAAGGGCCACATACTGCCGCCATGTGCCGGGGTCGCCCTGCCGACCGCAGCGGCCGACGAGCTGGCGGTCGATGCGTGCGGAGTCGTGCAACTCCGTGCAGATCACATGCAGCCCGCCGAGTTCCTGCACGCCGTCGCCGAGTTTGATGTCGGTGCCGCGGCCGGCCATGTTGGTCGAGACGGTGATCTGCCCCAGTTGACCGGCCTGAGACACGATCTCCGCCTCCCGCTCGATGTGCCGGGCGTTGAGCACGGTGTGCACGAGGCCCGCCTCGGTGAGCATGTGCGAGAGCGTCTCCGACTTGTCGATCGTCCGCGTGCCGATCAGCACGGGCCGGCCAAGGGCGTGCATCTCGGCCACCTCGGGAACGATCCGCGCAAACTTGTCGGCCTGGTCGGCGCAGACGGCGGCTGGCAGCCGCTGACGGATCGCCGGCCGGTTGGTCGGGACCACCGCCACGGCGACGTCGTAGGTTCGCGAGAGTTCGCTGGCGCTCGTGGCAATCGTGCCGGTCATGCCCGCCAGATGGGGCCAGCGGGCGAAGAGGTCTTGGATCGTGATCCGGGCAGCGTGGCCCGAGGGCACGGTGACCTCGATCTCCTCCTGGGCCTCGACCGCCTGATGCAGGCCGTCCTTCCAGCTGCGGCCCTCGGCGGCGCGGCCGGTGAACTCGTCGATGATCACGATCTTGCCGTCGCGGACGACGTACTGCCGGTCGCGGCTGAAGAACCGACGAGCGCGAAGCGCCCGCTCGACGGCGTCGTAGATATCCAGCAGGCTCGTCGAGTCGAGCTCGGCAGGCCGCTCGAACGCTCGCACCCGGCTGCGGCCGCGGCCGAGCAGTTCGCAGGTCTGCTTCTGCGCGTCTTGTTCGAAGTCTTCGTCGGGTTCGAGCACGGTCGCGACGGTGGCCGCAAACCGAAACAGGGCCTGCTCGGCCGCCTGCGCCTCGCCGGGGGGGGAGGCAATGATCAGCGGCGTGCGGGCCTCATCGATCAGCACGTTGTCGGCCTCGTCAACGAGCGCGAACCAGAAGGGCCGCTGCAGCAGCTTGGTGGCGCCGGCCGCAGACCCGCCGGTGAGTTGAGCGCCGAGGTCGCCGCTGCCCTCGTCGAGTTGTCGCTTGATCAGCCGGTCTTTGAGGAAGTCGAAGCCGAACTCCTTGGCCGTGCCGTAGGTGACGTCGCAGGCGTAGGCCTTGCGCCGCTCGTCGAAATCCATTTGGGACTCGACGATGCCGACTTTCAGGCCGAGCGCTTCGTAGATCGGCGTCATCCATTCGGCGTCGCGGCGGGCGAGGTAGTCGTTGACCGTGGCGAGTTGGGCGCCCTTACCGGCGAGGGCGTAGAGCACGAGGGGCAGCGTGGCCACGAGCGTCTTGCCTTCGCCCGTCTGCATCTCGGCGATCGCCCCCTTCACGAGCGCTGAGCCGGCGAGCAGCTGCACGTCGTAGTGCCGCATGTTCAGCCGACGGCGGCCCGCCTCGCGGGTGGCTGCGAATGAGTCAATGAGGAGCGACTCCAGCGGCTCGCCAGCCTTCGCTCGGTAGGAGAGCGAACGTCCGAGCCGCTTGAGGGCGACATCGTCGAGAGCTTCCATCTCCGGGGCGAGTGCATCGATTTCCCGCACCTGCCGCCAGGTGGCGGCGGTGATGGCAGGAGGGCGACCGGGGGCGATTCCGCCGAGCCAACGAAACATGCGAGGGCACCCTGGGGGATTCCCTCCATGGTAACCGGTGTTCTGGCCACGACACGGGGTGGGCACAGGTTTTGTAGCGCAGGTTTTCAACCTGCGAAAACCACGGCACAGGTTGGCAACCTGCCGGAGTAGCGCAGGTTTTCAACCTGCGGGAGTCACGGCACAGGTTGAAAACCTGTGCTACTTGCCCGGAGTAGCCGCAGGTTTTCAACCTGCGGTGCTTTTGAGCTCAGTAACTGGGCACGGCCGTGCTGGGCGTGGCGCGGGCCGGGGGGAGCGACTGGGCAGGCGTCGCGAACGGGTTCCACGAGGCATTCGTCGTCGGCGGGGCCTGGTAGGTCGGCATCTGCGCCGTGACCTGCTGCTGCATCTGCGGCACAGCCTGCTGCATCTGCTGTGAGTATTGGTTCATCGCGTTTTGTGCCTGGACGTTGGCCTGCTGCATCTGCTGGTTGGCATACTGCTGCGCCTGGTTGGCGTATTGCTGTGCCTGCTGCGGTACCTGGTTGGCGTATTGCTGTGCCTGATTGGTCATGCCCTGCTGGTACTGGTTGGCCTGGGCCTGAAGCTGGTTGCCGTACTGCTGCATCGACGGCGGCGGTGCGGCGTTCGAGGGCTGCGACCACGACCACGAGTTGCCGTTCGGCGCGGTGCCGGGTGGCGCTGCAGTCGCGGGTGCCGCCGCCTGCCACTGCGTGGCGGGGCCCGGCATCGGCGGCGGCGCCGTGCCGGCGACCGGCATCGGCGGGGCGCTGACCGTGGGCGGATATGCTGCTCCCTGCGGGGGTGTCGCCCAACTCCCGTATGCGGCAGGCTGGCCGATCATGCCGGTTGCCGGCGGGGCGACGGTCCCGGTCTGCGGCGTCTGGCAGCCCGCGGCGAGCAGGAGCGGAATGCCGAGCAGGCTTGCTCGAAGGGTTCCGCGGGCCGGGTGTCGTTGGTGTGAGATGATCGACACGTCTGCACTCCACATGGGAATGAGTTGGAATCCCGCCGCCGCGTGGGACAATGGGAGGCCGGGACAATAGCGAGTCTGGGCCACGGGTCTAGAGCAGTTCCTGTCGCTTCCCGACGACACCTCCCCAAACTCGCCGGTCGATGCAGTCAGCCCCGCCCCACACCGCCGATCCAGCCCTGATCGCCGCCCAACTCCGCGCGGAGGCCCGGCGGCTCGGGTTCTCGCGCGTCGGCATCACGTCGCTCGTCGAGCCACCCCACCATGAGGCCTTTCGTGGCTGGTTGGCTCGTGGGCTGGCCGGCCCGCTTGGGGAGTGGATGGACCGTCACGAGCCGCTGCGGCGGTCGGCCGTGGCCCTCCTCGACGGCGCGGCGAGCGTGGTGATGCTCGCCACCGACCATGCCACGCTTCCCGATTCTCGCGGCTGCCCGCCGGGGCAGGGCAGGGTGGCCCGGTATGCCTGGGGTGACGACTACCACGACCTCTTGCGGGCGCGGGTCAACGACCTCTCGGTGTGGCTCGAGTCCTGCGTGCCTGGCTGCCGCACGCGGGGCGTGGTCGATTCCGCGCCGATCGCGGAGCGCGACTTCGCCTGGGCTGCCGGTCTCGGCTGGTTCGGCAAGAACACGATGCTCATCGATCCGAAGGCTGGCAGCTACTTCCTGCTCACGGCCTTCCTCACCGACGTCGTGCTGCCGGCCGACGGGCCGCTGCAGACCGACCACTGCGGCACCTGCACCGCCTGCCTCGACGCCTGCCCGACCGGAGCGTTGCCCGAGCCCGGCGTGCTCGACGCGGCGCGGTGCATCAGTGCGATCACGGTGGAAAGCCAGGCTCCCGTCGCCTTGGATCTGCGGCCAGGCATGGGCGACTGGATCTTCGGCTGCGACATCTGCCAGGAGGTCTGCCCGTGGAACCGGCATGCACCGGGCTCGAGCGAGCTCACGTTTCAGCCGCGCGGTGGCGAGGCCACCCTCTCGCTCGCAGGTCTGCTCAGCCTCGACGAGCAGGCCTTTCGAAAGCGGTTCAAAGGGTCGGCGATCAAGCGAGCGAAGCGGACGGGGCTGCTGCGATCGGCCGCGATCGCCCTGGGCAATCAGCCCGATCTGGCGAGTTTTCGCGCGCTGGCGGCGGCGGCCGGCGACGCTGACCCGGTGATCCGTGAGGCGGCCGAGTGGGCCCTCGGCCGGTGGATCGAAGCCGGCGTGATGGCCGACGAGTGCCGCGCGGTCCTTGACCGTCAGGCCGCGTCGCAGTCGCTCACCTCGTCCACGTCGGCCGCCGGATCGCGGCCCGGGCCGTCGGTGGCATAGAAGCGGTCGAGCACCGCCTGCCAGTCGGCATTCACCTTCACGCCGATGAAGGCGTCGCGAACGGCGAGCGGCTCGGGGTGCACGCGGGCATACTTGATCGCAAACTTCCGCATGCTGCGGCCCGCCACCTGCTCGCCGTGGAGTTCCATCGAGAGCGCCCAGTGCTCGCGGAGCACGTCGCGCTGCTCGTGGATCGTGGGCGGCGGCAGGGGAGGCTCGCCCGCAAGCAGGGCGAGCGTCTGCTGGAAGATCCAGGGATTTCCGATCGCCCCGCGGGCCACGCTCACGCCGTCCACGCCGGTCTGTTCGAGCATCGCCACGCAGGCCTCGGCGGAGAAGAGATCGCCCGAGCCGATCACGATCTTCTCGCCCGCGTGCCGCTTCACCGCCGCGAGAAACTCCCAGTTGCTCGGGCCGACGTATTTCTGTTGCACGGTGCGGCCGTGCACGGTGATCGCCGCCGCACCGCGGGCGAAGGCGCCGTCGAAGATCGTCCAGAAGTTGTCGAGGCTTTCCGGGGTGTCATCGAGGCCGCGGCGCATCTTGAGCGTGACCGGCACGTGCGGCGGCACCGCCTCGCGAACCTTCGCCACGATCTCGAGCGCGATGGTGGGCTGCGAGAGCAGGTAGCCGCCGCGGCAGCGGCCGAGCACCTTCTTCACCGGGCAGCCGAAGTTGATGTCGATGACGTCGTAGCCCTCGGCCACGAGCCGCCGGGCGGCCGGCGGAAAATCATCGGGATTGGAGCCCATCAACTGGCCGCCGACGGGATGCTCCTCGTCGGCCACCGCGAGCCGGGCGAGGTTGCGGCGGTTGGTGCCGACGGCAGCCACGAACTGGTCGAGGAGCACCTCGCCGAGCGAGTAGGCCGCGCCGTGGCGGCGGGCCAGCACGCGCATGGCGCGGTCGCTGTAGCCCGAGAGGGCGGCCTGCACAACGGGCGACGCGATCGCCACGCCGCCGATCGAAAAAGGTGGCTGCCACCTTTTTGTGGGAAAAAGGTGGCTGCCACCTTTTTCTGGAGTGATCACGTGAGCACCGGGCACATGTCGAACCACGTGCGGCCCTGGGCGTGCATCCACTCGAAGCTGGAGAGCGGACCCCAGTCGCCCGGCTCGTAGACGTCGGGAGGAGAAAGCCGCGGAGATGCCCAGCCCTGCACGAAGGGATCGATGATCTCCCACGACTTCTCCACCTCGTCGGCGCGGGCGAAGAGGCTGGCGTCGCCTTCCATCACGTCGAGGAGGAGCGGCTCGTAGGCCTCGGGAAGCCGGCCGGCAAACATCCGGGAGTAGCTGAAGTCGAGGTCGGTGAGCCGGAGGTGCATGCCGGCACCCGGCACCTTCGTGTGGAAGTGAAGCTGAATGCCCTCGGCCGGCTGAATCTGGATCACGAGCCGGTTGGCCTCACGGGCCTGGGTTGGCGTGCCGTTGGCGAAGAGTTCCAGTGGCGGCTGGCGAAACCCGATCACGATCTGGGTGGTCCGGCAGCTCATCCCCTTGCCACTCCGCAGGTAGAAGGGCACGCCCTGCCACCGCCAGTTGTCGATCTCGAGGCGAACTGCGCCGAACGTGGCGGTGCGGCTGCCGGCCGGCACGCCCGGCTCCTGGAGATAGCCGCGGTACTGGCCGCGGATGCCCGCGGCGGCCGCGTCGGCGGGGTCGAGCGGCCGGATCGCCTCGAGCACCTTCACCTTCTCGTTGCGGACGGCGCTGGCGTTGAACCGCGCCGGAGCCTCCATCGCCGTCACCATGAGCAGCTGGAGGAGATGGTTCTGGAACATGTCGCGGAGCACTCCCGCGCCGTCGTAGTAGCCGCCGCGGCGACCCACGGTCACCTCCTCGGCCACCGTGATCTGCACGTGGTCCACATAGCGGCGGTTCCAGATGGGCTCGAAGATCGTGTTGGCGAACCGCAAGGCGAGGATGTTCTGCACCGACTCCTTGCCGAGGTAGTGGTCGATACGGAAGACCTGGCTCTCGCGGAAGACGGTGTGGATGTGGGCGTTGAGCGCCTGAGCGGTGGTGAGGTCGGTGCCGAATGGTTTCTCCACCACGATCCGCCGGGCGCCGCGATCCTGGGCCGCCATGCCGTGCTCGCCGAGGGCCGCCACCACCGGCTCGTAGAACTGCGGCGCGGTGGCGAGGTAGTAGACGCGGTCGGCTTCTGCGCCGCCCTCGAGTTCCTGGAGCCGGGCTGCGAGCCGGCCGATGTCGGCCGACACGCCGATGTCGCCGGGCTGGTAGTGGATCGTGGCGGCGAACCTCGCCCACGATTCATCGTCGAGCGGGCCGCAGTCGCAGTGCTTGGCGGTGGTGTCGCGGAGGCTCACCCGCCACTCCTCGTCGCTCATGGGCGTCCGCGAGAAGCCAATGATCCGGGTCTGCTCGGGGAGCGCGCCGGTCCGCATCAGGTTGTAGAGCGCGGGCACGAGCTTACGGCTCGTGAGGTCGCCCGACGCCCCGAAGATCACAATGGTGTGGGGCATGGTGTTGGAGGGAAGGGGATGCGGATGATCTCGCTGTCGCGAGGTCATATGCTCATGCCGGTGAAGCCGCCGTCAACGTAGATCTCGGCCCCGGTGATAAAGCTCCCCGCGACCGGCGCGCAGAGCAGAATCGCGGCCCCGAGGAGCTCGTCGGGGGTGCCGAAGCGGTTCATCGGCGTCTTGCCCATGATCGAGGCCACCCGCTCGGGCGAGAGGATCTTCTTGTTCTGCTCGGCTGGAAAGAAGCCGGGGCAGAGCACGTTCACGCGAACCCCCTTGGGGGCGAGTTCGCGGGCCACGTTTTTGGTGTAGTTGAGGACCGCCGCCTTCGAGGCGGAGTAGATGAACACGCGGGAGAGCGGCTTGTCGGCCGACACGCTGCCGATGTTGAGAATCGCGCCGCCGCCGTGCTCGGCCATGTGGGCCCCAAACACCTGGCAGCCGATGTGCGTGCTCTTGAGGTTGGTGTCGATTACCTTGGCGAAGTCGTCGTCGGGAATGTCGAAGTAGGGCACCGACGAGTTGACGCCCGCGCAGTTGACGAGGATGTCGGCCTTTCCGCGGGCTGCGACCGTCGCTGCCAGCAGCGCCTTCACGCTCTCGCGGTCGGTGGCGTCCACGCCCACGAACATCCCGTCGCCGCCGGCGTCGCGGATCGCCTGCACGCGGGCCTCGCCGCGGTCGGCCCCGCGGCCGGCCACCACGACAAACGCGCCGGCGCCGGCGAGCCCGTCGGCAAGCGCGCCGCCAAGCACGCCCGTGCCGCCGACGACGACGGCCGTGCGGCCCTTCAGGGAAAAGAGGTTTTCAAGATAGCTGCTGGCCATCTGCTGTCCTTGTTCTCAGGTGACGGGCTTTCGCAGGTCGAGCCACTCGGTGTGGTAAGTGCCCGGCTTGTCGGTCCGCTCGTAGGTGTGGGCGCCGAAGTAGTCGCGCTGGGCCTGAAGCAGGTTGGCGGGCAGTGTGGCGTGGCGGTAGCCGTCGTAGTAGGCCAGCGCCGACATGAAGGCGGGCACCGGCACCCCGATGGTCGCCGCGCTGGCCACCACGTGCCGCCACGAGTCTTGCGTCTGATCGAGCGCCTCCGTGAAGTAGGGGGCGAGCATCAGGTTCTCGAGGTCGGGCTTCGCCTTGTAGGCCTCGTAGATCCGCTCGAGGAACTGGGCGCGGATGATGCAGCCGCCCCGCCACATCATGGCGATGGCGCCGTAGTCGAGCGGCCAGTCGTGTTCCTTGGCCGCGGCGGCGAGTTGCACGTAGCCCTGGGCGTAGCTGGCGATCTTAGAGGCGTAGAGGGCCTGGCGGACCTGCTCGACGAAGGTGTGACGGTCGCCGTGGTTCCGTTTGTCGGGCCCCTTGAGCACCGTGCTCGCCCGCACGCGGGCGTCTTTCAGGGCTGAGAGGCAGCGGGCGTAGACGGCCTCGGTGACGAGTGTGCTGGGCACGCCGAGGTCGAGGGCGAGCTGGCTCATCCACTTGCCGGTGCCCTTCGCGCCGGCCTTGTCGAGGATGAGGTCAACCATGAACTGGCCGCTGTCGAAATCCTTGACCGTGAAGATGTCGCGGGTGATCTCAATCAGGTAGCTGTCGAGTTCGCCCCGGTTCCAGTCGTGAAACACCTTGGCGAGTTCGGGGTTGGTGAGCCCGGCGCCGTGCTTGAGGAGCGAGTAGGCCTCGCAGATCAGCTGCATGTCGCCATACTCGATGCCGTTGTGCACCATCTTCACGTAGTGGCCGGCACCACGCGGGCCCACCCAGTCGCAGCAGGGGATGTCGCCCTTCGGGCCCACCTTGGCAGCGATCGCCTGGAAGATTGGCTGCACCATCGGCCAGGCAGCCTGGGAGCCGCCGGGCATGAGGCTTGGGCCTTTGAGCGCGCCTTCCTCGCCGCCCGACACGCCGGTTCCCACGTAGAGCAGGCCGGCCGCCTCCACGTCCTTCGTCCGCCGCTCGGTGTCGGAGTAGAGCGTGTTGCCGCCGTCGATGATCACGTCGCCCTTGGAGAGGAGCGGGATCAGGGTCTTGATGAGGTCATCGACCGCGGGGCCGGCCTTGACCATCATCATCACCTTCCTCGGCGCCTTCAGAGAGGCGACGAGTTCTTGGAGCGTGTGGCAGCCGACCACGTTGGGCTGCTTGCCGCGGCTGGCCGTGAAGGCGTCGGTGACGCTGGTCGTGCGGTTGAAGACGGCAATCGAGTAGCCGCGGCTGGCAATGTTGAGGGCGAGGTTCTCGCCCATGACGGCCAGCCCGATCAGACCGATGTCACACGTCGCCTGCGTGGTCATTCCGAAGGTGCTCCTGCGTTGGGGACTGGGCCGGGGGCCCGGGGGGCTGGGAAGATGGACGGGTGTCGCAGACTATATCGGCACGAAACCGGCGGAACCAAAGGCCCCGCTTCAACCCCGAGAAACGGAAAGGATTGAAGCCGCGAGGCCGCACTGGCCGATTCCTAGGCATCACCGGTCAATCCGCGTTTCGCGGAGCGGCCGGCAGTGTCACCGCAACAGGAAGAACTTGACCAGTTCGCCCATGGTGCCGTAGCGTAAAACCTGACAGTGATACGGCTCCGTAGCCAAGTGGCTAAGGCAGCGGATTGCAAATCCGCCATCGTCGGTTCGACTCCGACCGGAGCCTCTCAACAGAAGACCCTCGCGATGTCCCGGAAATCCCGGGCGTCGCGGGGGTTTTTTTGTTTTCAGCAATGAATGTTTGCGGATTGCTCGGCTCAGAATCTGACGCGACACAAGCTTCCTCGCCAGTTCGCTGAACGCGGTCTCGACCCGTATCTGGAAACGAAGAAGGTGACGGTGAGCCTCGATCCGCCGGCGGCCCCGCGTTGACTGCTGCTGGGCCGCTGTCTTGATAGAAATGGCCTACGCCGACGTTCCACACGGACTTCGGAATCGGTTAGGATCGCAAGCATGACGACTGCGGAAGCCATCTACGAGCGGGCCCTGGCTTTGCCTGAATCGCTGCGGCGCGAGGCCCTGCACTATCTCGAATATCTTGTGCAGAGGCGGGATGCCGCCGGCCAGCGAGCCACGGACGACGAAGCCGCTTGGGCAAGACTTTCGGCGGAACAGTTGGCCGCACACTACGGTCCTGACGACTCGGTGTATGACAGCCCTTGAGGGTGTCGGATGTGAATTTTGGCGACGTCCTGCTGGCGAGATTGCCTTTTCCTGACGGCGGCGGCTTCAAGTTGCGGCCGGTGCTTGTGATTCACGAACATGGCGACGGTGATCTGCTTGTCGTTCCAGTAACGACACACGACCCAAGGGGCGCGGGCGACACGCCGATCACGCTCTGGCAGGAAGCCGGGCTGCGGCTTGCGTCGACCGCACGCATGTGCAATTTCGCCACGATTGCGAAGGGCGTCGTCGTGAAGCACTTGGGAAGTCTTGCGGCGACGGATGCCGATCGAACGCAGCAGAGCCTGCAATCATTTCTCATGCGGCTCAGTCCCGCAGGCTAGGCCGATCCAAAAAGGTGCCAGCCGCAAAAAATTTGGAGAAGCTGGCATCTTGCCGAGATTTGGTGGCTGGCACCATTGCTCACGACGATAGTGGGAGCGTGCGGGAAAAAATGGGCGTGAGCCAATTTCCCGTCTGTTTCGCAAAAGCCTCGACCTACTTAGGCATCATCAGCGGCACGGGTGCCGTCACGAAGCAGCGTAGCGGCACCCTGACGCTCGACGGGGCCAACTCCTACTCTGGCGTCACCACGATCTCCGACGGTGTGCTCGCCCTCTCAGGCGTCGGAAGCATCGGTACCGGCGGCCTGAACCTCGGCACCACCGGTAGCCCCGGCGTGTTCGACCTCTTGGGTCTCACGGCGGGCACCTACTCGCTGCCTTCGTCGGCCAGCCTCGCCGGCGTGGGCACGCTCTCGGGCAGCGGCAAGTCGCTCGCCGTGCTCGGGTCGTTCCTGCCCGGCAACAGCGCCGGCACGATCACCGTCGGCACGGGCCTCGCGCTCGACCTCTCCAGTTCTGGTACCAGCGTGTTTGAGATCACTGACCCTGCCTATACGGCGGGCACCTATGACCTCGTGAGCGGCGACGGCAGCGTGGTCTTCGGCGGGATTCTCAACCTCGACTTCAGCGGCGGCTCCTACGCCGACGGCACAGACGTGCTGCAGATCTTCGCCAACACCGGCGGCCGCTCGGGCACCTTCTCGGCGGTGAATGCCACCGGCCTCGCGGCAGGCCAGTCGGCCACGTTCAACCCGGCGACGGGCACCATCAGCGTGGTCCCCGAGCCCTCGACGTATGCCATGGCGTTGGCCGGACTGGCCTGCGGCGGCTCCTCGCTGTTCCGCCGTCGCAAGCGGGCCTGACACGCACCAGCCAACGTGATTCCAAAGCGAGGGGAGCAGGTTCCATCATGGGCCGGCCCCCCTCTGTCTTTTTGCAGCCGCTCTCGTTCACTTTGGGCTCGCCGGCGGAGGGGCCGCCGTTTACGGATCGAGCGACGAACATGGCGGAAGGACCTTGTTTCCGGCGGCGGTTGGCTGCACGGCTTACACTCTGGGCATGTCCGTTCCCCACGATCCGTTCGAAAGGCTCGAGAAGCTCCTCTTCCTGCCGGTCTCTACCCGTCCCGACTGGCTGAAGGCCTGGCGGCACGAGGCTCAATACCTGCTGGTTCTCGCCCGGCGGGCGTCCGACGACGAAGACGACGAACTCCTGCAGGAACTCGAAGATCAGGCGCGGGAGATGGCCGACATGGTCGAGGCCCGGTTCACCGCCGAGGGGCTCTGACGCGTTTCTTGGGCTTCGCGGCTCCCGCGGCCACGAGTCGCTCCTTCTCCACACGCCGGAGTTGCTTGATCGCCGCTTCGCGGCGGAGCGCCCGCGATTTGTCGGGCTGCCGCTCGGAGTAGGCGAGTGCCACGGGAAGCCGGCTCCGCGTGTAGCGGGAGGCCTTGCCGGCTGCGTGGGCTTTGAGCCGCTTGTCGAGATCGTTGGTGATGCCGGTGTAGAGCGAGCCGTCGCCGCACCGCAGCAGGTAGACCAGCCAGCGCGGGGCAGGGGAGGGGGAGGTGCGAGGCATGGGAGGCATGAGAGGCAGCGCCCTTCGGCTCAGAGAGCAAACGCCAGCCAGATCGCCGCCACGAGGCAGACGACCGCCGTGACGATCACCCAGAGGGGCTTTGAGCCGCGGGCAAAGTCTGCCTCGGAGAGATACTGCTCGCAGTAGGGGCAGCGGGGCGTGTCTTCGAGAATCTGCCGCTTGCAGAATGGGCAGGGCACGGTTTCGTCGTCATCATCGTCCTCGCTATCGGCATCGGCATCGCTGTCGAGGTCGGAATCGTCCTCCCAGTCGTCGTCATCTTCGTCATTGTCGTCGCGATAGGGCATGGTGTTAGTCCGCGGAGCGGTGTTCGGGGCGTGGCGGCATGATACGTTGTTGGCCCGGAGGTGATCGATGCGGCAGATGCGGCTCTTTGTTGCGGTGGACGTGTCGGCGGAGGTGACCGCCCGGGCTGCCCGGATCATCGATCGGCTGCGCGAGGCGGGCGTCGAGGCCGCGTGGGTGGCACGGGAGCAGATGCATCTCACGCTGCACTTTCTGGGAGATGATGTGGACGACGCCGATCTGCACCGGATCTGCCTGGCAATCGATGAGGCGGCTGCGACGGTGCCGCCGTTTCGGCTCGACTTCGGAGGGGTCGGCGTGTTTCCCGACGCGGCGCGACCGCGGGTGGCGTGGCTCGGCGTTCATGAGGGGGCCGCGGAGATCGGCCGACTTCACGCCGCCCTCGCGGAGCGACTCACGCCGCTCGGGTTTCCCCCGGAGGCGCGGGCTTACCGGCCGCACCTCACGCTCGGCCGGTTTCGCGGCGGCCGGGGCGGCGCGGGCGCCGGGAGCGATCGCCTGATCGCAGCGCTCGAGGCGTGCCGCGATGCCGACGGTGGCTCCGCGAGCGTGCAGCGGGTGTGCCTCTACGAGAGCCGGCTCGCCCGCGAGGGAGCGGAGCACGACCGGCTGCACGCGGCACCGCTCCGCGGGTGAACCGATGTGTGGGAATCAGGAAGCCCAATCGCGTAAGCGACGGGGACCTCCCGAGCATCACGTGTGACTGTTCGAGGACGTGCGCCGCCGAGCCATCAGCCACATTCCCGCAGCTGCCGCAGCGACGACGAGATGCGTGGACGGCTCGGGCACGGCAGTAATGGTGGCGCCGTGCAGGCCGTTATCGACATTGCTGCCCTCTTGGGCGTTGTAGCCGGAGTAGCCGGTGATGAAGCCCGTCGAACTGTTTTTGGTTGCGCTTTGATTGAGCGACCACTTGACCGTTGGCGTGCTCTCGCTGGCGAAGCCGATCATGTAGACCGTGTTGGGCGACAGGGCCCAGTTGAGGTTGGTGAAATCGTAGAAGGTGAACTGAGTGTCACTCAGGATCGAGTTGCTGAAGGTGGCATCCGCAAGCGAGCTGCCGGTCTTGAAGTAGTTGTTCGGTGAGCCCGTCGCCTCGTGCAGGTTGAGGGTGAAATTTGCGATGGCGAGGGCGTTGCGGTTGATCTCGAGAGACGCCGACGTCAGGAGCGTGTTCGTGCCGGAGTTGAACGACTGGCCGATGTAGACG
>CAMBSN010000055.1 GCA_945870505.1 Candidatus Kuenenia stuttgartensis | reverse complement strand
GCGGCATCGAGCAGGTCGCGGCAGCGAAAGTGATCGGCCCCCGACTGCATGCCATCGACCACGAGACCAAACTCGTGATCGTCCACGCGAACGAGCACCACCGTCCCCTCATCTCGGCAGGCGGTCGTCTCGCGAATGCCGAGAAACTGGTCGAGGAACAGGATCGGCACAAGCCGGCCGCGAACCCGCATCACCGGCGCGTCGGCCAGGCCCTCGATCCGTGGGCCGCTGCGGTCTCGGGAGACGGGCATGAGCTCACCGACGGCCGACTGCGGGATGGCAAACCGTTCGCTGCCACAGCGGACGACGAGCGCCGGCATGATCGCCAGCGTCAGGGGCACGTGTACGCGGACGGTGGTGCCCGCGCCGGGCACGCTGTGGATGTCGATCGTGCCGCCAATCGCCTCGATGTTGGTGCGGACCACGTCCATGCCGACACCACGGCCCGACACGCTCGTCACCTGAGCGGCGGTCGAGAACCCGGGCTCGAAGATGAACTGCAAGACCCGCTCGGGCGACAGCGCCGTCGCCTCGGCAGCCGAGACAAGTCCGCGGGCAATTGCCTTCTCCCTGACCTTCTCAAAGGCGATGCCGCCCCCATCGTCAGACACCTCGATCGTGACGCGGCCGCTCTCGTTGAAAGCCCGCAGCGACAGCCGGCCCGCCCTCGGCTTGCCAGCTGCGGCCCGCACGTCCGGCGGCTCGATGCCGTGATCGACGGCGTTACGAATCAGGTGCGTCAGCGGATCGCGGATACTTTCGATCAGCGAGCGGTCGAGTTCAGTGTCGGCGCCATCGATGACCAGATGCACTTCTTTGCCGCACGACACCGCGAGGTCGCGGACGGTGCGGGGAAACCGGCTGAAGACGTGCTCGACGGGCTGCAGTCGCGTCTTGACCGCCGTCTCCTGCAGCGCGTTGGTGACCACGTTGATCCGCTGGGCACACGCCTGCACGGCCAGATCATCGCTATCGACGCTCCGCAGCTGGTTGCGGGCGAGCACGAGTTCGCCCACCAGGTCAAGGATCGCAGCGAGCAGTTCCACATCAACGCGGACGGTGGTTTCCGTGGCGGCGACGGTCACCGGAGGGGATGGCGCGGGCGACGCAGCGATGGTGGTGGTCTGCGGAGCGACCGCCGCGCTTGGCTTTGAAGCTGGTGACTCCACCGGGGCTGGCTTTGCAGGCGGTGGCTCGACCGGGGTGGGCGGGGTCGATGGCGCAGCAGCGACTTCGACCGCCGGCTGCGACTGCTCCGCCACCGCTGCAAGGGTCCGCGACAGCTCGCGGTAGTCGTGGTCTCCCTCGTTGCCCGCCGTCTCAATCGACTGGAGAATGGTCCGGACGGCATCGACCATCGAATAGAGCGTGCCCGCGACACGATCATCGAGGCGGAGCTTACCGTCCCGGAGCTTACCGAGCAGGTGCTCGCCGCAATGGGCAAGAGCACCGAGCTTCGAGAACCCAAAGAAGCCGCTATTGCCCTTGATCGTGTGGACCGTGCGAAACACGCTCGCGATCCGCTGTGGGTCAGCCGGATCGGCCTCCAGCGCAAGCAGGTCCTTGTCGAGCTGATCGAGGTTTTCACTCGACTCGACCAGAAACTCCTCGATGAACTCGCGGTTGTCGGACATCGAACTCGAGGTAAGGCGAGACGGGCGCTACGCAGATCAGACAGGCGACCCTGCCGACCAGGAAAGAGGAGCGGCCTAGCCAAACTTTGCCGTCAGACCGATCCGCTCAAGCATACACCCGGTTTTCGAGTCTCTCCGGTCCGGTCTCCGGCACAACCGGCACAGCCCGCCCTATCCGATGTGATCGAGATCCAGGGCCGGTGGTGGCCGTGCCCCAGGAGCCGGCGTTGCTGACCAGCGGAGCCATGGATGGCGAAGCGCAGGCAGCATCGAGAGAGCGGAGCCCAGGATGGGCGTAGCGAACGTCCGGCGACGGGGCACGGCCACCCCCGGACCGTGCGGCCCGCTCAGGCCGGCGCCGGTTCCTTTGCTGCCTCAACCAGCGGCCAGAGGGCGTCGATGTCGCCCTTGAAGATGTCGCCGATCAGGATGTCGGTGATCAGCGGCTTGGCATGGCCGTGGTCGCGGACGAGTTTGCCGAAGTTCAGGCCGTCGTAGAAGCCGCAGACGAGTTGTCGCATCCGCTCCATCCCGGCGACGTAGTCCGGGCCCCACGAGCCGAGCGCCGCCTCCGACACGTCGCCCTGCTCCAGTCCCGCGGCGATCGCATCGGCCGCGAGTGCCCCGCTCTTGAGCGCGAGAAGAATACCGGAGGAATAGAGCGGGTCGAGAAAGCCGAAGGCGTCGCCCACGAGCACCCACCCGTCGCCTGCGACCCTCGAGGAACGATAGGAGTATTCCTTCGCCGCGCGAAACGGCGCCACCCGCTCAGCCCCGGCGATCCTTGGCTGGAGGCCAGGGCACCGGGCGACCTCTGAAGTGAAGATCGCCTCCAAGTCCTTCGTGTCGCGGTTCTTGAAGAGGTGGTCGAATGGCGCCACCACGCCGATGCTTGTGATGTCGTTCTGGAGCGGGATGTACCAAAACCAGCCGATCTTGCCGGCAGTCTGCATCACGAGCGTGGCGCCGGCGTCGCGGTTCTGCTCGCGAGCCGCCCCCTTGAAGTAGCTCCAGACGGCCGCCTTCTTGAGCACCGGATCCCACTCCCTCAGGCCCAGCCGATCGAGAATCAGGCCGCTCTGCCCCGCCGCATCGACCACGACGCTGCAGCGAACCTCCTCCTCGACCCCGGCCTCGTCAACCGTCCGCACGCCGACCGCCCGACCGCTCTCAAAGAGCACGTCGAGCACCCGCACGCCCTCACGCGCATCAACCCCATGCCGCCGCGCGTTGTCGAGCATCAGTTCGTCAAACTCCTGGCGGGTGACCTGCCAGGTCTGCGAACTCTCGTGTGGCTTGTAATCGGCGAAGTAAAACGGCTCGGAGAGTCGCCCGTGCTCAGACACGAACTGGACGCTGTGCTTCTCGACAAACGGCCCGCCGCGAAGTTGCGGCAGGATCCCGAGCCGATCGAGCACCCAGAACGTCTCTGGGATCAGCGACTCACCAACGTGGTAGCGGGGAAACCGCTCCCGTTCGTAGAGCCTGACCGACCGGCCGTGCTGGGCGAGGAGCGTCGCCGCCGTGGCTCCGGCTGGACCGCCACCGATGACCACGACTTCTGGATGGGATGCTTGAATCATGCTGGCCCAACTCCGCGAGGCTGCCATCCAGGCCCAGGGCATGATCCGGAGACATGAAACAGTAGCCGGCTGGCCGCGCCGCGGCCAGCCGGCCCTTGAAATCAGGATTCAAACTGCCGCAGGGCCTCGATCGCGGCGACCGCCCGGTCGAGCCCGCCGAGCCGGCCGATCGCCTTCTTGGCGGCGACGAGGTCCTCGACCGAAATCTTGGTCTTCGACTTGCCTGCCTTGTTTGTCTTGTTCGCCTTGTTCGCTGCGACGACGGCCGCAGCCAGATTGCCGGCCTTCCGCCGCTTGCGGGGCCTGAAGCCCATCCGCTTGAGCACCATGCTCACCTGCGGGGACGAGACCTCCACCCCCTGCTTTTTCAGCGTGGCGATGATCGTGACCGGGCGAGGCTTCTCACCCTTGTCTTTCATCGCCGTCGCGACCTTGCGGATCTCTGCAGACTTGTTGACGTCGGCGGCGGGCTTCTTGTCGGCGGGCTTCTTGGGATCGGCCATGGGTGCTCCGGGAATAGTACACGGGGGAAACATCAGTCGGTGTTACAACGGTGGCAACCCGACCTCCCACAATTATCTAACTCACCGAGCCGCCGCGATCAACCACCATGCCGTTTGCTACGGTGCACGACCACTGGAGTGGTACTCCACACGGAACATTGTCTCCACGGTAACTGTGAGAGGCAGCCGCTCGAATCAACGTGCTGGTCAATCCTGCAGATTGAACAGCCGCTTGAGCGCGTCGAGCAGCCCGTGGGGCGGCCCGGAGTGGCTCTCGCTGCGGAGCGAGGCCAGCGGCGGGTGCAGCATCTTCGCCGCATACCGATCGAAGGCCTGGCGAATCTCGCCGCGATCGGCCTCTGCCAGGTGGGGCAGGCGCCGGAAGAGTCGGTCGAGTTCCGCCTCACCTGTTTCCGTCCAGCCCGCCCGGAGCTGCTCGATCACCGGTGCCGTGGTGCGATGGTGCATGTCGCCCATGAAGCGGCGGGCCTCCTCGTCGACGATCGCCAGTGCCCGGGGCAATTCGCGCTGCCGACTCTTGCGGTTCGCCTCGCACGCCGCAGCCAGGTCGTCAACGCAGTAGAGCCAGACGCCCGGCCGCTCGCCGATCCGCGGATCGAAGTCCCGCGGCACCGCGAGATCGAGCACCACCAAGGGCCTCCCCTGGCGCTTGGCCTCGACGCGAACGAAGAGATCGAGCGGCACGACATGATCACTGGCGCCGGTCGTGCTCACCACGAGATCGGCAGCGGCGAGTTCCCGCTCCAGACGATCGAACGCCGCCGGCCTGGCATCGACGCGAGCTGCCAGGTCGTCGGCCCGGGCGACCGTCCGATTTACGATCACCACGTCGCGGGCGCCGGCTTCGCGGAGATACCGCAGCGTCTCGGCCGCCATCTTCCCAGCACCCACGAGCAACACTCGCTTGTCGTCAAACCGCTCGAAGACGCCGCTGGCGAAGTCGGCGACTGCGACGCTCGGAATCGACACTCGCTCCCGGCAGAGCGCCGTCTCCGAAGTGACCCGCTTGGCGGTTCGCAGCGCTGCCTGAAACAGGCCCGCCGTCAGCGGCCCCGACGTGCGGCTGTCTTGCGCGATGGCCCAGGCCTGCTTCACCTGCGCGAGGATCTGCGGTTCACCGAGCACCATGCTGTCGAGGCCCGCCGCCACGCCGAAGAGGTGGCGCACGACCGCATCGTCATGCTCGCGGGCGAGGAGCGGCCCGAGCGCTGCGGCGTCGATCCCGCGACAGTCGGCGAGAAACCTCACGAGTTGTTCAGGCGGCGGCGCGTCGATGCCGTTCTCCCCCGCGGCGTAGAACTCAACGCGATTGCAGGTGGAGAGGAGCACGCCCTCGCGGCCGGGAAAGCAGTCACGAAACCGCGCAAGCGCCTCGGCGGCCTGCTCCGCCGAGAAGGCGAGCCGCTCTCGCAGCGCCAGCGGCACCGTGCGGTGCGTGCCTCCCACGAGGGCCAGCGTCATGGCACCTCCTCGGTCGCCGTGGGCACGACCACCGCGGCTGCTGTCGCCGGCCTTCCGTGGCGCGTCGTGCCGAGCACGCCCCACGCGATCGAGGCCGCGAGCACCGCGAGGCTCACGAGCGCCAGCCTGGCCGTGGTCCGGCCACCGTCCGGCCGCGAACGTGCGGTTGCTGCGATCCGCGCTGCGATCAACAACCAGGCGACGACCGCCGCCATCCGCAGGACCACCGGATCGGTCCAGGGAACGGTCTCCATCAGTCCCCGCCCGCGGTTGACCGAGTTGAGCACGATGCCCGAGGCGAATCCGGCCGCCGCGGCCCAGGCCGCAACCATCGGCGTACGGGCGGTGATGCTGGCCAGTCGCTCAAGACTCGGCATGCGGAAGCCGCGCACCGGCGCCTCCTTGCGGGTCAGGCGGCCTGCCTGAATGAGCCACATCAGCCCGGCGATCGCCCCGAGTACCACGCTCACGCTCCAGATCAGATGCAGCCCGCCGTGGATCCGGCCCCAGAAGAGCGACGCCGCATCGTGGAGGAATGGCTCGCGGCTGGCGAGCGTCGCCGCCCCGACAAGGCCGAGCACAATCGGGAGCAGAAACAGGCCCACCGGTGTCCGCGGATTGGCGATCGTGAGCCAGAGATAGCCGGCTGCGAGTAGCCAGGCCGCCAGCAGGTACCAGTCGAACGGACTCGAGAGGGGCGCCGCGCCGCCGTCCACGGCCCGCCAGAAGAGAAACAGCGTATGGGCGAAAAGGCCCGCTGCAGCAAAGGCCACCATGGCCGCACCGCGGACGCCGGAGCGGAACGCGAGCCGCGACGCCTCACAAGCGAGAGCCACGGCGTAGCTCGCCGCGAAGCAGACGATGGAAATGCCTGAGAGAAATGCGGCCATGCGATGCCCGGGCGAATCGTGACGACCTTCATTGTAGTTGCCCGGCCCATCCTGCGGATGGCCCGGGCTGGGCATATACTCGCCCCGATGCCTACCGTGTCCGCCATCCCGCCACCGCCCGCCGCCGCTGCCCCGCTCCTGCTCAGGGCGTGCCGCATGGAGCCGGTGGAAAGGACCCCCGTCTGGCTGATGCGGCAGGCCGGCCGCTACCTCCCGGAATACCGGGCCATCCGCGACAAGGTCGGCTTCCTCGAACTATGTAAGACGCCGCGGCTCGCCGCTGAGGTGATGATTGCGACCGTCGCGCGGCTCGGCGTCGATGCGGCGATCATCTTCAGCGACCTCCTCCCGATCCTCGAGCCGATGGGTCTCGACCTCGAGTTCGCCCACGGCGAAGGGCCGGTGATCCACAACCCCGTACGGTCGCCCGACGACGTTGGCCGCGTGCGGGAACTCGACGACATCGACCGCCTCGGCTTCGTGATGGACACCGTCCGGGCCACGCGGGCCGGCCTCGACATCTCGATCCCCGTGATTGGCTTCGCGGGCGCCCCCTTCACGCTCGCCGGCTACTGCATCGAGGGCGGGACGAGCAAGGCCTGGCTGCTCACCAAGTCGTTCATGTACCAGCACGAGTCGGCCTGGCACGACCTGATGGACAGGATCGCCCGCGGCGTGAGCCGCTACCTCGTCGCACAAGTCGATGCCGGCGCGGAAGTGGTGCAGCTGTTCGACAGCTGGGTCGGCTGCCTCGGCCCCGACGACTACCGCCGCTACGTGCTCCCGCACAGCCGCACGGCACTGGCCGAGGTGGCCCAGCGGGTGCCGACGATCCACTTCGCGACCGGCAACCCCGCGCTGCTGCCACTCTTGCGCGAAGCCGGCGGCTCGGTGATCGGCATCGATTGGCGGATCGACCTCGACGTGGGCTGGGCTACCGTCGGCCACGACCGTGCGGTGCAGGGCAACCTCGAACCGGTCGTCCTCCTCACCGACCGCGACACCGTTCGCCGGCGGACGCGGGAGGTGCTCGCCCGCGCCGCAGGCCGGCCCGGCCACATCTTCAACCTCGGCCACGGCATCCTGCCGCACACGCCGGTCGAGAACGTGCTGGAGCTCGTGGCGACGGTGAAGGGCGGCTGATCGCGTCGGTCGGCCGTGCCACGACGCCCGCCCTCGCCAAACGCGGCTCGGGCGGGGTACAACAACGTGCTGCGCCCGCGGGGCCCCTCTCGGGCCCGGTTCGCCGCAGTGTGTCTTTCGACCCTCCGAACCGGCAGCATGAAGACCCTCGAGCAGCGCCTCTTCCATCTCTTTCCCTCGGCCGACGTCGCCAAGGCCCGCACGATCACCCCCGCATCCGTCGCCTGCCCGCGAGTCGGCCAGGTGCGGGCCACCGTCGTCGCGGATGACGGCGACGAGCACGAGGTGCAGCTGGAGCTTTCGGCCCATCGCCGCGGGGGCATGACCCTCGAGACCCGCTGCACCACGTCCGCCGGCCGCGCCGGCCTTCCCTGCGCCGTGCTCGCCGCCGTGCTGCTTGAGGTCGATCGCCGCCGCCTGCTCTCCGGCATCCACGACCAGACACCGGTCACACTCGACATCGTTGCCGACGACGTTCCCGACGCAGTCGCGGCTGACGAGGATGAGATCACGGCTGACGAGGTCGGCGATGGCGAAGGGGATGATCCAGACCGCGCCGCTACGGCCGCGGCGACCTGGACGCCCCCGCCTTCGCTCCGCCGTGGCGGCCAACGGCTGCCGGCGTGGGCGACGGAGCTTGAAGAACGTCGCCGGCTCGTCGAGCCGGCCGTCCGGGCCCACGGCCTCTCGATCCCCGATCCGCGGCGAGCCGGCGGGGCGCTCGTCTTTCTCCTCGACCTCGCCGCATCATCCGAGGCGCGAGCGGCCGTACTCGTGCCGGCGCGGATGCAGCTCGACGTGGCCGGCAACGCCACCGGTCGCCCCCGCCCCGTCGTCCTCGGACCCGAAGAGGTGGAGCTCGACCAGCTCGACCCCCAGGAGCGAATGATCGTCGAGCAGCTCGTCGGCGCGGCAGCGGCCGGTGGCCACGGGCTGCCAGATCCAGTCGAGCGGAGATCGATCTCGCGGATCGTGGTCAGCCCCCGGTCGGCCGCCACCCATCTCGCGATGCTCTGCGAAACCGGGCGGCTTGTGGTGCAGCCCGAACCCCGTCGCGATCCCGAGCGGGTCGTGCCGATGACGTGGGACGGCGGCCAACCCTGGGAATTCGCGTTCGTGCTTGAGCCCGACGACGACGACCTGAGGCCGGCGAAGGGCCGCAGTCGCGACGACGCCGATGGCGACGACGACGCCCCGCCACCACGACCCTCGAAGGCCACGCTCCGCGGCATGCTCGTCCGGGGCAGCCAGCGAAAGAACCTCAGCGAGCCCAAGGCGATCCTCCGAGCCGGGCTCGTGGTGTTCGCCGACCGCATCGCGCGGCTCAAGGCCGTCGACGACAGCGAGACCGGGGCGATCTCGTCGGGCTGGCTCGAACAGTTCGAGCGGCGCGGGCCGATTGAGGTTGCCGGACCGCAGGTCGACGGCCTCATCGAGCGGCTCGCCCTCCTGGCCGACGTGCCGCGGCTCGTGCTGCCCGCCTGGACCGGCTGGCGGATCGAGTCGGGCGTGCCGCGACCCAAGCTCGTGCTCGACGATTCGCCGGCCGTGTCGCTCGACGCGGCGCCGGGCGAACGGCGCCGGGGGCAGACCCGCGTGCAGCTCGCCGGCCGGATCTGGTTCGACTACGCGGGCCTGTCGATCGCCGCCGACGATCCGGCGGGCGGTGCCGCCGACGCCACCCACCGTGTCTTCGTCCGCCGCGACCGGGCTGCGGAACGGGAGGCACTGGCCCTGTTGCCGCGGCACGGCGCCTCCGCGGCCCGTGGCCAGTCGCTCGATGGCTCACCCGCCGCGCACCATGTCGAGATCGCACGCAACCGTCTCGACACGTCGGTGTCGCAGCTCGCCGCCGCCGGCTGGCTGGTGGAGGTCGCGGGCCGCCGCTACCGCCCCGCAGGGAGCGTCGCCTGGAACGTCACCAGCGGCATCGACTGGTTCGAGCTCTCCGCCGCCATCGACTTCGGCGGTGTCACGGCCGAACTGCCGGCCCTGCTCGAGGCGATCGCTCGCGGCGGCCGGTCGGTCGAGCTTCCCGACGGCTCGATTGGCATCCTGCCCGACGCGTTCGCGCAGGAACTCGCGCCGATGGCGGCGCTCGCGCAGAAGCACGACGGCAAACTCCGCTACGGCCGCATCCAGATGGCGCTGCTCGACGCGCTGCTCGCCGGTCAGCCGCGGTCCACGGTCGACGAGGCCTTCGATCGCCTGCGGGAGCAGCTCGCCGCTGGAGAGCGGCCGGAGGCGGAGCCGGAGCCGCCCGGCTTCCAGGGCACCCTGCGCCATTACCAGCGCGAGGGGCTTGGCTGGCTGGTGTTCCTCGAGTCGCTCGGGCTGGGCGGCTGCCTCGCCGACGACATGGGTCTCGGCAAGACGATCCAGGTGCTGGCGCTCCTCGCCCGCCGCCAGGCGGAGGTCCGCGCTGCCGGCGTCCCCCACCGGCCGACGCTCGTGATCGTGCCCCGCAGCCTCGTCTTCAACTGGATGGACGAAGCCCGCCGATTCGCGCCCAACCTGCGGGTCGCCAACTACACGGGCACGACGCGGGCCGAGGAGGCGGGCACGCTCACCGACTGGGACATCGTGATCACGACCTACGGGACGCTCCGCCGCGACATCGTGGTCCACCGTGAAACCGAGTTCGACTACGTGATCCTCGACGAGGCGCAGTCGATCAAAAATGCGGCCAGTCAGGCGGCGAAGGCCTGTCGGCTGCTCCGCGCCCGGCATCGCCTGGCGCTCACCGGCACGCCGGTCGAGAATCACATCGGCGAACTCTGGAGCATCTTCGAGTTTCTGAATCCTGGGCAGCTCGGCAGCGCCGGGAGGCTACGGAAGTTTCTGGCCGACGGCAGGGGGAGTGCCGAGATCGTGGCCCGCGCCGTCCGTCCCTACCTGCTGCGGCGGACGAAGTCTCAGGTGCTCTCCGACCTCCCAGAGAAGACTGAGCAGACGCTGTTCGTCGAACTCGGCGAACACCAGCGGAAGGCCTACGACGAACTTCGCGAGCACTTCCGAGCCGAACTTGCCGGGCGGATCGGCCGGATGGGCATCGGCCGCTCGCGGATCGCGGTGCTCGAAGCGCTCCTGCGTCTGCGGCAGACCGCCTGCCATCAGGGCCTCGTCGATCACTCCCGCGTCGACGAGTCGTGCGCCAAGCTCGACACGCTCCTCGAACAACTCGACGAGGTGCTCGACGAGGGTCACAAGGTGCTCGTCTTCAGCCAGTTCACCAGCTTCCTGGCGATCCTCCGCCGACGGCTCGACGAGAAAAAGGTCGTCTACGAATACCTCGATGGCCGCACGACCGACCGACAGGCCCGCGTCGTCCGCTTCCAGGAAGATCCGGACTGCCGACTGTTCCTCGTGAGCCTCAAGGCGGGCGGCCAGGGCCTCAACCTCACCGCGGCCGACTACATCTACATCCTCGACCCCTGGTGGAATCCCGCCGTGGAGGCGCAGGCCGTTGACCGCGCTCACCGCATCGGCCAGACCCGTCGCGTGTTCGCCTACCGTCTGATCGCCCGCGACACGGTGGAGGAGAAGATCCTCGCCCTCCAGGACCGCAAGCGGGAACTCGCCGATTCGATCGTGGCGGCCGACGAGAGCATGATCTCGAGCCTCACCCCCGAAGACGTCGAACTGCTGCTGTCGTAGCCGGCCCTCACGAAATCCTCATGATTCGATCCGAGGATATCGCCGACTATGATCACCACCGACAGCCGATCGACGCCCCGGGCCGAAGCGACGCACATGCCTACTCGGAATCGCGGTCCGCAGGAGACGGTGAAGCCACGAGTCTTGGTTGTTGATGACGAGGACGATCTCCTCGAACTCGTCCGCTACAACCTGGCTAAGGACGGTTACGACGTCGAGTGCGTCGGCAGCGGTGAACAGGCGCTGCAGTCGGCCCGGACGAATCCACCCGACCTCGTCGTCCTCGATTTAATGCTGCCGGCAGTGGACGGTCTCGAGGTCTGCCGGCGGCTCAAGGCGGATGCCAAGACCCGCGACATCCTGATCGTGATGCTGACTGCGAAGGGAGAGGAGGCTGACATGGTGGCCGGCCTCGAGCGCGGCGCCGACGACTACATCGCCAAGCCATTCAGCCCCCGCGTGCTTTCGGCGCGGGTCAGGGCGTTGCTCCGCCGCGATGAATCACGGCGTCTGGAGGAGCGGGAAGCCACGATCGAGGTTCACGAACTCGTGATCCATCCTGGCCGCCACGAAGCCATGCTCGTAGGCCAGCTTCTCGAACTGACGTACACCGAGTTTGCGCTGCTGACCTTTCTCGCCAAGCGGCCCGGCTGGGCCTTCAGTCGCGCTCAGATCGTTGACGCCGTCAAGGGCACCGACTACCCCGTCACCGAGCGATCGGTCGACGTGCAGGTCGCCGGCCTGCGGCGGAAAATGGGCGACCACGGCCACTACATCGAGACCGTCCGCGGGGTTGGCTATCGATTCCGCAAGTGAGAGTCGGCCGGTTGCCGCGGCGGCTTTCCCGATGGAGCGGCCCGTGACACACTGGTGAGCGGTCGCACGACACTCGCGCCGCGTGACACCATAGGCTGCGACGCCCCAGCATGCCCCGCAATCGCTACGTCTGGCACGTCTTTGCCGGCTGCTGCGCGATCGTCGCTGCGACCGCGGCATCGACCTGTTGGATCGCGAGCATCCAGTTCGCCGGGCTGGCAGACGCGGCTCTGCGCGACCGACTTGCCGACGCGGGCCGCGGACTCGCCGCCGCCACGGTCGATGCCGATGGGACCGTCGATCGCGTCGCCTTCGAGAACGCTGCCCGCGGCCTGCGGGAATCGAGCCGTATCGAGTGCCGCTTGCTCGACGCCACCGGCGTCGATGCAACCCCGACCGCGGCCCGTGGCAGCGGCGTTACGAGCCGTAGCAGCTACGACAGCGGATCCGGGCGGCGCTCGCTCGAAGTGGCCCTGCCGATCCCCTCCAGCCCATCGAGCGTGATCCTCGTCACCGCCGATGCGGCCGATGCGGACCGGCAACTCGCGGAGTGGCAGCGGACGCTCTTGCTCGGCTGCCTGGCGGTGACGGCGGCCGCGGCGGTGATCTTGTATGCGTTCGCCCGGCAACTCGCCCGCCCTGTGGTCGGCCTGCAGGCCGCGGCGGCCAGGCTCGCCTCTGGTGACGTCAGTGCTGATCCCCCTGCGACGGATGTCGCCGAGTTCGCCGACATCGCCGCCGCCCTGGTCCGACTCCGCGAGCAGTTGGTAGAGCGCGGCCTGACGATCGGGCGACAAGACACGCAGCAGGAGGCCGTCCTCGGCAGCATGATCGAGGGCGTCCTGGCGATCGACGGCCGCCGGCGCATCCTCGGCATCAACCGTGCCGCGGCCGATCTTCTCGACGTGGAGGCCGAGCAGGCCGCCGGCCGGCCCCTGCAAGACGTGATCCGCAACCCCGACCTGCGCCGCTTCGCGCTCACGGCGATCGACTGCAGGGAGCCCGTCGAGGACGACCTTCTGCTCCGCGGCATCCGCGACCGCACGATTCGCCTTCGCGGCACCGCGCTTCGCGACGCCTCGGGTGACGGCGGCGCGGTGATCGTGCTCAACGACGTAACCGAGGTGCAGCGGCTCGAAAATGTCCGCCGCGACTTCGTCGCCAATGTGTCGCACGAACTCAAGACACCAGTGGCGTCGATCAAGGGCTTCGTCGAGACGCTGCTCGACGGAGCGCTCGACGACCGCAACGACGCCCGGCGATTTCTGGGTATCGTCGCCCGGCAAGCCGACCGGCTCGCGGCGATCATCGAGGACCTCCTGGCGCTCTCCCGGATCGAGCAGAGCGAGACGAGCAGGAAGCTCCCGCTAGACCTGCAACCGCTCGCGGGCATCCTCGTCACCGCGTCCGACGATTGCCGGCCCCGGGCGGTGGAGCGGTCGATTCGCCTGGAGGTCGACTGCCCGCCGGATCTGATCGTCACCGTCAACGGCCCGCTCCTCGAGCAAGCTGTCATCAACCTGGTGGACAACGCGATCAAGTACAGCGAGGCCGGCAAGGCCGTGTGGCTGTCGGCCGACAACGACGCGACCGGGCCCGCCATCCGCGTCCGTGACGAGGGCTGCGGGATCGCGGCGGAGCACCTGCCGCGGCTCTTCGAACGGTTCTACCGGGTCGACAAGGCTCGGAGCCGCGTTCTCGGCGGCACGGGCCTCGGCCTCTCAATCGTCAAGCACATCGTGCAGGCCCATGCCGGCACGATCGTGGTCGAGAGCACCCCGGGCGTCGGCACGACCTTCACGATCCGTCTCCCCGCCCCGTAGCACAGGTTGCCATCTGTGCCTGTCCATCGCGGCGGCTCGGGACCACCCACGCCCTCTCGCCGGACGTTCGTCTCGGCCCTCCAGGCCTCGACTCTCTGCATGTCCGCTGCGCTTCGCCATCGTGGCTGCGCTTGCTCCCATAGCCCGCTCGAGGGCATGGGCAGCCCCTCGCTGAACCCAACCACGTAGCACAGGTTTTCAACCTGTGCCTCCCTGTTCACGGCCCCAGGCCGTTACCTCCGCTGCGCCTTCGCGTGGAAGTCGAGGATCTGCTGCCAGGCGTCCTCAGGCGTCTCGGCGTAGCTGAACAGGTCGAGGTGGTGGTCGGCAATCACGCCAGAATCGGCCAGGGCTTGGAAGTCGATCACCTTCGACCAGTAGTCACGGCCGTAGAGAATGATCGGCACCGGCTGCATGCGGTGGGTCTGCCGGAGCGTGAGCGTCTCGAACATCTCGTCGAGCGTGCCGAAGCCACCCGGAAAGAGGACAACCGCCGCCGCGCGGAGAATGAAGTGGAACTTCCGCAGGGCAAAGTACTTGAACTGGAAACAGAGTTCGGGCGTGATGAAGGGGTTTGGCTGCTGCTCGGCCGGGAGCTTGATGTTGAGGCCGATCGACTTGCAGCCGACGTCGAAGGCACCGCGATTGGCTGCCTCCATGATCCCAGGTCCGCCGCCGGTGATGATCACGTAGTCCCGCTCGTCCTCGCACTGGTTGTCGATCGATACGATCCGGGCGAACGTCCGGGCGTCGTCGTAGTAATGGCACATCGAGAGCAACTGCTCGGCCCGCTTCACCTCGCGGGCGACGGCCGGGTCGGCCGGGGCAGCCTGCGCGGCGCGGCGGGCCTCGAAGATCCGCCGCTCGGCAGCCGCGCGGTCGACGATCTGCGTGCCGCCGAACACGATCACGGTCGACTTGATGTTGTCGGCCTGAAGGGCGATCTCGGGCTTGCCGAGTTCGAGGAGCATCCGTACGCCTCGCATCTCCTCCCGGGTGAGAAGGAGCTTGTCATCTTGGGCGAGTGAGTAGCTTGGCGAGCCGAGGATCCGCTCCATGTTTTCGGCGACAAGCGCCACGTCGTCGCCGAGCATGGTGTCGGGAACGATGCTGCACGCCTTGCCGGGGACCGTCGCTCCGTTATTTCCGGCCGCGTCATGCTTGGGCTTCTTGGCCATGGTGGCTCCTTGTCCTGGGTGGGTATGTCAGTCGAGTTCGACGTGCTCGCCGAGCGCTGGAACGTGCACATTCCAGCCGCGCCGGGAGCGGATGAACTCCGCGAGCGCCGCCGCCGCCGGTGGCTCGCCGTGCACGAGGAACGTCCGCCGCGGCGCGGCCATGCTTCCCAGCCAGCGGTCGATCTCGCTCCGGTCTGCATGGCCTGAGAGGGCGTCCACCTTTCGCACGACTGCACGAACCGGCACGTCCCGGCCGTGGATCCGCAGGAACTCCGCCCCTTCGATCAGGCTCCTGCCCCGCGTGCCCTTGGCCTGGTAGCCGGCCACGAGCACCGTGGTCTTCGGGTCGGGTAACCGCCGGGCCAGATGGTGGAGGATGCGGCCACCGTTCATCATGCCACTCGACGCGATCACGATGCCCGCGCCGTGGTGGCCGTTGATCGCCTTCGACTCCTCAGCCGTCTTCGCCATCCGCACGAAGGGGCTGGCGAGCGACTCAGCCACGCCTTGCATCTTTGCCTCGCTGAAGTCGTGCTCGTCGCGGTGCTTGCGAAACACCTCCATGGCGCCGACGGCCATCGGCGAATCGACCCAGATCGGGGTCTCGGGCACCCGCCCGGCCGCCATGAGCGTGCGGAGCAGGTAGACGAGCTGCTGACAGCGACCGATCGCGAACGACGCCACGAGCATCATGCCGCCGCGGCGGATCGCCTCGTTGGTCACCTTCTCGAGCTCGTCGAGCGGCCGCGAGGGCGTATGGTCGCGGTCGCCGTAGGTGCTTTCGCAGACAAGGTAATCGCAGTTGGGGGGTGAAATCGGGTCCTTGTAGAGCGGCGCGTCGAAGCGGCCGACGTCGCCCGAAAACACGATCCGCACCGGCTCGCCGCCGCCGTCCCGCGCCGCCTCCATCTCGATGAACGAACTGCCGAGCATGTGGCCGGCCTCGTGAAAGCGGCAACGAATGCCGCCGGCGGGCGAGAACCACGATTCCCGCGGCACGGGCCGCACGAGGCGAAGCACGCGATCCACGTCCTGCTCCTCGTAGAGCGGCAGGGCGGGGGAGTGCTTGGAGAATCCCTTGCGATTGGCGTAGATGGCGTCTTCCGCCTGGCACTTCGCCGAGTCGTAGAGGAGCAGGCCGAGCAGGTCGGCGGTGGCGGGCGACGTGTAGATCGGGCCGGCAAAGCCCTCCCGGGCCAATCGTGGCAGGTATCCGGAGTGGTCGATGTGCCCGTGCGTCAGCACGATCGCGTTGATCGAATCGGGCCGCACCGGAAATCGATCCCAGTTCTTGTCACGGAGATTCTTCTCTCCCTGGAAGAGGCCGCAGTCGACGAGCACGCGACCGCCAGCCGCATCCACGAGATGCCGGGATCCCGACACCTCTCCCGCCGCCCCAAGAAACGTCAGCCCTGGCATACCTGCCCCCTGTTGTCGTTGTCCCTAAGGTCATTGCATCATCACGAACCACCGCCGTCGGCCGGCGCCACCGGCGGTGACCGCCCGGGCCGCGTGTGCCCCGCAAAGGCAACGGTGCCCTCGCCGATCGACAGCGACTCGAGCCAGTGGCTCATGCCCCCCGACTCGTGCGTCGACGGAATGTACACCACGAGCACGGTGCGGCCGTCCAGCCGCCGCACGGTGGTCACCATCCCGATCTGGTCGAATCGCCTGCGGATCTCACCGAGCACCAGTCCACGGGGGAGCGGCAGGCTGCCCAGCCTGGCATCCTCCACCACGATGCCAAGTTGGTTTGGCTCCCGCAGCTGTACCTCGGCGACGAGCACGGCCACCGTCGATGCCAGGCCGCCACCGATCTGTACGGCGGCATGAACCCGGCGGGGCGTGAACCGGAGCCGCGGTTCCGTCACGGCACGCGGCAGCAGGCGACCGTGGTTGCGGGGCAGGTCGTTGGCGAGCCAGGCGTTGACGTCACGCTCGGAGAATGCCGCCTCCCAAGCCCCCTCGCGAATGAACGACGCGTGCAGTGCCGAGACGTCGCTGACCAGCCTGCGGCCCGCATCCTCCGCCCGCTCAAACACGAGGCGCTGACGGTAGAACTCGGGAACTCGGGTCGCGGCAAAGGCCGCCACCGCGAGAGCGCACGTCGCCACCGCGGCGATCACCACCGCCAGCCGCGCCGGCGACCGACGCCTCACAGGGCTGGCCGCTGGGACCGCCTCTTCGGCATCCGGCCGGACGCCCGCCTCAGTCAGATTCATGCCATGATTCTGCCTGACCGCGGCGGAATCCGACAGCGGAGCCACGCCCCCCCGAAACGAAGCCGCCGGAACCGTGGATTCCCACGGCCCGGCGGCCCGATTTCGTAGGTTTTGCACCCGCTTGGCCGTTGCTGGTGCGGGCGTTGATCATGACGTCTGGTCAGCCCGCGACGCCAAGAAGCCGCGGGATGGCCAGTTCCGCGGATCCCTCAAGTGTCACCGTACCGATCGTGTCGGCGTCGAGTTCGTCTCGCAGCACCCGCACGTTCGCCGGTGCCTCGATCCCGATCCGCACCTTGTCGCCGCTGACGCGGACGATCGTCACCACCACCGAATCCCCAACCCGAATCCGTTCGTTCTGCTTGCGTGAGAGCACCAGCATCGAGACCCTCCGTAGTGAATGCTTTTGATATGGATGTTGATGATTAAAACAGAGAAGTGTACAAATGTCAATGCCTTGGCCGCGGCACCTTCCGCGAGCCCTCGACACGCCCCCCAAACACGACGGCGCCCACCGGTCTGGCAGTTTTCTCCCGAGCAGCCAGAATCGCCGCCTCCTTCCGCCCGACCCGACGGGCTGGGAAAGATATGAGGCACAGGAAACATCGTCCGGTCAGGCGGAGTTTCTTGCCGCCTCGCGAAACTCCTCCGCGCATACCAGTCGTGACGGCGGCGTAGGGAACGCAGCAGCGGTTCTCATGAACCGGGCGGCAGAGGCCGAGGCGGCTCCTCGTCGCGGGCGATGAAGGTCGCCAAATCGACTGCTTCCGCTGCGGCCACGTGACCCTGAGCGTCTTCGATGCGTTCGAAATCGCCACCGAGCAGACGTGGATGCACCTTGTGAACGCACCGCAGCCGCTCGGGGCGGCCTGCGATTCCGATGAGCCGTGGCTCGATCTCGAGCGTCACCTCGCTGGGGATCGCGCCGGCATCCTCGAGCCGCCGGTTCACGGCCAGCCGCGGAAAGGGCGGAATCCCACCGGGCTGCATCAGTGCCTTGAGCAAGATCGCGGTGTCGGCAAACCGCCGGTAGGTGCAGGCGGCCTCGGGGCACGGCGCCTCCTCGTAGGCCACGGCGTATCGCACCCGCGGACCGACGAGTTCGATCCGCTCATCCTCCTCGGTGAATCCAGCAGTGAAATCGGGCCCGCCGGCCCAGCGGACGAGGCGATCGTCGTTCGACCGCGCCCACTTCGCCAGCGACACGCTCAGCCGTTCGAGACGGATCATGTCGACCTGCGTCTTCACATGCCGCACCGGATCGATCACCACCACCCGCTCCCGCGCCGGGTCGTGGAGCACGATCTCAGCGATCGCCGCGGTCTTCGTGTCGGCGTCTACGAGTTCGAGAAAATCCCAGGCCACGCCATGGTGAAAGAGCGTGAGGCTGCGGGCGACGGGCTCGTCACCTCCCGCCGAAAACAGTTCGCTCTCCACCCGCAAATCGCATGGCCTGTCCGCCAACTTGGCGGGTGGTTCTGCCAGGCCGGTCCGGCCAAGCCACACCGTCGCGACGACGATCATCGCCCAGGCCAGACGCAGAGTTCTGCTCGCTTCACGACTCATGCAAACACCCTCCGGGGGCGGAGAGGCTAGCAGAGACGGCCAAACCGCCCAAGACAGACTCCCGGACTGGAAAACGTGGCTTTTCCACGAGCCGTGCGCTACGCTCTGAAGGCCCCCCATCCCCTGACCACCTCCCGCCCGCCCATGTTCCTCGCCGACCTGGTCATCGTGTTTGCCGTCGCGGCGGCCGTCGTCTTCGCCTTCGGCCAGTTCCAACTCCCGAGCGTCGTCGGGCTGCTCGTGGCGGGCGTGCTGGTGGGGCCCTACGGGCTGTCGCTCGTCTCCGACCTGCACGTCGTCGAGGCGCTCGCCGAGATCGGTGTCGTCGTGCTGCTGTTCACGGTGGGCCTCGAGTTCTCGCTCTCGCGGCTGATCGTCATGCTGCCGACGATGGCCCGGGTGGGCCTGCCGCAGATCGTCGGCACCACGGCGTTGGTAACGGTGGCCACGTGGTGGTATCTCGGCACGCTGCCGCAGGCGGTATTCGCCGGCATGCTGGTGGCGATGTCGAGCACGGCGATTGTGCTCAAACTCCTCGCCGACCGCGGCGAGACCGCCGCCCCGCACGGCCGGATCACGATCGCGGTCTTGCTCCTGCAGGATCTCGTCGTCGTCGCCGCGATGCTCGCTGTGCCACTGCTCGCCTCGGCAGCGGGCGTCCGGCCGCCGCCCCAGGCCACCGCAGCCGTCGGCCACGCCGCCGGCCTATTCGCCAACCCGGTCGCCTCCGTGGCGGCAGGTCTCGCGACCGTGGCGGCGGTGCTCGCCGTCGGCCGCGTCCTTGTGCCCCGAATCCTCCACGAGGTGGTCCGGCTGCGAAACCGCGAGCTCTTTCTGATGACCATCGTGCTGGCCTGCCTTGGCACCGCCGCGATCACCGCTCAGGTCGGCCTCTCGCTCGCCCTCGGGGCCTTTCTCGCGGGCCTTCTGCTCTCGGAGAGCGAGTACGGCCACCAGGCGTTCACCGAGGTGCTGCCGTTTCGCGATACCCTGGCGAGCCTGTTCTTCGTCTCGGTCGGCATGCTGCTCGACGTTCGGTTCCTCGCCGAACACGCCTCGCTGGTGGCCATCACGGTGCTGGCGATCGTGCTGGGGAAGACCGCGATGACCGCCATCCCGGCGCTGCTGGCCGGCTATCCGCCGCGAACGAGCCTGCTCGCCGGTGCCGCACTCGCTCAGGTCGGTGAGTTTTCGTTCGTGCTCGGCTCCCGCGGCGCCGAAGCCGGCCTGCTCGACCGCGACGACTACCAGACATTCCTGGCCGCAGCCGTGCTCACGATGGCCGTCACGCCGCTGCTCGCTGTGGCCCTCCCCGGCTGGCTCGACCGCCTCTCGCAGTCGCGGTTGTGCGGCTGGTGGCTCGCCGACCGCACCCCGCCGGCGGACCGCCAGGAACTCGCCGACCACGTGATCATCGCCGGCTTTGGTCTCAACGGCCGCAACCTTGCCGCCGCCCTCGCCGAGTTCGGCGTGCCCCACGTCGTGCTCGAACTCAATCCCGAGACGGTCCGCCACGAGCGGGCCCTCGGGCTCGACATTCACTACGGCGACTGCACACGGGCCGCCGTTCTCGAGCACGTGGGTATCACCCGGGCCCGGGCCTACGTGCTGGCGATTTCCGACGCCGCGAGCATGCGGCGAAGCGTGAGGATCGCCCGCGAACTTGCGCCGGGCGTGCGGATCATCGTCCGTACCGAATACGTCCTCGAGGTCGAGGAGTTGCGGCACCTCGGGGCCGACGAGGTGATTCCCGCCGAGTTCGAGACGGCCCTGGCGCTCTTCGATCGCGTGCTCTCGATCTACGATGTGCCCGAAGCCACGATCGACGACCGCGCCGACCGGATGCGGCTGGAGAACTACGGCTTCCTGAGGGCGCGCGCACGCCGCGACAGACCGGTATCCTGACGCGGTCCCCGGAGATTCCTGCATGACATCGCTCTGCCTTCGCGCCCGCCTGGCCTGCCTGCTCGTCATGGCAGGTCTGCTCACGCCTCCCACCGTGGCCGACGTGCCCTGGCCGCAGTGGCGCGGTCCCGACGGACAGGGCCACGCCCCCGCGGCCCACGATCTGCCCGTCACCTGGAGCGAAACGGAAAACGTCGTCTGGAAAACACCGCTGCCGGGTCGCGGCTGGTCGTCGCCCGTGCTCGACGAGCGGCTCGTGTGGATGACGACCGCGGTCGAGCGGGAGGCGACCGACGAGGAAAAGACAAAGCGGGCGGTCGAACCGTCGGGCGGCCAAGCTCGAAACGTGGCGACGTCCCTGAGCCTGCGGGCCCTCGCCGTCGATCGTGATTCGGGTCGGCTTGTCCACGACATCGAACTCTTCGTGATCGACGAGCCGCAGCCGATCCACGCCCTCAACTCCTACGCGTCGCCGTCGCCCGTGCTTGCCGAGGGGCGGCTGTACTGCCACTTCGGCGACTTCGGCACCGCCTGCGTCGAGACGACAACGGGCACGGTGCTGTGGGCGAACCGGGAGCTGCGGCTCGACCACATGAACGGCCCGGGGAGCACGCCGATCGTCTGGAATGACCTGCTGATCGTGAACTGCGACGGCATCGACGTGCAGTTCGTCGCGGCGCTCGACACCGCCACCGGCCGACTGGCCTGGAAGACCTCGCGGAGCGGGAAACTCGGCGACGACCCAGACGTCAAGAAGGCCTATGCCACGCCTCTCGTCGTGCGACACGGCGACCGTGACGTGCTGATCTCGCCTGGCGCCGACTGGCTCTATGGCTA
>CAMBSN010000054.1 GCA_945870505.1 Candidatus Kuenenia stuttgartensis | reverse complement strand
CCCCCGCCTGCCCAAGACCGCAAAGAAGCAGGAACCCAAATATAACCATGGAACGTTTCATTCGTTCTTTCTAGAGGCATAAATACAAAAGCCATGGCGGCTCGACGCTGAGTTTGGATGGTCCTTCACGAGGAGCGAGCCGAGAGAGGCGGCCTCGGTGAACTCGCGGGCGTCGTAGAGCAGGAATGCGAGGATCGAACGGATCTGGTTGATCGCCGCCTCGTTGGCTGTCGCGTCTTGCTCGCCGAGAGCTAGCGCACCCCGCATCGCCTTTAGGGCCTCGTCCCGTGTCTTCACGGCACGATCGGCCGCATCGTCGGTCGCCGCGGCGTTGCCGGACGCCTGGGCCGCCTTCAGGGCAGCCTGCGCCTCCTGAAACGCCCGGAACGCGGCCTGGCCATCGGCCAGTTTCGATGGGAAATCGTCGTCGGCTGGCCCGAGATTCTTCCCGAGACCGGCTGCCAGTTCCCGGGCCTCCTGCGCGAAGTCGCGGTTCGCGGTGGAGACCTCGCGGGCGAGCTTGTAGGCATCCGCCTCGAGTACCTTGGCCGCGGTGGCCTCTTGTGCGGAGAGCGACTTCGCACGGGTGGCTAGTAGTTTGGCGGTGCGGTACTTCACCGTGGCCATCTCGGGCGTCATCCGTCCCTCCTTGACGGGCGACATGGCGAACCGGAGAAGGGGATTCGTGCGGTACTTCTCGGGCTCGAACGGCGACGGTCCGGTGACCTCGACATAGGCCTTGTCTTCTTCCCAGCACTGGAGAGCGATCCCGAGGGCCTTGGTCTTGAGGCTCAGGCCGAGCGGTGAGAGGGGCTGGCCAGGGGCTGCTTCGAGCGTGAAGAGGGGCGCGAGCGTGCCGATGGCGGCGTCGCGCTTTCCCAACAGCGCCTGGTTTCGCCCTTCGTTCAGCCGGGCCACAAAGCCGACGCCCAGCGTGCCATACTTCTCGGCAAGTTCGTGGTTGAGCCGCTGCGACTCCTCCAAGGCGGCCTTCCACTCGTCTGAGTCCGGGGCGTGGGCCTTCGATGTCTCGAAGTAGGTCTCCGCCACCATCAGCCGGGTTTGGAGGAGCTTCGTGCGGAGTTCTTCCTGTCGCCGCAGCGGCTCGTCCAGTTCCTTCTCCAGCGGCTTTTCGGCGGCGGCAAGCTGTTTCGAGAGCTTGGTCTTCTCGTTGGCGATTTTCTTCAGCTGGATCTCTGGCTTCTGCCGCCCCGCTTCGAGCCTGGCGATCTCGCCCAGGATGGCCTGCAACCGGGCGGGAAGCTGACCGGCCAGGGCTCTCCGCTCCTGGAGAACTTTTGGAGTGTCTCGCGGAGAGGGGGGCCTTTGGATCGCGGCGAGTTGCTGCTGGAGCCTGGGAACCTCCGTCTGCTTCTGACGGATCTCCGCGTCAAACTTCTCGACCTCCCTCTGGAGCGGAGCCATTTCGGCGTTCTTGGCCTCGTATTCGTCGCGGATGCCCTTGATCGGCAGGCGAATCTGCTCGATCTCCGTAGCGATGTCGCGCAGCGATCGGAGCACCGCGTCTTCGGCGGTTTCGATTTTCTCGGGAACGACTGGCGGTGGCTCCTCGGAGCCCTTCTTCCCAGGGAGAATCGCAGCCGTACGGAGCGTCTTGATCGCGCGGTCGAAGAACACGGCCGCTTCCTTGGACTGCGCGGCCGCGTCGGCTCCTGGCCGCAGGGAGAGGGCGAGGCAGGTCCGGCCACGCTCCACCAAGAGGTTGCCCTTCTGCGTGAAAGCGGCGATCGCCATGTCGTCGGCTGGCGACGATTCGAGGAATGCGTCGATCGACTTCTCAGCCTGGTCGAGCAACTCGGTCCGGGCTTCGATGTCGGCGGTCGTCCGGCTCTGGCTGACGAGCGCCGAGCCCTTGAGGAAGTCGAGCCGCCGTCGCGTGTCGGCGGAGCACTCCGCAGATGCCGAAGCTTGTTCGATCACCCACAGCATCACATCGGGCATGTCCCGCTCCTGCAGCCGATCCAGCAGGGCGAGGGTCGTCACCTCAGAAGCGGTCTCGCCGCGCACCAGCGCTGGGTGCAGCGAGGCGACAACGAGGAGCGGCGCCAGGAAGGAGCGGGTGTGCATGACGGAACTGGTCGCGGTGAGCGGCGGTGGGCTGTCGTTCCCGACACCACCGCATTCTCAAACTGCCGTCGCACGCCGTCAAACCTCGGGCGAACCTTGCGCGAACCGTGCGCGAATCGCACCCGGACGAAGCCCCGGCCGGCTTTCAGCCCCGACGTGCGGTTCGCGACGAAGCGGACGACGCGGCGAGCCAGGAGGGGAGTTGGCCGGCCGGCGGAAGTTTGACGACCCGGGCCGACTTGACGCCTGGACAGGCCGCCACCGCAGCCACCGCTTCGGGCGATGGCTCCTGGTCGAGGTTCAGCACCCCGATCGCATCACCGCCAGGAGTGGACCGACCCACCGTCATTTGTGCGATGTTGATGCCAGACTGGCCGAAGGCGTTGCCGACACGGCCGATGATGCCCGGCACGTCCTGGTGGGTGAACACGAGCAGGATGCCGTCGAGATAGGCCTCGAGGCGTTGGCCTTCGAGCTGCACGATCCGCGGCATCGAGTGGCCGAAGAGCGTGCCGGCGGCACGGTGCACCTGGTCGTCTCCTACGAGATCGACCGCCACCACCGAACTGAAGGAGCCAGGATCGGTGCGGCTCTGTTCGACGAGTTCGATGCCCCGCTCACGAAGCAGCATCTCGGCGTTGACGATGTTGACGTCCTCGATCGATCCCTCGAGCAGGCCGGCCGCGAAGGCGGCGGTCACGAGTCGGGTGTTGCGGGCGGCGATCTCCCCGCGGTAGGCGATCGAGCACGACCGCGGCGCGGTCGAGTCGAGCTGCGACAGCAGAAGCCCGAGCCGCCAGGCAAGATCGAGAAAGCCGCGGACGCCCTCGAGGGCGGCGGGGTCGATCGCCGACGAGTTGACGGCGTGGCGGATCGCACCAGTGGAGAGGAAATCGACAAGCAGGCCGACACCCTCGACGGCCACCTGCGACTGCGCCTCCTCGGTGCTGGCGCCGAGGTGCGGCGTCACGAGCACCCCCGGCATGTCGAACAGCGGGCTGTCGGTGCAGGGCTCCTTCTCGAACACGTCGAGCGCCACTCCGCCGATCACCCCCCGCCTCAGTCCCTCGGTGAGGGCGGCCTCGTCGTAGATGCCGCCGCGGGCACAGTTGATCAGCCTGATTCCAGGCTTGAGGATCTCGAGCTCCTTCATACCGACGAGGTGGCGGGTCTCGTCGGTGAGCGGCGTGTGGACGGTGAGATAATCGACCTCGGGAAGCATGCCGCGGACGCTTTCGATGAGCTCGATCCCAAGCTCAGCCGCGCGGTCGGGCGACAGAAACGGATCGTAGCCGAGCACCCGCATGTCGAATGCCCGCGCCCGCTCCGCCACCGCCTGCCCAATGCGGCCGAGGCCCACGATGCCGAGTGTCTTGCCGGCAAGCTGCGCACCCATGAACTTGTTGCGGTCCCACTTGTGGGCCCGCAGGCTGGCGTCGGCGGCCGCCACATTTCGCGAGAGGCCGAGGATCAGGGCGAAGGCATGCTCAGCCGTGCTCAGCGTGTTGCCAGCAGGCGTGTTCATCACCACGATCCCGAGCCGGGTCGCCGCTTCCTTGTCGATGTTGTCGGTGCCGACGCCGGCCCGCACGATCGCTCGGAGACGGTGGTTGCCCGCCAGGGCGTCGGCGGTGATCTTCACGCCGCTGCGACAGATCGCGCCGTCGTGCCGGGCAAGCGCCTCGCGGAGGGCGTCACCCGAGAGGCCGATCACGACCTCGTAGGTGATGCCGTGGGGCTTGGCCGCGTCGAGCAGGGCAAGGCCGTCGGGGCTGAGCGTGTCGAGCACGATGATCGATGGCATGGGCGGCGGTCCGGAGGGCTGCGGGAGACGGGGGCCGGGACGGTCAGTCCTGGTGCTCGCGTTGGAAGTCAGTCATGAAGTCGCGGAGGGCCTCGACGCCTGCGAGCGGCATGGCGTTATAGATGCTGGCCCTGATGCCACCGACGGAGCGGTGGCCCTTGAGATCCATCAGGCCGCGTTTCACCGCCCCGGTCACGAAGGCCTTCTCGGTTGCCTCGTCGGGCAGCCGAAAGGTGACGTTCATGTCGGAGCGGCATTCAGGACGGGCGTGGCCGGCGTAGAAGCCGCCCGACTGGTCGAGCGTGTCGTACAGCAACTTCGCCTTCGCCGCGTTGTGGCGGGCCATGCCCTGCAGGCCACCCATCCGGCCGGTGATCCACCGGCAGACCAGATCGAGGATGTAGATCGCGAACACGGGCGGCGTGTTGGGTCGCGACCCGTTCTTCACAAACGTGCGGTAGTCAAGCATCGTGGGCAGGTCGTCATGCGACCGCTCGAGCAGGTCCTTGCGGATGATCACCGTAGTCACGCCGGCGATCCCCGCGTTCTTCTGGGCGCAGGCATAGATCAGGCCGTAGCGGGAAACGTCGATCGGCCGTGAGAGGAAGTCGCTGGAGCAGTCGCAGACCAGCGGCGCGGGGCCGAAGTCGGGGTCGTGCTTCCACTGCACGCCCTGGATCGTTTCGTTGCTCGTAATGTGCACGTAGGCCGGCTGGGGCGACAGCGCGATCTCGCGATCGGTCGGTAGCCGGTCGTGGTTGGTGGCGGCGCCGTCCCAGGCGACATGCACCTTGCCCTCGCGGCGGGCCTCCTTAGCGCCCGTCGCACCCCAGGTGCCGGTGATCACGTAGTCAGCCGCGGCCGACTGTCCACGGAGGATGTTCATCGGCACCATCGAGAACTGCAGGCTGGCCCCGCCCTGCAGGAAGATCACCTCGTGAGAGTCGCCGATGCCGAGCAGGCTCTTCAGTAAGGCGAGAGTTTCCTCGAGAATGCGGTCGAAGGCAGGGCTGCGGTGGCTGATCTCGAGAACCGACATGCCGACCCCGGGAAGGGAGAGCATGTCGTCGCGGGCCTGCTCGAGCACCTCGACCGGCAGAACGGCCGGGCCAGGGGAGAAGTTGAAGACGCGATCCGTCATGGCGGGCACCCGAAAATCCTGTTGATTCCCGGGGCAGAATAGGAGTCGCCGCGCGGAGGGTCAACGGCCCGCGTTCCCCGGCGGTGCCGGCGCAGGAGCGACGGCCACGGGGGGCGGCGACGGCGGCAACGCTGCGGTGCGGTAGGCGGCGGCCTGCGAGGCCTGGAGACTGGCCATCTTGGCGGCGACAGTTGGCTGCTGGGGGTCGACGGCGAGTGCCCGGCCGTAGTTGGCGAGGGCCTGCGCCGGGTCGCCCGCCGACTCCCGGAGGCTGCCAAGCGCAACCAAGGCGCGGGGGTTGTTGGGATCGATCGCGAGGGCATCGACCAACTGGTTCTCCGCCTCTGGGACATTGCCGTGCTCCTGGGCGAGACGGGCCAGCTCAATATGGGGGGCGGGATTCGACGGCTGGCTACGGGCCCACGCGTTGAGCTGGGCGACCGCTTCGTCGTTTCGCTTCTCCTCCACGAGGAGCACCGCGAGCGCCCGCTGGCAGGCCTCATGGCTCGGGTTTCGTGCCAGGCAGAGGTGGTAATACTGCTCGGCCGTCTGCTGGTCGGCCTCACGGCCAAAGATCTTTGCCTGCTGGTGGTAGGTGGCGCCGAGATTGTAGAAGGTGTCGGGATTGCCGGGCTGCTTCGCGAGCGCCTGCTGAAACGAGTTGACCGCGCCGAGATAGTTGCCCTGCTGATAGAGCTTCACGCCCTCGGCGTTGTCGGTCTTGGACATCCCGCCGCAGCCGGAGCCGGCGACGACGAGCAGCACCCCGATGATGCGGCAACGCATCGACAACGCAGGCGAGCGGCTGGAGCGGACGAGCAGGTGCAACGGGAAGACTCCGGTTCCCGCTGGCGCGCCGGCGGGCGGGGGCGGGAAACTAAGGGACGGGCCACACCGGAGCAAGGCCGCCCGGCCTGCCCGTCTTGCCTGGGGTGGTGTTCGTGGGCTCGCGGCTTCTCGTAGCACAGGTTGGTAACCTGTGGTCTTCCCCGGATCGCCTTGAGCTCGGGGCTGCCCATGCCCGTCGCCGGACGCTCTCTACGGCCTTCCAGGCCTTCGCTCGCTCGATGCTGACTTCGCTCCGCCATCCATGGCTGCGCTCGTCAGCAACGCCGGCTCCCGGGCACGGGCAGCCCCTCGCGGCCTCTCGGAGCGCAGGTTTTCAACCTGTGTGTCTGCCCGGGCTCGCCGTGGGCTCAGGGCTGCCCATGCCCGTCGCCGGACGTTCGCTACGGCCTTCCAGGCCTGCGCTCGCTCGATGCTGACTTCGCTCCGCCATCCATGGCTGCGCTCGTCAGCAACGCCGGCTCCCGGGCACGGGCAGCCCCTCGCGGCCTCATCGCCAAGTAGCACAGGTTTTCAACCTCTGTGCCTCCCCGTCTCAGCCCGCGGCGACTCGTTCGTAGCCCAGCGACCGCAGCACCTGGAGGACTTCGCTACAGGTCGGAAACATCCGGCCGCTGGTCCGCTTGTAGTGGTCGAGCGCCTGCATGAACTCGATTTCGTCGGGGCCGTAGTCGCGGTCGCAGGTGGTGGGGTCGATCATGCGGCGTCGGGCATGACGGACTGCCGTGTGGCCCTCTGCAGCACGAGGATGGCGGGCGGCGGTGCGGGGCGACTTGACGGTGGTGATGGCGGTGGCGGACATGCAAGGGCTCCTGGTGATGAGGACCGGCCGGCGACCGACGCGGCGGACACGCTGCGAAGGTCTGCCGGAAGCATGACCGCTGCCGGTCGGCGAAGAGGTGCCGGTCGGCGAAAAAAAACGGGTTCGGCAAGCTTCGCGGGCCGCACGACCTGCACGACCGTCACTTCCGGTCGAAGAACTTCTTGAGCGCGTCGGCGGCGGCATCGCGGGAGGAATCGGCAGCAGCCTTCTTCACGCCCTGCGGCAGTCCGCTCGGCTTCGAGCTGCCGGCGGCCTTGAGGGCGTCGAGCGCCGAGCGGCTCGAGCCCGACCCCGATTCGTCTTTGGCCGCGGCGTCGATGCCCGACACGAGCGATCCATCGACCGTCGAATCGGCAGATATCGGCTGCGGGGCCGCGGCATGGATGCTGCTCGAACTGCTCTCCGCCGAATCATCGGTCGCTGCGGTGAGCGACCGGGTCGTGTCGGACATGCCCGCGGGCTGGTCATCGGCCATCAGCCAGCGCGAGACATCGTCTTCGGATCCGGCCGCCTGTGGCGTGGGCGCCGTGCACGAAACCTTCAACTCCAGCGATGCCACGCGGACGATGTCACCGTCCACGACCTTCGTGCGCTCGGTGATTTTCGTCCCGTTGACGAAGGTGCCATTGCGGCTGCCGAGATCCTCGACCCAGACCTCGGCTGGCCCGACGGTGATCGCACAGTGCCGCCTGCTGACCTCTTCGCTGAGCGGTCGCACGTCGCACTGCTCGGCCCGACCGATCAGGAGTTTGTTGCGCTTGATGGCGATGGATCGGCCGGCACTCTTGCCGGACGCGACGATCATTTTGACGATCATGGTGGGCCCGAGGGGAGGGAATCGCACCGGCAATCGGGGGGCGGAGGCCGTGGGGCAGGATCGACTCATCCCTAATGATACCAACCTCCCGCCCATGCAGGCCAGCCATCCGGCCTGACTCAGCGGCGGCTCGTCCAACGAGGGTCGCGGAACCGAAGGGCACGGGCGGCAACCTCAGGGAGGTGACCGCCCGTGAACGTCGCAGGCTGAACCTCCCTGACGATTTCGACGGCCTCGGCCACGCGGGCCGTCCACCGGTCGGCCAGCGACCGTGCCGTCCAGTCCGCCGGTGGACCGGCGAGTTCCCTGAGCCCCTCGTGCCGTGCCTCCCCACCCACCCCGAGGCAGGTGGCCAGCAGCAGGCTGCCGTGCTGCAGGACCGTCGTGCCGAGCCTCCGCTGCGCGCTGCCCATCACCTTGGGGTCGGTTGGCATGGCCGGCCCGCCCGGCCGGCGAATCACCACGTCACCGGGCGACCGGCGCGAGAAGCAGAGCAGGGCATCCGCGGAGGGATCGGCGGCCGACGGCACGTGAAGGCGGGCGTCGAAGCGAAGTTCCCCGAGCACGGCCACCATCGCCTCGTGCATGACGTCGTAGAGCGTCTGGGGGGTGCCGCCCCAGGGATGTGACTTCGGAACCGCCGCCGCGTAGGTGAGGTCGGTCCCGTGGATGATCGCCCCGCCGCCGCTGGGCCGACGGACGATCGGCAGACCCGAGATCGCGGCGCACGACTCCGCTTCGACGAGCCGTTGGAAGCCACCGAGCGAGACCGTCGGCTCCGTCCATGAGTAGAGGCGGATCACCGGACCGCCGCGACGGTCGGCCTCTTCGGCGAGGAGTTCGTCGGCCGCCATGTTGGTCGGCCCGTCGGCGGCGTCGTCCCACCAGACGGGCAGGACGCCGGCGGTCACGACTTCACGAGCGCGTCGTAGGCCGTCTGGTCGAGCAGGCCGGCCAGTTCGGCCGGGTCATCGGGCTTGATCCGGACGATCCAGCCGGCGCCGTAGGGATCGGCGCCGAGCGTGTCGAGCTGGTTGGGAAGCGCCGAATTGACCTCGACGATCTCGCCGGAGACGGGGGCGTAGATATCGCTGACCGCCTTCACGCTCTCGATCTCACCCAGTGACTCGCCCGCCTTCACCTTCCTGCCCACCGGCGGCAGTTGCATGAAGACGAGGTCGGTCAGCGCCTCGACGGCGTATTTTGAGATTCCGACCGTGGCCAGGCCACCGGCCTCTGGACGGACCCATTCGTGGGACTTCGCAAACTTCATCTCGGCCATGGGTGTGGACTCCTCGGGTCGATCGAATCACGGCGGGCTGGTGCAGGATAGCGGATGCGGTCAGCCGCGTGGTGAAGGCCGCTTGTAGAACGGAAGCGGCACGACCTTGGCCGCCTGCGGCACGTCGCGGATGAGCACATCCACGGCGGTGCCGGCCGCAGCCACCTCGCGGTCCAGGAGGGCCATCGCCACGGCGTGGCCGAGTGACGGTGCGAGGCTGCCGCTGGTGACGCTGCCGACGTCGCGGCCCGCCACCACGACAGGGCTTCCCTCACGGGCGGCCCGCTTCGAATCGAACGCGAGACCGACGCGGACCCGGGCCGGCTGGGCGGCCTTCATCCGGGCAAGAGCGTCTCGGCCGGGGAACTGCCGCGGCCCGCCGCCGGCGGCATCGAGGTTCACGGCGAGGCCGAGGCCGATCGCAAAGGGGTCGCTCGACGCCGTGAGTTCGTGGCCGTAGAGCGGCATGCCTGCCTCGAGCCGGAGTGTGTCGCGGGCGCCGAGGCCGCAGGGCTTGAGTCCGCGCGGCGCACCGGCGTCGTGGATCGCCTGCCAGACATCCTGCGCCACAGCGGCCGGCACCACGACCTCCACGCCATCCTCGCCGGTGTAGCCGGTGCGGCTCACTGCCGCGGGCTGGCCGGCCACGAAGGCCCGCGTGGCCCGGTAGTTACCGAGCCCCGAGATCCGGCCGGCGTCGTCATCGCCGCAGAGCACGCACACGGTCGACACGGCGAGCGGACCCTGCACGGCGATCATGGCCGTTTCGGCCGTTCGATCGGCGAACGACACGCCCGCCGCTGGCAGCCGGGATCGCAGCCACGCGACAACGCGGTCGCGATTGCTGGCGTTGACCACCATTGCGAACCGGGGCGTGCCGTCGGCGGCGTCGGCCTCGCGGGTGACAAGGGCGTCGTCGAGGATCGTCACGCCAGTCGGCCCCTCGTTGCTCGTCACGAGCGTGTAGCGAGCCTGGCCGACGGCGATGTCGGCCACGCGGCGGGTGAGCAGCGACTCGAGCCAGCCATGAGCGGCCGGGCCCTCGATCGCGAGCCGGCCCATGTGTGAGACGTCAAACATCCCCACCGCCTGTCGGGTGGCGAGATGCTCCTCGACGATCGACGAATACTGCACCGGCATCCACCAGCCGGCGAAGTCGACCATCCGGCCACCGTGCGACTCGTGCCAGGGGGCCAGGGGCGTGCGAAGCGGCGTAGTTGACACGGGAGGTTCCTTTCAGGGTGAGGGGAGCGACAGTGTACAAGCCGCGGGTCGCGGGCTGATGGCGGCGCGCCGCCGTAGCACAGGTTTTCAACCTGTGTGCCTCTCTGGGCCACCGTCCGCGAGGGGCTGCCCATGCCCCGTCGCCGGACGTTCGCTGCGGGCATCCTGCCCTACGCTCTCTCGATGCTGACTTCGCTCCGGCATCCATGCCTCCGCTCGTCAGCAACGCCGGCTCTCGGGGCACGGGCAGCCCCTCGCTCCGTTCTCGGTCTTTTCACCAGAGACTCAGGCAAGGCGCGGTGCGTCGCGGCCAGGGTCATCCTCGCAGGCCTCGAAACGAAAGAAGCTTCACCGCCCACGCCGGCGTTTCGACGGCTTGCCTTTCGGCTTCCGCTTCAACTTCTGCTTGGGGTGGGCGCTACGGCTTTTGCCATGCGGGGGCTCGCGGCGGTCGCGGATGCCAGCCGTGGGCCGCCGGCCCCGACCCACGAGCCGGAAGTTGAGTTCGCGGCGGTCGGTGTCGACGCGGGCCACCGCCACGCGGACGCGGTCGCCGAGCCGGAAGGTCTGGCCTGGGCGGCGGCCGGAGAGCGTGTGGCTGGCGCGGTCGTAGCGGTAGGTGTCGTCGGGGAGCGTGTCGAGCGGCACAAGGCCCTCGGCGGGCAGCGCGAGCCCTTGCACGAAGAGTCCGAAGGGCTCGACGCCGGTCACCACGGCGTCCATCTCCTCGCCCACCCGCGACTTCAGGAAGTTGAGAAGCTTGAGCTTCACGAGTTCCCGCTCCGCGGTCTCGGCCCGTCGTTCGAGGTCGGAGCATTCGCCGCCAAGGTGCACGAGGCCGTCGGCAGGGGAGCGCCGGCCATGAGCGATCGCCTCGAGCGCCCGGTGCACCGTGAGGTCGGGGTAGCGACGGATCGGCGAGGTGAAGTGGCAGTAGCAGTCGCTGGCGAGGGCGTAGTGGCCGTCCTCTTGCGGCCCGTAGGCGGCGCGGGTGAGGCTGCGGAGCACGGCGTAGTGGACGGCATGCTCCTCGGGCTTGCCGCGGGCCATGTCGAGCAGCCGCTGGAGCTCGAACCGGCTCTCGAGTGAATCAACCTCGAAGCCGAGCTCAGCGACGAACTCGGTGAGCTGCCGGAGCTTCCGCGGATCGGGCGCCGGGTGGATTCGCCTCAGGAAGGGCGCCTCGGCGGCTTTGAGCGACTCGGCCACCGCCTCGTTGGCGGCGAGCATAAACTCCTCGATGATCTGGTGACTCTCGGTGTTCTCCACCACGTGGGCCCCCGACACGCGGCCATCGCGGTCGAGGTCGATTTTCACCTCCGGCATCTCGAGCTGGAGGGCCCCGCGGCCCATTCGCCGTGATCGCAGGATCCGGGCGAGGTCGCGCATCCTCCCGAGCAGGGCCCGCACCTCGGCCGCCATCTCGAGGGCCGGCGTGTCGGGGTCGGAAAGAAAGACGTCGACCTCCTCGTAGGTGAACCGCCGCCGGCTCTTGATCGCGGTCGATTCCACCGCCGCATGCACGGGAATCCCGTCTGGCGAGAACTCGATCCAGCAGGTTCTCGCGTAGCGAACCTTCCCTGGCTGCAGGCTGGCCAGGTTGTTGGAGACGACCTCGGGGATCATCGGGATCACGCGGTCGGGCAGGTAGACGCTCGTGCCGCGGTTCCGCGCCTCCTGATCAAGCGGCGAGCCTTCGCGGACGAAGTACGAGACGTCGGCGATGTGCACCCCGAGCAGCCAGTGTCCCCGCTCCACTCGCTCCAGCGAGATCGCGTCGTCGAAGTCGCGGGCGTCAACCGGGTCGATCGTCACGATCACGCGGTCGGTGAGGTCCCGGCGGCCGGCGGGGATCGACTCATCGAACCGGTCGGCCTGCGCTCGCGCGTCGTCGAGCACCTCCGCGGGGAACGGGCCCGGCAGGCCAAACTCGTGGATCACTGTCTGCGTGTCGACGCCGACGTCGCCCGCTTTGCCGAGGACCTCGACGACCACGCCCTCGCCGTCACGGAGGTGCGTGGGGAATCGCACCATCTCCACCACGACCTTGTCCTTGGGGTGCACGCCTTTCGCGCCGGGGTCGCCGACCGAGATCGCCCGCGGGAGCACCGTGCCGTCGACCTGCACCCAGCCCTGGCCGCCGGCCTCAAAGTAGGAGCCGACGAACCGAGTGGTCCGCCGCTTCACGATCTCCACGATCTCGCCGGCAAAACCGGGTCGGCCCACGTCGCGGGCCTTCGACATCCGGACGCGGACGGTGTCGCCCGAGACAGCATCGAGCGCGGAGACTGCGGGGATATGAATATCGGTCGAGCGGTCGCCGGCGGCCGCATCGCGGGGCCGCACGAAGCCGTAGCCGGCGGCGGCCCGGCGGAAGACGCCCACGACACCTTCGTCGTGGCTGCCGCCCGCCGAGGAGGAACGGGAACGCGGTCGGTCGTGGCCGTCACGATTTCGCGGCATGGGACGGGAATCCCTCGGACGATCGGCGGCGGATGTCAGCGGAACGCCGGCGAAAGTGTAGCAGCGGGCCTCCAGCAGGGGGCCCAGCGGCGCGAGCCGTGGGGGCGCCAGCCAATGGATCGCGTTATGATCAGTCTGTCCGCACCTAGGAGGCACGAGCGATGGCGAAGCATGTTTGGAAGGTGATTCTGGCGGGGCTCGCGGTGGTGATCGGCCTGCTCATGATTGGTGGGCCGGCCGAGCAGAAGCCTGCGGAGCCCCCTCCGCCCACCCAGGCCGAGGCCCCGAAGGTCCAGACGCGGAAGACCGTGGGCAAGACGACCCAGAACGTGCTCGACCTTGCCGACGCCAAGGCGCAGGGCGGCGTCGTGGTCGACAACGCAGGGGAGGCGGAGGAGGGAGGCCTCGGCGCCTACTCGCAGGCCTACCGCCACAGCGTGGCCACGATTGGCGGTCTCGCCGTGGAACAGAAGATGAAGCTCTATCAGGCGGAGCACAACGACGTACCCGCGACGCACAAGGAGTTCATGGCGAAGATCATCGCCCCGGGCACGCCCGATGAGGTCTCGCTGCCGATGCTGCCGTACTACCAGGAATACGCGTTCGACCCGGCGTCGAAGAAACTCGTCGTGGTCGAGTTTCCCGCCAAGAAGGAACAGCGGGCGAAAGAGACGAACTGATCGGCGGGACTGCCTGTTGGAGTAGCACAGGTTTTCAACCTGTGTGGCAGCGCCGGGTGTGGTTCAGGAACAGGTTGACAACCTGTTCTACTGAGTAGCACAGGTTTGTAACCTGTGCCGAAGCCGTGGCGGGTGTGGTTCATGAACAGGTTGACAACCTGTTCTACGGAGTAGCACAGGTTGCCAACCTGTGTTGATGAACGGGTTGGAAGCCTGTTCTACGGGGCGGCCTGTGGGGTAGCACAGGTTGGCAACCTGTGTTGATGAACGGGTTGGAGCCAGTTCTACGAACTGGCGTCGGCGCCGCGGCCGCGGAAGAACTTGCGGCCCTGGCTCTGCTGGTACTGCGTCCAGCCATCCTCAGCGGTGGCCTCGTTCTGCAGCAACTGGATCGTGCCCGCCATCTTGGCGTCGAGGTGGTCGAGGTGGTGGAGGGCGACGGCCTCGAGCGTCATCGGCAGCTTCGGCGAGCCAAACTCATACTGGCCGTGGTGGCTGGCGATCATGTGCTTTACGCGGACGGCCGCCTCGGAGGCGAACCGCTGTCCGGTGCGGGCCTCGATGGCGCGGATCTTCGCGTCCACGATCTCGAGGCCCAGCAGCACGTGGCCGAGGAGTTGGCCCTCGTCGGTGTAGGAGAAGCCCTGGAGGCTCTCGAGTTCGCGGACCTTGCCGATGTCGTGGACGAGCACGCCCACGAGCAGGAGGTCGCGGTCGAGGGCCGGGTAGAGCGGGGCCACACGGTCGGCGAGCCGCAACAGGTTGACGACGTGATCGAGCAGCCCGCCCGCGTAGGCGTGGTGGTGCTTCACGCCGGCGGGTGTCCGCTTGAAGGCGTCGAGGAGGGCCTTGTCGGCGATGATCTCGTCGGCGAGGGCCTTGAGCGGTGCGGAGCGGATCGTGCCGAGGATCGTGGTCAGTTCCGCCTCGAGCCGCACGAGGTCGTTCTTCGAGAGCACCTGAAACTCGCTCTCGTCGACCGTTCGCGGGTCGACCCGGTCGATCGCCGAGACGATGAGTTGCAGCGAACCCGAATAGAGCTGCGTGTGCCCCTCGACGCGGACGTAGTCGCCGTCCTCAAACGCGTTGAAGTCGTCGTCGGAGGCGTTCCAGAGCCGGCCGGTGATCATGCCGCTCTTGTCGGCCAGTTCCACCTGCAGGTAGAGCTGCCCGTTGCGGTTGGGCCGAAGCTGCTTGTGCGTCGCCAGAAAGATCTGGTCGACCTGAGCCTGCGGCGGAAGTTCGGTGATCAGGCGGCGCGGCATCGAGAACGAGTCTACGGCGGGTTTCCCTGCCGTCACAAGCAGCGACTACAATCCCGGCCCCATCCGGCATCGAGCCTTCCCTTTCATCGCATCGACGGAGCGACCCATGGCCCAGACCGCCATCAGCCCCACGCGGGCCCAAGACTATCCCGAGTGGTATCAGCAGGTCGTGCGGGCCGCCGACCTCGCTGAGCAGTCGCCCGTTCGTGGCTGCATGGTGATCAAGCCCCACGGCTACGCCATCTGGGAGCGGATGCAGACGATCCTCGACCGGATGTTCAAGGAGACGGGCCATCAAAACGCCTACTTCCCGCTCTTCATCCCGCTGTCGTACCTGGAGCAGGAAGCGAAGCACGTCGAGGGCTTCGCCAAGGAATGCGCTGTGGTCACGCACCATCGCCTGGAACTCGGCCCCGACGGCAAGCTGATCCCCACGGGCAAACTCGAGGAGCCGCTCGTGGTGCGGCCTACCAGCGAGACGATCATCGGCGCGATGTATGCCAAGTGGATCCAGTCGTGGCGCGACCTGCCGATGCTCATCAATCAATGGGCCAACGTCGTCCGCTGGGAGATGCGGCCGCGGGTGTTTCTGCGGACGGCGGAGTTTCTCTGGCAGGAGGGCCACACGGCCCACGCCACGAGCGAGGAGGCGGTCGAGGAGACGCTCAAGATGCTGGAGGTCTACGCCACGTTCGCCGAACGCGACATGGCGATGCCGGTGATCAAGGGCCCCAAGCCCGCGGCCGAGCGGTTTCCCGGCGCGGTCGATACCTACTCGATCGAGGCGATGATGCAGGACGGCAAGGCCCTGCAGGCGGGCACGTCGCACTTTCTCGGCCAGAACTTCGCCAAGGCGCAGAACATCAAGTTTGCCGGCACGAGTGGCGCGGAGGAGTTTTGTTGGACGACCTCATGGGGCGTCTCGACCCGGCTGATCGGCGCCGTGATCATGACCCACTCCGACGACGACGGCCTCGTCCTCCCGCCGCGGATCGCACCGCACCAGGTCGTGCTCCTGCCGATTCATCGCACCGACGAGGAAAAGGCGCTGGTGATGGAGGCCTGCCGGAAACTGCAGGCCGATCTTGCCGCGTGCCGTTTTGGTGACGAGCCGATTCGCGTGAAGATCGACGCCCGCGACATGCGCGGGGGCGACAAGGTCTGGCAGCACGTCAAGCAGGGCGTACCCGTCCGCGTGGAGATCGGGCCGCGCGACCTGGCGGCCGGCGCGGTGAGCGTCACCCGCCGTGACCGCGGGCCGAAGGACCGCGAGTCGGTGCCGCTGGCGGAGTTTTCGGCGAAGGCGCCGGCGCTTCTCACCGAGATCCAGCAGGGCCTCTTCGACCGCGCGAAGGCGTTTCGGGCGGAGCGGTCGGTCCGGCTCGGCTCGGCCGCGGAGGTGCACGACTTCTTCGGGGCAGGGGAGGGGGCGGCCGGCAAGGGCGGTTTTGCCCATGTGCACGTGGCCGACGACCCGGCGGTGGCCGCGGCCTTCGATCCACTGAAGGTCACGGTGCGGTGCATCCCGATGGAGGGCGCCGACGAGCCGGGCACCTGCGTGGTGACGGGCAAGCCGGTGAGCCGCCGCAGCGTGCTGGCGCGGTCGTACTGATACTGGCGTCGCATGACCGCCCGTAGCACAGGTTTTCAACCTGTGTGCTTTTCCTCGCCGCCTTCCGCTCGGGGCTGCCCATGCCCGTCGCCGGACATTTGCCTCGGCCCTCCCGGCCTCGGCTCACTCGATGCCGCCCTCGCTTCGCCATCCTGGCTACGCTCGGCCGGCAACGCCGGCTCTCGGGGCACGGGCAGCCCCTCACTCGCCCCTCGTAGCACAGGTTTTCAACCTGTGTGCTTTTCCGGGCCGGCCGTGGCGGTTTCTCCACGAGGACGAGGTCTGACTGGCGGCTAGAATGCGAGGTGCGGAGTGTCGGCCGGTTGACGGTCGCACCTAGTGCCTTTGCGGGATGTGGCCAGCTGATGACCGTGGAGAAGTTAAACGCGTGGCAGGTGGCCGCTGTGGCGGCCGTGGCAGGCGTTGCCATCGGGGCTAGCGGCGCATTTCTGCAGCGGTCCACTCCGTGGACGGTAGGTGATCTTCGCGTCACGTCAGCGCCATCCGGCCCCGCTCCGCATGCCGAAACCGCCGAGACTCGCCACGCCTTCGGCACGCTCGGCACGGGTGGAAGCGGCTCTCACGAGTTCGTCGTCCGCAATGCAGGCGACGGCCCGCTCACCCTCCGCAAGGGGACGACGAGTTGCACCTGCACTGTGAGCGACTTCGAGGCCATCGAGGGAGGCTCGGCAGATGGCATGCGGGTGGTGCCGCCCGGCGGTGAGACGAAGATCCGCGTGCAGTGGAAAGGAAAACCACCGGGAGGTCCGTTTCGCCAGCAGGCCACGATCCTCACCGACGATCCACGGCGGCCGGAAGTGGTGTTCACCGTGGAGGGCACGGTCGTGCCCACGTGGAAGTCGATTCCCGATCTGCTCGCGGTGCCGCGGCTGTCGGCTTCTTCCGGCGAGCGTTTGACGACCGACGTGTTCACGTACGGCACCGAATCTCCCGTGGTGACCGAGGTGGCCCTCGACGACCCCAAGTTCGCCCAGTCTGTCTCGTTTGCCACGGCGCCTCTGTCAGCCGAGGAGGTCGCGGCCGAGACGGGGGCAACCGGTGGCTTCCGGCTCACGGTCGATCTGAAGCCCGGCCTGCCGATCGGGCCGCTGAAGCGAACGGTCCGGGTGTCGTTCACGATTCCCGAACCCCTCGTGGCGGAGATTCCGCTAGAGGGAACGGTCGGGGGTGACCTTGTCATGGCCGGCCCCGGATGGGATTCCTCCCGTCAGGCCCTGCTGCTGGGGACGGTCTCTGGCAAGGCAGGCCTGCGCACGAGGGTGTTTCTCACGGCCAAGGGGCCGCATCGCGACAGCGTGCGGCCGACGGTCCGGGAGGTGGTGCCCGAAGCGCTGCAGGTGACGGTCGGCGATGGCAGCCCGATCGGCACCGGCGGTGCAGTGCGGATTCCGATCGACATTGTGATCCCGCCGGGCAGTCGGGCGGTCAACCACCTCTGCTCCCAGCAGGGGCCGGCGGGCCGGATCGTGCTCGCCACCGGCCACCCTGACTCGCCCGAGTTCACGATTCCCGTGTGCGTGGCGGTTGGCCCCTGAGCAATCCATGAACAAACGCGTGTCGGCCCTCATCGTCTTCCTCTCCTTGGCCTGCATCGCCGCGATGCCGGAGCGGGGGGCCGATGTTTCCAACGAGGTTGTGGAGAAGTTCCAAGAGCGAAACGGCCCGATCTTCACCGACTGGCCCACCCCGCAGGCCGTGCTCGTGATCACGGGCGAACTCGACGGCTACATCGAGCCCTGCGGTTGCACCGGCAAGGAGAACCAGAAGGGGGGCCTGAGCCGGCGGCAGAACTTCCTCCGCGCCATCGACGGGGCTGGCTGGCCGCTCGTGGCCGTCGATGTGGGCAATCAAGTGAAGCGGTTTGGCCGGCAGACCGAGGCGAAGTTTCAATCGATCGTAGATGGTCTGCGGGCGATGAAGTACGCGGCCGTCGGCTTTGGCCCCGGCGACCTGCGGCTCCCGGCCGAGGAGCTCGTGGCTGGGGTGGCCGCGGTGGGCGACCAGCCGACGCCCTTCGTGAGCGCGAATGTCGGACTGCTCGGACTCGACGCAGGGATCACGCCGAAGTTTCGCGTGGTCGAGGTCGGCGGGTTGAAGATCGGCATCACCAGCGTGTTTGGCGACCAGGAACTGGCGCGGATCAAGAACGCCGACGTGGAGTTTGCGCCGGCCGGCGAATCACTCGCCAAGGCGGCCGCGGAGCTTGCGAAGGCCGGCTGCGACCATCAGGTGCTGCTCGCCTTTGCGACCCCGGACGAGACGAAGGCCCTGGCGGCGAAGCATCCGCAGTTCGACATCGTGGTCACGGCCGGCGGGGCCGACGAGCCGCCGCTCGAGTTGCCGCCACTGCCGGGTGGCGCGAAGCTCGTGGAGCTCGGCCACAAGGGCATGTTTGCGGTGGCGATCGGCTTCTTTCCCGACAAGGAGAAGCCGGTTCGCACGCAACGGGTGCCGCTCGATGCCCGCTGGGGCGAGTCAAAGGACATGATCGACCTGCTCGGCACCTACCAGCAGAAGCTCGAGACGCTCGGGCTCGAAGGGCTCGGCCTCGTGCCGATCAGGCATCCGTCGGGCCGGCGGTTCGCGGGGAGCGAGGCCTGCGCTGAGTGCCATCAGGCCGCCTACGACGTCTGGAAAGACACGCCGCATGCAACCGGCCTGACCACGCTCGAGGAGCAGAAACCCCGGCGCGATGGCGACCCGGAATGCCTGTCGTGCCACGTGACGGGCTGGGCGCCGCAGCGGTTTGAGCCGTTCGAGGGAGGCTTCACCGGGATGAAGACCACGCCGCAGTTGGCCCATCAGGGCTGCGAGAACTGCCACGGCCCGGCGGCGGCGCACACGGCAGTGGAACGCGGCGACGTGCGGGCGAGCGAGGCGGAGCGGGACCGGCTTCGCCAGGAAATCGTGCTCACCCTCTCCACGCCGGAGGGTAAGCAGAAGGCAGTCAACAACTGTCTGGAGTGCCATGACCTCGACAACAGCCCGCAGTTCGACTTTGACGAATACTGGCCGCAGGTCGAGCATTCCGAGCCGGAGGAGTCTGCGACCGAGCCGAAGCCCGCTGCGGCCGCGGTGGCGCCGTAGGGTCGGCAGACGCTGATCGCGATGTGTCTGCCCTCGTAGCACAGGTTTTCAACCTGTGCCGAACCGGCGAACGATTCAAAAACAGGTTGGAAACCTGTTCTACGGCACCGCAGGTTGCCAACCTGCGGCTACGGAGGATGGCCGGATCGCGTTTGAACTCAGCGAGCGCAGCATCGAGTGAGCGAAGGGCAGGATGCCCGCAGCGAATGTCCGGCGACGGGGCATGGGGAGCCCCGAAGCGAACGGCGAGCAGCCTGGCACACAGGTTGAAAACCTGTGCTTCGAAAAGCGTGGCACTCAGCCCAGTTGGGCCATGGCTTCGTCGGGGATGCTGAAGTTGGCCGACACGCTCTGGACGTCGTCGTGGTCGTCCAGTCGCTCCATCAGGGTCAGCACCTTTTTCGCGGTTTCGACGTCGTCCACGTCCACCGTGTTGGTCGGGATGCGCACGATCTCGTTCGACTCGACACCCAGGCCGACCTTGCCGAGGGCGTCGACCACTGCTGCCATCGCCGCCGGATCGCAGGTCACCTCCCAGCGGTCGCCCGAGAGTTTTACGTCATCGGCACCCGCCTCGAGTGCCACTTCCATGAGCTTGTCTTCGTCGCAGCCCGCCTGCGGCAGCCGCACGAGGCCCTTCCGCTCGAAGAGATAGGCCACGCAGCCCGTGCCGCCGAGTTTGCCGCCGCACATTTCGAAGATCTTGCGGATCTCGGGAGCCGTGCGGTTCTTGTTGTCGGTGAGGATCTCGCAGAGCACGGCCACGCCGCCGGCGCCATAGCCCTCGTAGAGCGACTCTTCGAGGTCGCCCCCCTTGAACTCACCGGTACCGGTCTTGATCGCCCGCTGGATGTTGTCCTTGGGCATGCTCACGGCCTTGGCCGCGTCGATCGCATACCGCAGCCGGAGGTTGGCGTCTGGATCAGCGCCGCCGTGCTTCGCCGCCACGATGATCGCCTTGGCGAGCTTGCTCCAGAGCTTGCCCCGCTTGGCGTCGATCAGCGACTTCTTGCGGGAGATGTTCGCCCAATGGGAATGTCCGGCCACGCGTGTTCCTCCCTCGCACCTGTCCTGCCACCGTCAGCCGTCCGTCACCGCGGCTTCCGCTTGCTCAGCTCCGATGAGTGACGGTCGCCCTTCACCTCTGGCTTCTTCGCCGCCGGAGCCGTGGGCTTGGCGGATGGCTTCGCTGGAGGCGTGGTCTTCTTGGCCACCGGCGCTGGCTCCGGCGGCGGAGCCATCTGCGGTTTGATCGTCAGCGGCTTGCCGACGTTCGGCTTCACCACGAACGGCTTCGGACCCGACTTGCCGTCGCGCGGCTTCTTCGGTCCCGAACCGGCGGGAGGCATCGGCGTCTTGCCCACGGGGCGGGCGGCCGCCTGCGGTCCGGCTGGGCGGTGCTCCTCCGCGGCGTTTCGCGCTGCCTCGGCGGCCTTGAGGCTCTCCTTGTCGGTGGCCGGCGGCGGAGGTGTGGGAGCCGGCAGCGGTTCGCCCCGCTTCGGCATGCGGTCCTTGAGGGCCGCCGGGCTCACGGCCTGCACCACCTTCCGCACGGTGTTGCCGTGGAGATTGGTGAGCACCTCGATGCCGAACTGGTGGAGGAGCGAACTGAACTCCACGCCCGACTTCTTGCCGATGATCCGCTCAATGCCGGCCACTTTGCCCGCATCGTATTCCGCCTGCGTCGTCATCCCGCAGACGTAGAGCGCTGCGACCGCACCCTTGTCGAGCGGAATCATATGGCCGTCGAGCGCCGTCGAGACGACGTGCGCCACCACGAACGGTGGCACGCCGTGCATGCCCTCGAGAACCTTGAGGCCGTGGGCCAAGGAGTGCTTCTTCGCGTGATCGAGCGAGAAGTTGTAGGTTGACTCAAACACGCTCTGGAGCACGCGGCGGAGCGAGAGGGCCGCATGGGCGGGATCGGGCAGGTCGTGGAGCGTCTCGGCGAGTTCTGCCACGGTGGTCACGCGGATCTCGTTGAGGTCAAACGCCGACTCGATCAGTCGGGCGCAGGCCTTCTCCGCCACGTCGTACGGCGCGTTCTCCAGACAGCAGGCGACGAGCACCTGGTCGAGAAGCGGCCGGCTGGTGTTGAACGGGACCGGTTTGTATGCCGCCTTGAGCGCCTTGTAGAGCTT
>CAMBSN010000053.1 GCA_945870505.1 Candidatus Kuenenia stuttgartensis | reverse complement strand
CGGCGATCGCCGATCAGGTGATCCGGGCCGGCGGCTACGAGTGCCTCGCCGACGCTGACGTGATCTGCATCACCGCCGGCCTGCGGCGGAAGCCCGACGAGAGTCGGCTGGCACTGATCAACCGCAACGTCGTCCTCTTCCGGTCGATTCTTGCCGAGATCAAGGCCAAGGGGCTGCGGAACGATTGCATCGTGCTCGTCGTCTCGAACCCGGTCGACATCCTCACGTATCTGGCCGAGAAGGAACTCAACCTTCCCATGGGCCACGTGGTGGGCCTCGGCACGCTCCTCGACACCCTCCGCTTCCGGGCGCTGCTCGCCCTGAACCTGAAGGCCCCAGCCACCCAAGTGCAGGCGATGATCCTCGGCGAGCACGGCGACAGCATGGTGCCCGTGTGGAGTAGCGCCAGCGTCGCCGGACTGCCACTTGAAAAATATCCCGGCTTCAGCACGAAACTCGGGGCCGACGTCTTCCAGCGGGCGAAGACGAGTGGTGCCGAGATGATCAAGAAAAAGACCGGTGCGGGATTCGCCGTGGGTGTGTCGATCGCCGAGGTGATCCACGCGATCGCCCTCGACGCCAAGCGGGTGCTCCCCGTCTCCACGGTGCAGGCCGGCTGCTACGGGATCCGCGACGTGGCCCTGTCGGTGCCGACCGTCGTGGGACGGGCCGGCGCGGAGAAGGCTCTCGAGATCGAACTCTGGCCCAAGGAGGTGCAAGCTCTCAAGGCCAGCGCTGCCGTCCTCCAGAAGACGCTCGGCGACGTGCTCGCCTCGGCCTAACGTCGCACCATCGCGATACCGCTACCGCGACCCCGCCGCCCGTCGCCGGGCGATGTCCATGACGCTCACGCCCCAGATGCGTGCCGAGCCATCCCAAGATCCCGTCACCAGGGAATGGCCATCCGGTGCGAATGCCACTCCCCAGACCTGGTCGGTGTGACCGCGGAGCATCGGCGTGGCCCTCCCGCTGGCGACGTCCCAGACCTGGGCCGTCCCGTCGGCTGACACGGCTGCGACCCGATGACCATCCGGCGAGAAAGCCGCCTTCCAGACCTGGCGAGCGGGCCCGGTCATCACTGAAACGAGCGAGCCGTCGTCGGCGTTCCACGCTCGCACGGCACCGTCGGAGCACGCGGTCACGAGCATGGTGCCGTCGCTCGAGAACGCCACCCAGTTCACTGGTCCCTCGTGCTGATCGAAACGGCGGATCTCGGTGCCGTCGGCCACGCGCCAGAGCCGCGCTGTGCGATCCTCGCACGCCGTCGCGAGGGTGTCACCATCGGGGGAAAACGTCGCTCGGAAGACCCGGCTTCCGTGCTTCAGGGGTTCGCCCACTCGCCGCCCTTGGTCAAGGTCCCAGATCCGGGCCGAGCGATCCTCGGAGGCGGTGGCGAGCAGCCTGCCGTCCGGCGAGAAGTCGAGCGTGTAGATCCGACGCTCATGCGGCTTGAACCAGTCGCGGCGGCGGAGCGTGCTGCGATCCCACAGCTGCACGCTGGCATCATCGCAGCAGCCGGCCACCGTCGCGCCGTCCGGCGAAAACCGCACGTCGTTCACGCGTCCAACCGCCTTTCGCAGGACCCCTTGAGGCTGCAGCGTGGAGGCGTCCCAGAGTCGGACCACCGAGTTGGCCATGGCGGTTCCGATCGTATCGCCGTCGCCGGAGAATGCGACCGAGAGCACCTTGTCGTCCCCCCGCATGATCGGTGAGATCCCGAGGTCCGCGTCCCACACGCGCACCGTGCCGTCGCCCGCTCCGGTCGCCAGCCAGCCCGTCGCGGGAACGGCGGCCACCGACCAGACCCGCGACGTATGGCCGCGGAGGCGGTCGTGCTCGAGGCCGTTCGTCGCGTTCCACACCCGTAGCACCCCGTCGTGAGACGCAGTCGCGATCCGGCTGCCGCCATCAAGCCAGGCGACCCCGTTGACGCGGAAGGGATGCCGCATCGCCAGCCGCTCTGATCCCGTGTCAACGTCCCAGATTCGCGACGTGCAGTCCTCGCCGGCCGAGGCGACCTGATGGCCGTTCGGAGAAAAAGCCACGCCGAACACCCGTCCCTCGTGACCGGCGAAACGAGCCGTCTGAACGCCCGTGGACATGTTCCAGAACTGGATCGTGCCATCTGCCGCCGCCGTAACCAGGGTCCCACCGTCCGGTGAGAACGAGGCGGCGTGCACGGTGCTCTCGTGACCGTGGAGTTCCTGCCGCATCTCCCACGTGGCCGTGTCCCAGATCCGCACGACACGGTCGCGGCCCGCCGTCGCGATCGCTGTGCCGTCGGGGGAGAAGGTGACCGCATACGTCGCCCCGTCATGGGCCTCGAGCGCCTGCACAGGCGTTCGTCCGGCGACTGCCCAGATCCGCACCCGCCCGTCACCCGACGCAGTGGCGAGCAGCCTTCCATCGGGCGAAAACGCCGCCGACCACACCGCGTCATCGTGACTGCCGATCGGATCTCTGCTCCATTCCACCGCACCGTCCACGCACGTCCCCATCCGTACCGCCCCGTCGCTCGCTCCACTGGCGAGCACGGTGCCATCGGCAGACCAACTCACCGCCGTGACATTGCCTGCATGACCCCCGATCGCCGTCACCGATTCGTCGAGCGACGCCGCGAGGCAGTTCAACTCGATGGGATTGAGGGTGCCCGCATTGGCGACGAGCGTCTTGGCATCGGCAAGGAGGCGGCCCGCCTCGGCCACGTTGTCGCGGTCGCGAGCCGCCGCCGAAAGGAGCACGCTGGAGATGTAGAGCTGGGCGCGGGCTGCCGCCGCCTGTCTTTCGGCCTCGTGCTCCTGCCGCTCAGCCACGACCCGGGCCTCGTCGGAGAGCCGTCGCTGCCGCTCCGCACGAAGATAAAAAAACGTGATGCCGGACGTCGCCGCCACGAGCGAGACGATCATGGCGAACGCCGCCGCCGTCGCCGCCCGATGCCTCCGGGTGAACCGCACGAGCGACTCGGCAGGCGTCGGCGGCCGCGCCAGAATCGCCTCACCAGCGAGCCAGCGACCGAGTTCCGCCTCCACCTCCACGGCCGTTGCATACCGGCTTCCCGGCTGCTTCTCGAGACACGTGGCGACGATCGTGGCCAGCGCGCGGGCATCGACGGCCGCACACCCCGCCCCCCGCGCGACCCGCTCGATGGCCGCCGTCGGCACGGGAGCCGGATCGTCGAGGATTCGCGCGGCCTCCACGAACGACATACCGCGCAGGTCGTACGGCAGACTGCCCGTCAGCACCTCGTGCAGCACGAGACCCAAGGCGTAAACGTCGCTCCTCGCATCCATGTCGCCGTCGCCCACGCCGAGCTGCTCGGGGCTCATGTATCGCAGTGTGCCCACGACATCGCCGGCCCGCGTCATCTGGGTAGGGTCGCCGTGATCGGGATCGATCGATCGCGCGACGCCGAAGTCGATCACCTTTGGTTCACCGGCGGCATCCACGAGGATGTTGCCGGGCTTGAGGTCGCGATGGATCACTCCTTTTTGATGGCCGTGCGCCACGGCGGCACAGACCCGGCGAAAGAGCGCCACGATCTCGCGGACGCTGAGGCCAGCCTCGTGGGCGTGCCGCGTGATCGGCTGGGCCGCCTCAATCATCTCCATCACGAAGTACGGCACCTCGCCAACGCCGTTCTTGTAGGTCCCAAACGTAAAGATCTGGGCGATGTTGGGATGCCGGAGCCGTGCGAGCACGCGGGCCTCGTACTCGAACCGACGGACGAGCGACGCCGACGTGAAACCGTCCCGCAGCACCTTGACAGCGACCTCACGTTCGGGTGCAGCCTGGCGGCCCTCGTAGACCCGACCCATCCCTCCCTCGGCGATCATCCGGACGATCGTCACGCCACCGAGATTGACGCCGGCCGGCAGAGCGCCGCCACCCTGGGCGACCGGGGAAGCCAACGTCCCGAAACCGAAATGCTCATCGGCACGACTGAGGCCGGAGTGGTCCGACGCCGAGGGGATCTCTGGCGGGACCGAACTGTCGTGGCACGAACCGGGGTTGGGCACGTCGGCACGCATGTAGCCGTTATACCCCGCGGCGTCCGCAACCCCTGCCAGGGCTATTTTATCCGCGCTCGGTGGGAGTCGTCCCTCAACTCAAAACACCTCTTGAGCAGGGTATCCCGAGCCTCGCAGATCTGGCGGATCCGCTCACTGGCCCGGCGAGGCCGCACCTCGCATCTGCCCACCACACGCCGCAGACGCCGCAGACGCACCTGTGCAGCCAGAATGATTGTCACGGGGTCGGCGGCGTGGCACGAGAGGCCCAACATCCGCATCCACCGTGTGTCGTCAAGCCGGTGCTCCCCCGAAAAGGCTCCGTCACTCCGCGTCATGCGATTGGTCACGCTGCCACCCCCAAAAGACTTTTGTAAATGCGTTTTCTTCATCCAACGACTGGCCGCCTACTTCCTTTGGCGAGAACGGAGAGCGCTAGGGGCAAAAAAATGTCGTAGGATCCAGAAATCCAGCCGCAGAACCGGGTTCTCGAGAAGCCGTATCATGCCGCCGACCGCGGATCCCGATCCCTCGAAGCTGACGTCTTGCCTGCAGCGGCTCGCCGCCGGGGATCTTTCGGCGCGCGACACCATCATCGAACTCTGTGCCGAGCGATTGCGGATCCTGGCCCACCGGATGCTCTCCCGGTTTCCGAACGTCCGCCGCTGGGAAGATACGGACGACGTCTTCCAGAGCGCCGCAATGCGACTCCACCGGGCACTCGGCCAGATGACGACCGAGTCGCCGCGGTCGGTCATCGCGCTTGCCGCCACGCAGATTCATCGGGAACTGATCGATCTAGCGCGACGGCACGCTGGGCCCTCGTCGTTTGCCGCCAACCATGCCACCAACCTCGGAAACTCCGGTGATTCATTGAGCGATGCTCCTGCCTGCGTGCTCGCCGACGCTCCCGAGCCGATAGATTCTCTCGATCGATGGACGCAGTTTCATGATGCGATTGCGTCACTGCCGGCCGAACTCCGCGAGATCTTCCATCTCGTCTGGTATCTCAACGCCGACCAGAACACCATCGCCGGCCTCCTCGGCTGCAGCGAGCGGACCGTCAAGTCGCGGTGGCGAGAGGCCCGTGAGGCAGTTCGCGCTGCCCTCGACGGCCACGCCCCGGAATAATCGTGACGCCTCAGGCCTCCCGCTCGAGTGCCCGCAGAATCGCGATGGCCTCGTCGAGCGACGGCGCCGGATAGCCCCGTTGATGGGCCCGCCGATCGGCCTCGGCGAGCAGGATCACGTCGAGGAAGTCGGGGTGGGCCTCGAGTCGCTTCCGCGCCCGATGGCCGATCGTCTGCTCGACGTGTTCCCGGGCCGCGGGCAGCATCTCCACCAGCCACTTGGTCCGATCGGTGAGCAAATCGCCCACCGCCTCGACCGTCGCCGCCACGGGATCGCTGCGGTCAATCGCCCGGCCCACGTCATGCACCAGCGCGGCGGTGAGCAACTCCTCGTCGAACGGCCTCTCGCGATGCACCAGATCGAACACCTGCAGCGAGTGCTCGAGGGCGTCACCCTCCGGGCACTTCGCGGGATTCTGCCTCACCGTCGCGAGCAGCGACACCTCGGCCGCGATTGAGTCGAACCGGTCGCCCACCAGGTGCCGAAGCGCCGCCGTGGCGTCGAGTTCGCGACGGACTTCGTGACAGACTTCCCGTGGATCGGGCAGTCGGTCCTCCGGCACCCAGCCGCGGGCCACCCTTCGCGCCGCGCGAAACGTCGCCCGCGTGGCATCGCTGCCTCGGGCCACGCCCCGCGCCGCCTCTTCGGCGATCCGCTCACGCAGCCGATCACGACCTTCGCCGCGCGAACCATCCGCGTCGTTGTCACGGGGCGTCATGGCGATGGCAGCGGCCTCCAGCGGATCCCACGCGCCTCGCCGGTCGTGGCGTAGGTGGCGATCCCAAGCGGCTGGCTGGGAATCACCTCGGCCCGAACCGAGATCCGTCGGTTTTCGATGTCTTGTTCGACGATTGCTTCGCCGTCGACGAAGCACTCGATCCGCTCCGGCGTCACCCGCACGAGCACGCGATACCAGCGGCCCTTCTCAAACCTCATGGTGTCGGTGGTCTCGTTGTCGCCGGCATCGCGGTTGTCGATGCATGACAGGCCGGTGATCGATCCCCCCCAGCCGCCGAGGATCAGCGTGCAGCCCTCGTCGCCGACAGGAAACGTCAGCCCGCAGAAGAAGTCGTTGCCATCGACGCGCCGAGCTTCGAGTTCGATCTCGTATCGCTGCCGCGGAAGCTCACCGTTCCAGGTGATGCCGTTGAGCTCGGCGCCAGGCGTGATCCGAATCGCGCCGTCCACCACTGTTGGGTCTTCCCCGCCGCCAAAACCCGTCGGCTTCCACTCGCCGAGCGACACTCCGTCGAAGAGTGGTCGCCACGCGGGATCCGCCGCCGCAGCACTGGCACACACCAGGGTTGCCGTGGCCACGATCGCCCACATCATTTTCGACTTCATGTGCTGGACTCCAGGCGTCGCCCGACGGCGCGACGGTGAACGATACCTCGATCTCTATCGCGACCTCTGCTGCGGCTCACGGAGCGGCTGACGGCAGTCTACTTCTTCTTTTCCGCCTTGGTGAGAATCTCGGCGAGCAGCATGTCCGCTGCATACACCTGCTGCAGGGCGGCCACGATCCCCGTGGCATCGACCGCCACCGCACGAGCTCGCTGGTCGTCGTACGCCACGTCGAGCACGAGCGAGTCGATGTTGCCGTCGAAAATGACGCCCACGAGTTCACCGGCTGCGTTCACCACCGGACTGCCGGAGTTGCCGCCGATGATGTCGGCCGTGCTCGCGAAGTTGAAGGCCGTGGCAGCGAACGTGGCATCGGCGGCAAGCGCTGGGCGGGCCTCCAGCCACCGTGGCGGCAGGTCAAATGGCGGCATTTCCTGTTTCTCCTCGGCGCGGGCAAAGAGGCCACCAAACGTCGTGACGGCCGGATAGGTGATCCCGGCCTGCGTGCCGCCCGTCACCACACCGTAGGCGAGCCGGAGCGTAAACGTCGCATCCGGAGCCATCGCGAGCCCCTCGCGGGCGAACCGCGCTCGCACGATCTCTGCGTGAGCCTGCTTCTTGACCTCGTCGGCCGCCTCAGCAATCGTCCGGAGCCGCCGCGACTCCCCATCGACGATCTTCGCCAGTGCGAGCATGGCATCGGTTGACGCTGCGACGCCGGCCCTTCCGCCCTCGTAGAGTTCGCGGCGACGATCAGGTCGCGTACTCGGGGGCGCCCGCCGCCCAAGTTCGGTGCCCGCCACGGCCACCGCCGCACGGTCAACAGGCGCCTTACCATCGAGCACCCGCACCACGAGTTCGTCGTCGGCCCCGAGCGACGTCGCCAGAAACGTAAGCGAGTCGGCGAGCTTCACCGTCTCGTAAGCGTCATAGAGCGGCTCATCGGTGAAGAGTTGCTGCTCGAGCGACTCGCGATTCGACTCGCGAAACTCCCGGAGCCGCTCGCCGCTCGGCTTGGCCCGCTCCTCGATCGACCGCAGGATCGTTCGCGCCGTTCGAAAGGAGTCGCTGTTAAAACCGGCGGCCCCCTCGAACAACCGGTAGCGGACCGCAATCTCGTCGAGCGTGCCCTGGGCGCGTTCGATTCTCATAAACGGTGACTCTCGCCCCGCCGGCTCGGCCTCGATCTCCTCGCGGAGCCGCCGCTCCTCCTCTCGCTTTGCCGTCATGATCGCCGGGTTGAGCAGCCCGCCGAGCACGCCCGCTCGCGCTTTCCGTCCGTTTTCCACGCCGTGCACATCCTGCAGCGCCTGCCGCCGCTGCTCGGGACCACGGGCGGCGTAGGCACCGATCGTCGCCTCGAGCCGATTGAGGATCCGTAGGTCGAGCGGCAGCCGCCGATCGCGGAGCGACACGAGTTCCGCAACGGTCGCGCCTCGATCGGTGTGGCCGGGATGCCCCGACACGAAGACCACGTCGCCGGCGGCCACTGGACGAGTCGCCCAGACGAGATGGTGGTCCACTTTTGCGGGCCGGCCGTCTTCATAGGCCCGGAAGAAGCAGATGTCGAGGTTGTAGCGCGGGAACTCGAAGTTGTCGGCGTCGCCACCGAAGAATGCGATCTGCTGCTCTGGCGCAAACACCAGCCGCACATCGGTGTACTTCTTGGCGCGATAGAGGTGATACGCAGCCCCCTGCCAGAGCGTCACCACGTCGCTCCGCAGGCTCGTCGCTGCGAGCGACTCCTTTTCGATCTCAGCCATCACCGCCCGGCGGGCAGCAAACGCCTCATCGGGCGTCATCGTCACCGTGACGGCCGCCTGCACCCGATCGGTGACGTCTTCGATGGAGATCAGCACGTTGAGTTCGAGGTCAGGGCATTTCAGCTCCTCCGCCCGCGTCGCCGCCGCGAAGCCGCTGGCCAGCAGGTCGTGATTCGCGGCGGAGAGCTTGTGGATCGCGTCGGCTCCCACGTGATGATTGGTGAGCACCAGGCCATCCGGGGACACAAACGCTCCGGAGCCCCCGGAACTAAGGCGGACGCTCGATCGTTGGAGGTGCTCAAGCCACTTGGGGGTGAGTTGCACCCCGTGGTCGCGCTCGATCCGCGTTAGCGGCGGGGCCGAAAAGAGCCACATCCCCTCGTCGCCGAGAGCCGGCGTGGCTCCATGCATCGTGGCGACGCATACGGCCGCGACCGCCCACCGCGTGAGACTTGACAGAATACTGTACATGTTTACACTCCCTAGGGTTTCCTGGAATCCTTGCTGCATGAAGGAGATGACATGCTCGCCCGACTTCAGACCTATTCATTGTTTGGGATCGAGGCGGTACCTGTCGACGTGGAAGTTGACGTATCGGGGGGAGCCCTGCCGGCGACCGTCTTGGTGGGCATGCCCGATGCAGCGATCCGGGAGAGCACCCATCGCGTGGCTCGCGCGATGGTCAATTCCGGTTTCAATCGACCGAACGATCGAATCGTGGTCAACCTCGCGCCGGCCGAGTTGCCGAAACAGGCGGCGACCTTTGACCTCCCGATCACCCTCGGGATCCTCGCCGGGAGCGGACAAGTCTCGACCGAGCGACTGGCCGACTACGCGGTGGTGGGGGAGTTGTCGCTCGAGGGCTCCACGCGGCCGGCGCGGGGAGCGCTCTCGATCGCGATGGCGGCGGCTCGGCAGAAGCGGGAGCGATCTCGCGATGAGCGGCCACTGAAGGGCGTCGTCGTACCGGCCGCGAGCGCCACCGAGGCCGCCGTCGTCGAGGGTATCGACGTGATCCCCGTCTCATCGCTCGCCGAGGCGGTGAGGTTTTTTGCTGGCGAAATCGATATTCCCCCCGCCCCGCCCCGCGTGGATGAGTGGTTCGATCGGTTTGCCACCTACGACATCGACTTCGCCGACGTTCGCGGTCAGGAGGCAGCGAAACGGGCGATTTGCGTGGCTGCGGCCGGTGGCCACAACCTCGCGATGGTGGGGCCGCCGGGTGGTGGCAAGACGATGCTCGCGAAGCGCGTTCCCACGATCCTCCCACCGCTCTCAGCGGCCGAGTCGATCGAAACCACGCGGGTCTACAGCGCGCTTGGCCTGCTGCAGCCCGGCCAGCCACTGATGGCCACCCGGCCATTCCGCGCTCCTCACCACACGATCTCCGAGGCGGGCCTCGTGGGTGGACGCTCGATTCCAATGCCCGGCGAGATCTCACTAGCCCACAACGGTGTGCTTTTCCTCGACGAACTTCCAGAGTTTCAGCGGCGGACGCTCGAGGTCATGCGGCAACCACTCGAGGAGGGGGCGGTCACGATCAGCCGCGCGAAATCAACGAGCCGCTTTCCCGCTGATTTCATGCTCGTCGCGGCGCTCAATCCCTGCCCATGCGGGTACCGCGGCGACCCGCGGCGAGCCTGCCAGTGCACTGGGCCGCAGGTCGACAAGTACATGGGCAAGATCTCGGGGCCGCTCCTCGACCGGATCGACATCCATCTCGAGGTCCCCGCGGTACCCTTCCGCGAGTTGGCTGCAAAGCGAGGAGGCACGTCGAGCGGGCAGATGCGGGAGGCGGTGCTTGCAGCCCGGGCTCGGCAGGCGGCGCGGTTCGGCAATGGCTCTGGTCGTGAGGTCCGCTGCAATGCGCGGATGTCGAGCCGGGAAATTCGCGAGCACTGCCGACTGGAGCCGGCGGCGATCGAACTCCTGCGGGCCGCGGTCGCCGATCTCGGTCTGTCGGCGCGGGCCCATGACAAAGTGCTCAGGGTTGCCCGCACCGTCGCTGATCTCGACGCGTCCGACGTGATTTCGTGCGGCCACGTGAGTGAGGCGATCAACTATCGGCTGCTCGACCGCAGTCTGTGGCAATGACACGTGGCCCATCGGGAGGGGCTGCCTTCGGCCGCCACGTCCAAAAAAGCCACTCGACTGCCGTTGCGTTGGTCTGCCACACTGCCGTCATGACCGTCACCCGTCACGTGCCCGTCGCCCGCCGACAGATTGGAGCCTTCCAGGTTTCGCTGCTCGCGGCGGCGACCGCGCTCGTTGCCGCTGGCGGTGCGGCGTTCTGTATCGACCTCCCAGTCGCCGCGTGGTTCAAAGCGAACCGCGTTCCCGGCGAGATTGGTCGGCTGGTCAATCTGCTGGAGATTTCCGGACACTCGCTCGGCGCGGCGGTCGTTCTCATCGCGGTGGTGACGCTCGACCGGACACTCCGCTTTCCCATGCCCGGCCGCTTCGGAGCCGGCGAGCGGGCATTTACCAAGATGATCGCTGCCACCTACCTGGGTGGTCTCCTTGCCGATGTGATCAAGGTCTCCATCGAGCGGGTCAGGCCCCGGGCGGCCGATCTGGCGGGTGTGGCGTCGTGGCTCGGCACATTCGGCGATGCGTCGCTGGCGGTCGAAAAGCCGCACGCCGCCGACCTGATGAGCTTTCCTTCGGGCCATTCTGCCGTGGCCGCTGGCCTCGCCGCCGCGCTGACGTGGCGGTATCCGCACGGATGGCCATTGTTCGCGATGCTCGCTGCCGCGACGGCCACCCAGCGGGTGGTGACGTCGGCCCATTATCCGAGCGACGTCGCCTGCGGTGCCGCGGTGGGCCTGATTGGCGCGGCCTGCTGCCTTGGCGGACAGCGGCTCATGCGACGTGCGTTGGCTCCCGAAACGGTCGCGTGATACGATCTGATCTCGTCGCGATCGGTGGCTCACGAATACCAGGACGCTCGGATCATGGCAGTCAAAAAGGCAGCAAAAAAAGTCGCGCGGGCAGGAGGAGCCGAGGCCGAGAGGGCTGAGGAGTCGGCTGCCGCCCCCGCCGCGAAGGCCGGTAAGCGAATCCTGCTCGTCGATGATGACGCGGAGATCGTCGAGTCGATGCGAACCGTGCTCGAGTCGCGGGGTTACCAGATTCTCGTTGCCCGCGACGGCAACCAGGGCCTTGTGCTCGCCGAGGGTGAGGAGCCCGACCTCGTCGTGCTCGACATGATGATGCCGAAGCGGAGCGGATTTTTGGTGCTGGAAAAGCTCCGCCGCAGCCGGCCGAATCCAATGCGAGTGATCATGATCACCGCCAACGAGGGAAGCCGTCACAAGGCCTATGCCGAGATGCTCGGCGTCGACGATTACATCCGCAAACCGTTCGCCATGGACCGGCTGCTGGAAAGCGTCGATCGGCTGCTGTCGTGACGGAGGCGAGACCAAGGACCATGCTTCGTCGCTTTGGACTGATCGCGGCCGTTGTCGTGTGTATCGCTGGAATGCTGGCGAACGCAGCGGAGCCCGGCCGCACACTCTGGGAACAGCCGGTCGCGACCATGCCAGTTCGCGAAGCCGGCAACGACGCTGAGGCACCTGCGGCCGGCGACCTCGGGGCACCGTTCAGCGTTCCAGCGGGATTCGTCGTCGAACGCCTCTTCGTCGTGCCGAGGGACGAACTGGGATCGTGGGTCTGCCTCGCTACCGACCCCAAGGGGCGGCTCATCGCCAGCGATCAGGGCGACAAAGGGCTCGTGCGAATCACGCCCGCACCACCCGACGGCTCAGGCGTCACGAAAGTTGAGAGGATTCCAGTACCGGTCACTGCCGCGCAGGGGCTGCTCTGGGCCTTCGACGCCCTGTATGTGGTCTGCAACGGTGGCCCTGGCAGCGGGCTCTACCGCGTCACCGACTCCGACGGCGACGACATGCCGGATCACGTCGAGAAACTTCGCGATTTTGACGGCGGAGGCGAGCACGGCCCACACGCGATCCTGCTGTCACCCGACCACCAACGGCTGTTTGTGATCTGTGGCAATCACACAAAACTGCCGTTCGAGGTGACCAACATCACCGAGCCGCAGACCATGGGAGGCGTGCGGCCCAACCAACGTCGGACGTCGCTGCCGGCCGCCGCCGCCAGCCGCCTCCCCGCCAACTGGGACGAGGATCAAATCATCCCACGGATGTGGGACGCCAACGGCCACGCCGTCGGCATCCTTGCACCAGGTGGCTACGTCGTGAGCACCGGTCGTGACGGGAAGGAGTGGGAAGTTTGGACGGCTGGCTACCGGAATGCCTACGACATGGCGTTGAACGCGGACGGCGAACTGTTTGTCTACGACTCCGACATGGAGTGGGACTTCGGTATGCCCTGGTACCGCCCCACGCGGATCAACCACGCAACCAGTGGCAGCGAACTGGGCTGGCGCAGCGGCTCCGCCAACTGGCCAGCCTGCTATCCCGATAGCCTGCCACCGCTGGTCGACATCGGCCCGGGTTCGCCCGTGGGCGTGACGTTTGGCTACGGGACGGCGTTTCCGCCGGAGTATCAGAAGGCGCTGTTCGCCTGCGACTGGACCTTCGGAACGATGTACGCGATCCATCTCGAACCCCACGGCTCCACCTACGCTGGGAGGAAGGAAGAATTTCTTACCCGGACTCCCCTTCCCCTGACCGACGCCACGGTGGCTCCCGATGGCTGCCTCTACTTCACCGTTGGTGGCCGCGGAGGTGACAGCGAACTCTTTCGCGTGCGGTATACGGGCACGGAATCGACCGCCGCCGTCGACGCCCGCGATCCCGCGGGGGCCACCGACCGGCGGCTGCGGATTGATCTCGAGGAGTACCACCGCCGGGTCGCGGATCCGGCCGCCGCTGTCGCGAAGTCGATCCCGCACCTTTCCCATCCCGACCGCTTCATCCGCTATGCCGCTCGGGTTGCCCTCGAGCACCAGCCAATCGAGTTGTGGCGGGACAAGGCGCTCGCGGTGAGCGATCCGCTGGGCCGCATCGCCGCCGCGCTCGCCGTGGCGCGGCAGGGCGAGCCGGCGGATCAGTCGGCGGTCTTCGCCGCCCTCGAGGCCATCGATCCTGATGCGCTCGATGACGCGGGCCGCATCGACCTCGCCCGGGCCTGCGAGCTGGCGATCGTGCGGCTCGGCGATCCCTCCGCAGAGGTGAAGCTTCGGATCGCGGAGAAAGTCGCCCCGTTTTTCCCATCCGGCTCGTTTGATCTCGATCGCGAACTGGCCAGCCTGCTCGTTGCCGTTCGAGCACCCGGAATCGTGTCGCAGCTCGTGGGCCTGCTCGCTGCACCCACCGGCTCGGCCGACGTGACCAATCTTGCTCCGGATGAAGACGATCTTCGCCGACTCGTGGAGCGTAATGCCGGCTATGGGTCGGCCGTCCGCACATCGCTCGAGCGTCGCTCCGACCTGATCCAGATCCACTATGCCTACGTCCTTCGGTCGGTGAAGGAGAAGGAGTTGTGGTCGGTAGACGACCGGCGGGCCTACCTCGACTGGTTCACCCGAAGCCGGGAGTGGGGCGGGGGCAACAGCTTCCAGAAGTTCCTCTCGAACATCGAGGCCGAGAGCCTTGATGGGCTCACCGACACCGAAAAGCTTGCGCTGGAGGCGAGCGGGCTCCGCAAGCCTTACGTGCCCCCACCGCTGCCGAAGCCGGAGGGCCCGGGCAGGAAGTGGACGGTCGCGGACGTCCTCGAAGCCGCCAATGACGGCCTCAAGCCCGGCAGTCGCAACTTCGCACACGGAGAACGGACATTCGCTGCGGCTCGTTGCATTGTCTGCCACCGCTTCTCGGGGAGTGGGGGCTCGACTGGTCCCGACCTGACGCAGGCTGGTGGGCGATTCCGGGTCAAGGACGTTGTCGAGGCCATCGTCGAACCAAGCCTCGTCGTCTCCGATCAGTATCGGGCCAGCGTTGTCCAGACTGCAGACGGCCAGGTCTTCACCGGTCGGATCGTGGCGGAGTCGCCCGAGCGGATCACGATGGTCACCGACCCTGAAGACGCGACGAAGGTGGTGGAAATCCAGCGCTCGAACATCGAGGAGATCCACCAGTCGGCTACGTCGCTCATGCCCGCTGGTCTCCTCGACCAGTTCAATGAGGACGAGGTGCTCGACCTCGTGGCCTACGTGCTCTCGCGAGGCCTCAAGAAGGACCCCCGCTTCCGCAAATCGGCCCAGAAGCGGTAGATCACCGCCGATTCATCGTCGCCACCCCTCGGACAGGCAAACTGGGCGGAATGCGGAGGCATTTCCTGGCGTTGACCGGGATTTTGACCAGGCATAGTTTACGGTCACCTGAGAGCCACCTGGTTCCCCCCTGCGTTTCGAGGCCCGATTCGTGCCGATCCAGCCCCCATCGCCGCCGCGGGACGACGTCAAGGAACGGGTGCGCGAGGCCATCGACATCGTGGACGTCATCGGCTCATACATCTCCCTGCGGCGGCAGGGCAAGGCCATGACAGGGCTCTGCCCGTGGCACGACGACGGTCGCCCCAGCCTCCAGGTCAATCCGGATCGGCAGACGTACCGCTGTTGGGTATGCGATATCGGTGGCGATGTGTTCTCGTTCGTGATGCGGATGGAGAAGGTCGAGTTCCGCGAGGCGCTCGAGCAGCTGGCCGATCGGGCCGGAATCGAGTTGCCCCGTGGACGGGGCGGCCTGCCCGCTGACGACAAGGCGACGCTTCGAACGGTCCAAGCCTGGGCCGCCGACCGTTTCCGTGACTTCCTCCGTTCGTCACCCGAGGCGGCTGCCGCTCGCGACTACCTTCACTCCCGCGGCCTCTCGCCGGCCACGATCGACCGCTTTCACATCGGGTTTGCCCCACAGTCCTGGGACTGGCTGCTGCGGCAGTCGGTGGCGGCCGGCATCGGACGCGACGACCTGGTGAAAGCCGGACTCGTGATCGAGCGGGACGACCGTTCGGGCCACTACGACCGCTTCCGTGGCCGCGTGATGTTCCCCATCCGCGATCCCCAGGGCCGGTGCGTGGCCTTCGGCGGCCGCGTACTCCCGGGCGACCGCCCCGACTCCGCGAAATACATCAACTCTCCCGAGACGCCGCTGTTCTCCAAGAGTTCCATGCTCTACGGACTCGACACCGCCCGCGAGGCGATGGCGACGTCGCGTCGGGCGATTGTGGTGGAGGGCTACACCGACTGCCTCGCCGCCCGGCAGGCTGGCATCGACGACGTGGTCGCTGTGCTTGGCACGGCGCTCGGCGAGCGGCACGCCAAGCTCCTCCGGCGCTATGCCGATCGGATCGTGCTCGTGCTCGATGGCGATGACGCAGGCCGCCGTCGGGCCAACGAGGTGCTTGAGGTGCTCCTCGCGGAGCCGATTGATGTGCGGATTGCAAGGATGCCCTCCGGCGTCGACCCCTGCGACTTGATCCTCGAGCAGGGCCGCGACGCGTTCGAGGCCCTCGTGGCTGAGGCCTGCGACCCGCTCGACTACCGGATGGACGAGGTGCTGGCGGGCCTGGCAGCCGACGCCGGCGATGATGCCGCCCTGGCATCGGTGGAAAGTGTCCTCAAGGCCCTCGCAGCCGCAGCCGGTCGCTCGAGTCTTGTCGGCTCGCAGGCCCGGCTTCGCGAAGACCAGGTCCTCGGGCGACTCGCCCGCCGCTTCGGGCTGTCTCGCGATGTGCTGCGGACGCGGATGCTGGAGGTCCGCGGCAACGCCCCGACCACCGGTGCCGCAGACGCCGGCGACCAGATCCGTCCCACCCGCCTGCCGGCGTGGGATCGCGAGGTGCTCGAGGTGCTCGTTGGGGTGCCCGACAGCGTCGGCCTGATCATCCGCGAAGTCACGCCCGCCGACATCGAAACGCCCGCCTGCCGGACGGTGATCGAAACCGCTGGACGCCTGCACGCCTCGGGCCGCAGCGTCGCACTCGCCGACCTCCTCCTCGAACTCGTTGATCCTGCGCTGCAAAGCCTGCTCGTCGCCGTCGATGAGTCGGGCGCGGCGCGGGTCGGCCTCGACCCGCAGGAGCGGGTCGGCCACTTCACTGAGGCCCTGCGACGCCGCGCCGCCGAACGGCAGGCGCACGTCGCGGCTCGGGCGCTGAAGACAAACCGGCTTGATTCACGATCCGAGGCCGAAATCCTCGAGCGGCTGCTCTCCGAGCGGCGGGCCGCGCAGGGGATGCCGGACGGGATCGCACCGTGCACCGTACCGGACGCATCCAAACCCAAGGAGGGGTGAGGGCGTCCAACTCGTCGCTGCAGTCGATTCGACGGGATCTCCACCGTCGAATCGGGGGGCGGCCGGCGAGCGAGATAGGATGGTCAAGGAGAACCAACGCATGAAGAACCGTGTACCCTCGTCCGACCTCGGCCTGCCGCAGGCCGCTCCACCGAAGCCCGCTGCGGGCCACGGCGATGCCGAACTGTCCACCCTCATCCAGCTTGGCCGTGAACTCGGCTACCTGACGTTCGATCAGGTCAATGCTTACCTCCCCGACGAGGCCGTTGACCCCGAAAAGATCGACACCTTGCTCGTGGCCCTCGAGGAGCGCGGGATCGAGCTCGTCGACACACCACCGGAGCCACGGACAGGCTCCACCCGCAACCTCTTTGTCGCGTCGGCCCCGGCCCCGCAGCCGCGCCGCGACGAGGCGACCACCACGCCCCCGTCGAACGCGGCCAACGACCCGATCCGGATGTACCTCGCCCAGATGGCGGAGATCCCGCTCTTGTCGCGGCGGGAGGAGATCTCGCTTGCCAAGCGGATCGAAGTGACGCGAAAGCGGTTTCGGCGGGCGATCCTCGGGTGTGCCTACTCGCTGCAGGCCACCGTCGACACGCTTCGCAAGGTGCACGAGTCGAAGCTTCCCTTCGATCGCACGATCAAAGTGTCGCTCACCGAGCGGCTCACGAAGGAGCAGATTCAGGCGCGGATGCCGCACAACCTGACGACGCTTGACCACCTGATGGCTGAGAGCCGCGTGGAGTTTCGCAAGCTGATCAGCACGCAGACGACCGCCGAAGATGTTCGTGCCGCCCGCGTGCGATTCCGCCGGCTTCGCGTGAAGTCGCTCCACCTCGTCGAGGAGCTCAGCCTCCGGACCCGCCGGGTGCAGCCACTGGTGAAGATTCTCCGCGGGATGTCGTCGCGGATGGATCGTCTCCAGGCCGACCTGCGGGCCATGAAGGCGGGGAACCTCTCCTGCGACGACCGCGCCGACATGCGGAAGGAGCTCCGCGACCTGATGCTCACCACGCTCGAGAGCCCGCGGTCGCTCCGCACCCGCGTGCAGATGCTCGAAAAGCTGAAGGTGGAGTACGAGGCGGCGAAGCGGAACCTCTCCGCCTCGAACCTCCGGCTCGTCGTCTCGATTGCAAAGAAGTATCGCAATCGTGGGCTGTCGTTCCTCGACCTCATCCAAGAGGGCAACACCGGCCTGATGCGGGCGGTCGACAAGTACGAGTATCGCCGCGGGTTCAAGTTTTCCACGTATGCCACGTGGTGGATCCGCCAGGCAATCACACGGGCCATCGCCGATCAGGCTCGTACGATCCGCATCCCGGTACACATGATCGACGTCCTCTCCAAGCTGCGGACGATGGCGAAAAAGCTGCTCCACGAACTCGGCCGTGAGCCCTTCCCGGAGGAGATCGCTGAAGCCGCAGGGGTGCCGCTCGAAGAAGCGCGGCGGGTTTTGGAAATGGGCCGCCAGCCCATGAGTCTCGACCGCCCCGTCGGTGAGAGCGAAGACGCGAGTTTCAGTGAGTTCGTTGAGGACGTCGGGGTTGCCAGTCCGACCACCTCCACGACCCACGGGCTGCTCCGCGACAAGATTGAGTCGCTGCTCAAAACCCTGACGTACCGCGAGCGGGAGATCGTGCGGCTGCGGTATGGGCTCACCGACGGCTACACCTACACGCTCGAGGAGGTGGGCCGGATCTTCCGCGTCACCCGTGAGCGGGTCCGGCAGATCGAAGCCAAGGCGGTGAAGAAACTCCAGCACCCGGTTCGCGCCCGGCAGTTGGAAAACTTCATCGAGCCGTCGATCGGCTGACCAGACCGCGAACCCCCGGCATCAGCGGGCCGGACGCCCTTGGGGCGTCCGGCCCGCGGCTTTTACCGGTCCTCGCGTCTGGTAAACTCCCGGCCACGGGCGGGAAGTCGCCCCGCCACGAGACCACTCCGCATGACCGTCGCCATCGCCGCCGGAACGCTCCGCACCCTCCACCGCATGCACCGCCAGTTGGCGGATCTGGCGGAGCAACTCGCCGCTGGTCCGCGCGCCGTCGCCGCTCGCACCCGGCAGGTACAGGCTGCCGAGGCCAAGAAAGCCGCTGCGGCCGACGACGTGAAAAAGGCAAAGCTCGCTGCCGATCAAAAGCAGCTTCAGCTCAAGTCAGCCGAGACGAAAATCGCCGATCTCGAAGCCAAGCTCAACGCCAGCAAGACCAACCGCGAATACCAGACCCTCGGCGACCAGATCGCCGCCGACCGGATGGCGACCAAGGTGCTCGAGGATGAGATTCTCGAGGCGCTCGAACGGATCGACGTGCTCAAGCCCGCCGTGCCCGCTGCCGAGGCCGAAATCGAGACAGCGAAAAAACTCCTCGCCGAGGCCGACACAAAAGTGAAGGCGGAGAGCGGTCGACTCGAGGCTGAAGTGGCCCGGATCCGAGGCGACCTTCAGACAGCGGAAAAGGATCTCGCCGACGATGTTCGTGAGAAATACGACCGCGTCGTCAAGCAAAAGGGAGCCGACGGAATGTCCACCGTCGACGGCCAGACCTGTGGCGGATGCTATCAGCAACTCACGGGCAACATGCTCTCGGATGTGTTGCTCGGCAGGATCATCATCTGCCGGAGTTGTGGCCGCCTTCTCTACTTGCCCGAGTCGTCGACGTCGGCCTGACGGCGTCACTGCGGACCGCAGGCGGTTCGCGAGTCCTCCAGGAGATTGATATGTCTGATCGCATTCCCATGACGCGTGCCGGTTACGACAAGCTCAAGGCCGAGGTCGATCATTTCGAAACGGTCGACATGCCCGCGCTCGCCCAGCGCGTTGCGGCCGCACGCAGCGAGGGCGACCTTAGCGAGAATGCCGAGTATCACGGCGCTCGCGAGAGCCAGGGAATGCTGCAGGCAAAGATCAACATGCTCCGTGACAAACTCGCCCGGGCGGTCATTGTCGAGCGGGCCAAGGAGGCGACCAACGAGGTCGTGTTCGGGGCCACGGTGGTGGTGAAGGACCTGAAGTTCGGCGACGAGGAGAGCTACGTGCTCGTCGGCGCTGGCGAGGAGGATTTCGACGCCGGCCGGATCAACGTGGCGAGCCCGCTGGCTCAGGGCCTCTTGGGGAAGAAGGTGGGTGAGAAGGTGGCGATCGACGTGCCGGCGGGGACGATGAAGCTGGAGATCCTCGAGGTGCGCTTCGACTGAATACACGCTCGCCGGGCCATCGTGGCCCCGGCGAGCTGAGCCTGAGGGCGTCGCATCCTGCGACGCAGCCTACACGCCGGGCCATCGTGGCCCCGGCGAGCTGAGCCTGAGGGCGGTTCGCCTCACGGCCTTGAGCTTGAACGATGCGTGGCAAGTAGCACAGGTTGTCAACCTGTGCCTTGTGTACCGCAGGTTGAAAACCTGCGATCCGTATCCGCATCACAGGTAATCCTCGCGTTCCGCAGCGTAGCGCATGACAGCCGACCGGCCGTATGGCCGCGGGTGCATCAAGCCTGCCGCGCAAAACTCATGGGAAACCCAAAGTTTACGGCTCACACTTGATGCTCGCGCGTGTATCAGGCTCGGGGCTGCCCATGCCCGTCGCCGGACACTCACTACGGCCATGCGACTGTCGCGCTGTCGCCGCCGTCCCGGCGTCGGCTCCGGCTTACGGTCGCCGGGCGCGGCCCGGCTCCCAGCATTCTGCCCTTCGCTCGCTCGATGCTTTCTCCGCTTCGCCATCCTGGCTTCGCGGAGAAAGCAAGGCCGGCTCCTGGGCACGGGCAGCCCCTCGCTGCCTCTTCTCGTAGCACAGGTTTTCAACCTGTGTGTCTTCCCGGTTCCCGTTGGGCTCGCGGCATCATCGCTGGCATGTGCGATTCCGGAAGGGGGAGCAGCCGGATCGGAGGCACGCGCAGAAGCCGGTGAGACGTGTGCCCCGCCGCGGTCGCTCCGGAGCGTTTGAGCCGAGAACTCACCCGTCCCGCCGGCGCCGAGCATGTCGCCGGCCGGCTGCGGTGGCCCTCCAACGCGCGAGGATCACGTGTGACCCGGATTAAACAAGCCCTTCGAACAGAGCCGACCCGATCCGCAGCATGGTCGAGCCCTCGAGGATCGCTGCCTCGAAATCGCCGCTCATGCCCATCGACAGTTCCCGGAGGGCTTCCGCCGGCATGTCGGCCTCGAGCCGGTCGCGGAGTTCCCGGAGCTGAGCAAAATCGCGGCGGGCATCGGCTGCCGGCGAATCCGGGTGACGTGCCATCCCCATCAGTCCACGCAGCCTGACGTGTGGCGAACGCACCGTGGCAGCGACCAGTGCCGGCACGTCAGGAGGGGCGGCTCCCGATCGTGCTGCGTCGGGCGACAGGTTCACCTCCACCAGCACGTTGCATGGCTGACCGGTGATCGCGGCCTCTGCCTCGAGGCTGGCCAGCAGCCGCTCGCTGTCGAGCGTGTGAATCAGCGAGACGACCGGTAACGTCCGTCGCACCTTGTTCCGCTGCAGGTGCCCCACTACGTGCCAGCGGATCAGTGGCCCCATGTCGGTCATGGCCGCAGCTTTTTCCCAGACCTGCTGCGGCCGGCTCTCCGCGAGGTCGAGGCAGCCACACTCGGCCACCAGTCGCGTGATCGTCGGGTCGACATACTTCGTGACGGCGATCAGCCGGACGTCATCCGCAGACCGGCCAGCACGGCGGCAGGCGTCCGCAATGCGATCGCGGACCGCTGCAAGATTGGCGAGGCAACGGTCCCGCAAGGAGGCGTCCACAAATAAAAACTTCACTGGATCTCGAGGGTCCGGGCAATCTCACCGCTCTTCCGTACCCGCCCCACGAGAAACTCGCACGACACGTTGCAGCCAAGCACGGTGCGGTTTCTGGCGGCGTCGAGCGCTCGGTAGACGAGCCACTGGTCGAGCCCCGCCTGCACCCGGAAGCCGGCCGCCTGGTGGCGGGGAAGGATGATCCGGGTGTCGGCCACAGTGAGCTGCCGCCAGGTGAGGGGCCGGCCGATGCGACGGGCGTCGCAGTCGAGCCAGATCGGTGCGTAGAGCCGGTTTGAGCCCTCCTGCGAGAGCACGAGCGTGCCCGAGTCGGCGTGCAGATCCCCGCCACCACCGGCCCGCCACTCCGGCAGGGCCAGCGGCAAGGCGAGCATCCGCGGCCGGGTGTCGGCGACGACCACCTCACAGGTCTCTGCCGCTGCCTCCGCGTCGAGCGAGGCCGCCAGTGGCAGGATGCCGCGATACCGCAGAGCCGCCGGCGAGGTGGTGG
>CAMBSN010000052.1 GCA_945870505.1 Candidatus Kuenenia stuttgartensis | reverse complement strand
GTCCTGGAATCGACCCCGTGGCTGACGTCGCGGTGGCATCGCTCTCCGATCCCGACGGTGGCTTCTCCGCAATCGTCCACGCGGCCGCTGCTGCGGCGCGGGTCACGCGGGCCGGAGCCACGATCGTCGTGGCCTGCCGCGACATCGAGCCGGCGGGCCTGGTCTTCACCCGCTGGCGGCAGGGTGCGCCGCTCGAAGGGCTCGTGCATGAGGCGGTCGCCAGCGGTGATCGGACGCTGATCACCGACGCCCTGCTCACGAGACTATTCGCCCGGGCGATCGACGACCGTCGACTGGTGCTCCTCTCGAACCTCAGCGAGGAGGTGGTCGAGGAACTCGAGTTCGGGTACGCCGGCAGCCCGGAAATCGTGGAGCGGCTGGCCCACCGGGCGGATCGACTCGCGGTGCTCACCGAGGCCGACCGCTGTTTCCCCAAGCCGGCGGACTGACCGGGTCATACGTGATCCCTCGCCGGCTCTCGTAGCACAGGTTGTCAACCTGTGTGTGTTCCAGGTTCGCCTTGGGCTCGGGGCTACCCGTGCCCGTCGCCGGACGCTCACTTCGGCCCTCCAGGCCTTCGCTCGCTCGATGCTTCCTCCGCTTCGCCATCCTGGCTGCGCGTCGGAAGCAACGCCGGCTCTCGGGCACGGGCAGCCCCTCGCGGCCTCTCGTAGCACAGGTTGTCAACCTGTGTGTGTTCCAGGTTCGCCTTGGGCTCTCATGTGATTCCGGAAAGGGGAGCAGCCGGATCGGAGGCACGCGCAGAAGCCGGTGAGACTTGTGCCCCGCGGCGGTTGCTCCGAAGCGTTTGAGCAGAGAACTCACAAGTCCCGCCGGCGCCGAGCATGTCACCGGCCGGCTGCGGATAACGCGACGACGCCTCAGGATCACGGGCGGCCCGTACGACTCAGCGTTGCGAGGCGGCCCGGTGCCGCAGCGCGTGCCTCGGCCGTGGCCCCCAAGCACGCGAATCAATACTGCCGGTCGGGAAGTCACCCAGGACGAGGAACGAGTCTGCGTCGAGCTGCCACCTGGTCGACTCATCAATCCTCGGGCGGTAGTGGATGTCGCGCCAGGCGGCGATTCGCTCCACCTTCCCTCCCGCATCAACGCTCACCGAGCAGCCGGCCTCCGTGGGCCCAGCCATGCCCTGCGGCCATGGCACAGCTACCGTCCAGGACGCCGGAGCGCGATTGGGCAGGGCGCTGCGGCGGTCGTCGGCGGGCGCTGCGTCGCGATCGATCCATGCGACCGCCACAAGCCGGCCGTCGAGCCGGCCAGCGATCAGCTGGCAGCGAACCCCAGCGGGCAGCCGCCACGTGATCCGGGCATCACCCACGGCAACGTGTGCTCTCGAGCCGGCCGGGCCCGCGCTGACGACCGCCACGATTCCCAGATCGCGAACCGATTCGAGCGAGCGGTTCACCTCGGTGGCAAAGGTAGCATCGTCGAGCACATCGACGGGCGGCATCCACACCTGGCCTTCACCGTGGTTGATCGGCACGTTGACGAGCAGCGCCACCTCACCAAGATCGGCCGGGTCCTTCAGCACGACCTCGCCGTCCACGAGCAGGTCGCCGTCACGGATCTCCACCATCTCGTTCGGCAGACCGGCCACTCGCTTGATCGTGGCGGTGCCGTCGGCCGCGTTGACGATCCAGCGTTCGAACCGCCGTGGACGACGATCTCGGTCGGCCGCCGGCAGCCAGCCCGTGGCCACGACATCGCCCGGCATCAGGCCCGGCGCCATCGAGAGCCCATCGACCTCGTAACGCATTGGACGCACGGCGAGCATCACGGCCGCCGCCACGAGGGCGAGGATCGCAGTCGCGACGCCCCGACGGACGCTCACGTTGTCAGGAGACCTTCGCCCACCGGTGGCTCTGGGCGCTTGCGAGCACGGCGTCGCAGACCTTCTGGGTCTCGAGCGCGTCGCGGAACGTGGGAACGCAAGGCTTTTTCTTTGCGTAGGCCTCGAGAAAGTCGGCCACCTGATGGACGAACGAATGCTCGTAGCCGATCGCCAGGCCCGGCACCCACCACTTGTCCATGTAGGGATGGTCGCTGTCGGTCACGTGGACGCTCTTCCAGCCCCGCATCGGGCCCTCGTCCTTGTAGTCAAACACCTGCAGGCGGTGCAGATCGTGGAGGTCCCACTTGAGGCTCATGTTCTCGCCGTTGATCTCGAACGTGTAGAGCGCCTTGTGGCCTCGGGCATACCGCGTGCTCTCGAAGAGCCCCAGCGAGCCATTCTTGAAGTGGCAGAGGAACGAGCAGGCGTCGTCGATACCCACCTTCTCGACCTTCCCGGTGAGCTGGTGCTTCCGCTCCTTCACAAACGTCTCGGTCATCGCCGTGACGTCGGCCACCTGGCCGTTGAGCCAGATCGCGGTGTCGATGCAGTGGGCGAGCAGGTCACCGGTCACGCCACTGCCGGCGGCGGCTGCGTCGAGCCGCCAGAGGGCCGCACCCCCCTGTGGCAGGTCGGCGTTGATCGTCCAGTCCTGGAGAAACTCGGCCCGGTAGTGGAACACGCGACCGAGGGCGCCAGAGTCGATGATCTGCTTGGCGAACGTCACCGCCGGCATGCGGCGGTAGTTGTACCAGACGGTGTTGGGCACGCCGGCCTTCTCGACTGCCTCGCACATCCGCTCTCCTTCGGCCACGTTCATCGACAGCGGCTTCTCACAGAGGATCGCCTTGCCGTGCTTCGCCGCCTCAATCGCGATCTCGGCGTGGAGGTTGTTGGGCGTGCAGATATCGATCGCGTCGATGTCGTCAGCCGCGACCAGCTTCCGCCAGTCGGTCTCAACCCGCTTGTAGCCCCAGCGGTCGGCGAACGCCTGCGCCTTGCCGGCATCACGGGCCGCCACCGCCTGCAGCACCGGCAAGTACTCCAGGTCGAAAAAGTCTTTGACGCGGTTGTAGCCATTGGAGTGGGCGCGGCCCATGAAGCCGTAGCCAATCATGCCGATGCGGAGTTGCTTAGCCATGGTGGGATCCTCGAGTGTTCAGGAGTGTTCAGGGTTGTGCGAAGTAAGCCGGCTCGGGAACGGCAAAAGTCTCGTCGCCGGGGCGAGGATACGCCCAAGGCTCCTCGAGCGTTTGCCGATTCCCTCGCCTCGTCCAACGATGTGCCCCTCAATCAGGAGCAGGATGGATCATGCGAAGGACGATTCTCTGTGACAGGCTCCGTTTCAGAGCAAAAGAAAGTGGAAATAGTTGTCGATCACGCCCAGCCGTGGGCGTCGCGGACGGCGATCATGGTCTTGAGAATGGTGTTCCAGGTGTTTGGATTTTCGAGCGTGGCATTGGGGAACATGCAGCCGTCCCAGCAGATGTGGTGGATGCCACGATCGGCGGCATCCTTGAGCCAGTAGCCCGAGCACTTCACGATGTCGAGTTTGCCGTTAGGGTCGTCGGCCGGGCAGTGCTTGCCCGTCTTGTCGTGCGACCCCGCACCGTGCACCTGGCCGTCGTTCTGGGCCACGTGGAAGTCGTACGTCCACGGCCGGAGTTTCTCGACCATCGCCTCGTAGGCGGGCCAGAACTCGGCGTCGGTGTAGCCCGGCTTCACGAGGGCGTGCTCCGGGGCGTTGTAGCCGAGCAGGTAGAGGTAGGTGTGGGCGAGGTCAGCCTGGAAGCCGAGCGCCTCGGGCATCCCAACCTCCTCGAGCAGGTCGAGCATGTCTTTCCAGGAGTGCATGCCCGCCCAGCAGATCTCCCCCTCGGCAGCCAGTCGCTGGCCGTTGTCTTTCGCGATCTTCGCCGCCTCGCGGAAGGTCTCGGCGATCTTCACGGTGTTGGCTTTGGGGTTTTCCCGCCACTTCGCCACGCCAAACTCGGCCGAGTCGATACGGATCACGCCGTACTTCCGCACGCCCTGCCGCTCAAACACCTTTGCGATCCGGCAGGCCATCTTCACGGCCGAGAGAAACTTCTCCCGGGCGGCCGCGTCGCCCATCGCCGAGTCACCCACGGTGCCCGGCCACACCGGGGCCACCAGCGAGCCGACCGAGAAGCCGTGTTTGGCGATCGTGTCGGCGATCTGCACGAGTTCCGAATCGCTCGCCTCGGGGTTCGTGTGCGGCAGGAAGAGGAAGTAGTCGATGCCGTCGAACTTCTGGCCGTTCACAGTCGCCGCGGCGGTGAGTTCGAGCATCCGCTCGAGCGAGATCGGCGGCTCCTGGCCGGCGTCGGTGCCCTTGCCAACGAGGCCGGGCCACATGGCGTTGTGAAGCTTGGGGGCGGAGTGGGGCATCTGCGTGAGGTCCTCGTAGGGGCTTCGTTCAGGTTGCGAGATCACGCGAGATGTGCCGGGGCTGCCCGTGCCATCTCGCCGGACGTTCGCTGCGGCCATCCTGGCCTTCGCTCTCTCGATGCTGGCTGCGCTTCGCCATCCTGGCTTCGCTGGCCAGCAACGCCGTCTCGATTGGCACGGGCAGCCCGTTTCGCGGTGCTGGGCTCTGAAAGCATCATGCCTTGCGTCCGTGCATGGGCAGGTCGGAGTGGACATCCGGGCCGAAGTAGCGGAGCGAGACAAGCGGGCCGGGGCCGGTGTTCTTCACCGTGTAGCCGGCCGCCGCGGCATCGGCCGAGATGAAGAGTTCGTCGGCCGTCATCTGGCCGAAGCGGATCAACGTCGGCGTGGCCACGTCGTGGACGCCGACCGTGCCCTCGCCCTGCACCGTGATCCAGCCACTCGCGCCCGAGTCTTTCACGGTCATGCTCGCGCCCGGCTCGAGCGTGAGTTCCTTCGCGCTGAAGAGCTGCCGGCCGTCCACCTGGCCGTACACAATCCAGCGGTCGTGAGCTCCGCCGGCCGAACGTTTCTCGTCGAGGATCGGCTCAAGGTAGTTCGCTTCCTTAAAGTGGGTGTCGACGTTCTTCTCCCAGTCGAGCTGACCGATGATGAAGTCGAGGTCCTGATGCTTCTCCTTGGGCATATCCTTGACCAGCAGGCTCCAGGGCACTGCCCGCCCCTCGACGAGCGACTGGAACATCGCAAACACGTCGCTGCCCCACTGGGGCTCGTAGGTGAGCAGTGAGCCCGGAGCATGCAACACACCCGGCGGGATCAGCCAGCCGGTGCCGCGCTTGAGCCGGTAGGCCTTCGCGAGGTCGATGATCCCGTTGTCGCCACGGTTCCAGTTCTCGAGGCAGCGGCGGACATCTTCCTTCGTGGTGCCCGGCTCGAGCCCCATGAATGTGTAGGGGAAGTTGTTGTCGCAGTTGTTGTACTGCGGCGGAAAGTAGTAGCTCTCGGGCTTGCCTTCATGCCCGACGAGTTTGGCATCGTCGAACGACTGGTGCATGTGGTGCGGGATCGGCCCCATGTTGTCGAAGAACTTCGAGTACACGGGCCACTTCTTGTAGCGATCCCAGATCGCCTTCCCGACGAGCTTTGCGCCCCCCTCGCTCACCGCGTCACGGAGCATGAATCGCTCACCGCCGAACACGCACCAAGAAAGCCCCTCGTCGGGCACGCGGCCCTCGTTGGCGGCCTCGGTGGTGCTGGCAAACCACCGCTCGTCGATGCCGCCCCGGTCGAGGCCGTAGGCGTAGTAGTCGTCGGGATGGAGGCGGACCCGCTTGCCGGGGTGGAGGAAGCTCCGCGGCACCCAGGTGGGGGAGAGACGGAGGATGCCCTTGCCGGCGTCGAGCGCCCGGTCGAGCGCGCCACCGACATTCTTTGCCTCGGGCAGGATCGCCGTTCCCTTCGCTGACGCAGCCATGAACACCCTCCAATGGAATCCAGGAATCTGAACCAAAATCGAGAATCAACCAGTGTTGTTGTTGTACGGCTCGCGCCCGCGGGTCGCAACCGCGGCCACGCCCCCCGGCTGACGGCCACATGCTCGTTTCCTCCCGTTTGGGTGGTGGCATACACTCGCGTCTATGGGACATCGGACCGCTGTGTGCGCCAGATCGCCGATCCTCTGGCTGGCCGTGGCCGGCATGACGGTGATCGTCTCTGGCGCAGCCCGTGCCGACGACATCCACGCCATCGCCGATCGCGTGCTCGCCTGCACCGTGAGCGTGTCGTGCCGGATTGAGGGGGGCTCATTCTCCGGATCGGGGTTCGTGGTGTCGCCGGACGGCCACGTCATCACGACCGCCAGCGTCGTGCCCGTCGGGGCGACCGACATCACCGTGCTCTTGCCAGGCTTTCAACGGCGGCCCGCGTCGGTCGTGGCCGCCGACGAGTCGCTCTCGTTAACACTCCTGAAGGTGGCCGTCGAGGAGCCGCTGCCGGCACTCACTCTGGCCAGCAGCCTGCCGGCGATCGGCGACGTTGCCTTCACGGCCGGCGACGTGGACGACGTGATGCTTGCCAACGGCCGGGCGTCGTTCAGCCGCGGCGTCGTCAGCGGCCTCTACGACGTTGAGAAGCAGCCCGAAGCAGCCTTCGCCGGCCGTGTGATCGAGACGACCGCGGCGGTCAATCCGGGCTCCGATGGCGGCCCGCTCGTCGATGCGGCCGGCCGCGTCGTTGGCGTGATCACGGTCGCGGTGTCGCCGCGACGGTGGCAGGGAGTGGCCGTGCCGATGGCGATCCTCCTTGAGAAGTTCGCGCCGCTGAAGTCAGGCGATGTGCAGACCACTGTCGATGCCGCCGAGCCGCCATCGAGCCAGCCGCCTCTGGCGGGCCTGAGCAGGGCCGCGGCGGCGGTCGCCCCGTTCCTCGTGGCGGTGGAGGTCGAGCGGACCTGGCCACCCGAACGGCTGCCGCGGGATTCGTGGGACGAGTACCGCCGCCGCCTCAATGGCTGGGACAAGCTTCCGCCGCCGGAGCGGAGGAAGCAGTTCGCGGCCTTCGCCACTCGGGCCCGCACGCTCGATGTCAACCAACTCCTCCGCCGGCCGTCCGGGCCCGCCACGGGGCTGGTCGTGTCGGCAGACGGCTTCGTGCTCACGAGTTCCTTCAACATTGGCGAGGACACCGCATACGTCGTAAAGGCGACAGGTCAGCCGCGGCGGTTCACGGCGGACGAGTCGGTCGAGAAACTGATGGCCGATCCCGAGGGCGGGTTCGTGGAGAAGCCCAATGCGATCCGCGGCGTGACGGTGGTGCTTGCCGACGGCAGCCGCCGCGAGGCGAAGGTGCATGCCCGCCACGAGCCGCTGGGCATTGCCCTGCTCAAGATCGAAGCCTCCGGGCTCCCGTGGTTTGATCTCGCCGCCGCGGCGACGTCGCCGCAGCTCGGTGACCACGTGGCGGCGATCGGGCTCGTTGCGGCCGCCGCGGGCGACGTGACGCTCAATCCGGGCATTGTGAGCGCGGCCTCGCGGAATCGTGGCTACCGGTTCCAGACCGACGCCCTGCTCAACTACGGCAACTCGGGCGGTCCCGTGGTGGACTCAGCCGGCAGCCTGCTCGGCATCGCCACGGCGCCGATCGAGCCCGACACGGTCATGGGCCGTATCTTCACACTCTCGCAGTTGATGCGGTGGAGCCGGGCGCCGAACTCGGGCGTAGGCTTCGTCGCCCGCGCCGACAGGATTCGCGCCGTGCTCGAGGAGCTCAAGGCGGGACGAACCTTTGAGCGGTTCCCTGGGCCATTCCTCGGCGTGCAGGCCGACGAGTCGCGAGCGCTTGGCGACGACGTGGTGATCGGCTTTGTGGCGGAGGGTTCGCCGGCGGGGAAGGCGGGGCTGAAGAAGGGCGACGTCGTGGTCGCGTACAACGGGGTTGAACTGGGGGCCTGGCGGGAACTGACCGAGCGGATCGCCGCGGGGAAGCCGGGTGACTCAGCCGTGCTCACGATCCGTCGCAAGCAAAAAGGGCCGCGGCTCGTGATCGCCGGTCGCGACGTCGAAACGCTGGAGGACCTCGAACGGCTCAAGAAAACGCTCGCGCCCGGAGAGACATTCGAGGGACGGCTCGTGGCGGACGACGTCCGCGAGGTGAAGGTCGTGCTCGGGGAGAATAAGTGATGCGGGCTACCGCGGGGATCATCGCGACCGTACTGACCGCGTGTGCCATGCTTGGCGCCGCGGCGACCACGGCTCGGGCCGACGTCGATCTCGCGTCGCTCTGCGTGGCAATTCGCCCTGCCTACGTGTTCATCGCCGGCGGCAGCGGGGTGGTGATCCGGCCCGACGGCCTGATGCTCACCAACGACCACGTGCTCGAGGACCGCAGCAGGTTCGATGTCCGGCTCGGTGACGGCCGCTCGTTCAAGGCCCGGCTCCTCGGTCGCGACGAAGTGGGTGATCTCGCGGTGCTCAAGATCGATGTTCCCGAGGGAGAGTCGCTGCAGCACCTGCCGCTGGGCGACTCCGACGCAGTTCGCGTGGGTGACGAGGTGGTCGCGGTCGGCAATCCATTCGCGCTCGGGGTGATCGACCAATCGCCGACGTTCACGCTCGGCATCGTCTCGGCGGTGCACCACACGCAGGGCAACTACACCGAATGCATCGTCACCGACGCCGAACTCAACCCCGGCAACTCGGGCGGGCCGCTGGTCACGATGGCCGGCGAGATCGTGGGCATCAATGGCCAGATCAGCACCCGCTACGGCCTGCGGAGCAACACCGGCCTCGGGTTTGCGATCTCGTCGCGGCAGATTGCCCACTGGCTGCCGCTTCTTGAGATGGCGGAGGGAGGCGAGGTGAAGCACGCCCGGCTGGCGGGCGTCGTGTTTGAAAGCCGCGATCGCGTGCTGCCCGAGAGCGTCGTGGTGAAGGACGTGGCCGAGGGCTCGCCTGCCGCAGCTGCGGGGTTTCGGGCGGGTGACGCGATCGTCGCCATCGACGGCGCGGCTGTGGCGAACGGCTACAGGCTCGCGGGATTGCTGGGCATCTATCCGGAGGGGCACGAGGCCGCGTTTCGCGTTCGCCGCGGTGACGGAGAGGAGACACTGCGGGCGGTGCTGACGCCGCTCGAGCGGTGCCGCACCGGCATTGATCTGGAACGGCCCCGCGGCGGCGAGTTTCGGCCGATCGTGGAGGCCGTCGAGGTGGGCTCGCCCGCCGACGCCGCTGGGCTCAAGGCCGGCGACGTGATCGTGGCGTTCGCGGGCCGGAGGCTCGAGTTTTCCACCAGGGAGGAGCGGAAGGCGTTTGATCGCCTGCTCCGCACGAGCGTCAACATGGGGGACATCGTGCCGCTTACCGTCCGCCGCACCGACGGCTCCGGTGGCACAACCGACGTCGAACTCCGCCTCGTCGCCCGCTGACGTGAACCTCGCGCGTCGTCGCGGCACCACAGCCGGCCGGAGGCATGCTCCCTCCTTCCGAATTCCATGCGCACCGGAAAGACACACAGGTTGAAAACCTGTGCTACAGGGGAGCGAGGGGCAAGCGAGGGGCTGCCCGTGCCAATCGAGCGGCGTAGGAAACCGAGCGGAGCCACGACCAATCCGCCTGCGGCGGATCGGTGCCCGGCGAAGCGAGGTTTCCTTCGAGTGAGTGGAGCCCAGGATGGGCGGAGCGAACGTCCGGCGAGATGGCACGGGCAGCCCCGAGCCTCGTGAACGCCTCAGGATCAAGTGCCCCGTATCACTTCCGGCCCAGGAGGAACGACGTGCGCATCATCCCCTTCCCCTTCACCGCCACTTCGCCCCGGTCGACGAACTCGTAGCGGCCCTCGAGCAGGTCCCGCGTGGCCTGCGACACGTGCACCATGCCAGGCTGCCCGTGCGACTCCATGCGCGAGGCGATGTTCACCGTGTCGCCCCACAGGTCGTAGATAAACTTGTGCCGACCGATGACGCCGGCCACCACCGGGCCCGAGTGGATTCCAATGCGGACCTTGAGGTCGAGCCCGAGATCTTCCATCAGCGCGGTGAATCCATCCCGCAAGCCAATCGCCATGTCGGCCACTGCTTCAGCGTGGTCCGCCCGAGGCTCGGGCAAGCCTGCCACGGCCATGTAGGCATCGCCGATGGTCTTGATCTTCTCGATGCCGTGGTCGGCCGCGAGGTGATCGAATAGCGTGAAGATCCGGTCGAGCACCTCGACGAGCCGATGGGGCTCGACGTGCTGCGAAAACTCGGTGAATCCGCAGAGGTCTGTGAACAGGACCGTGACCCCGGCATAACTCTCGGCGATCGTCTCATCACGGGCCTTGAGTCGCTGGGCGATCGCGGGAGGCAAGATGTTGAGTAGCAACCGCTCCGACTTCTCCCGCTCCACCTCCAGGGCCGCGAAGGCTGCGTTCCGTTCCATGAGCCGCAGGTAGGCTTCGGAGTGAACGCGCAGGCGAGCCACGAGTTCCACCTCGTTCGGTGGCTTCACGAGATAGTCATTCGCGCCCGATTCCAGGAGCTGCGCCTTGACGGCCCCTTCGGCGGTCGCCGAGAGCATGATCACGGGCACGGCCGCGGTGCCTGGGATCGCCCGATAGCGGCGGACCATCTCCAGGCCGTCGATCGCCCCCATGACCAGGTCTTGAAGAATGACGGTCGGCTGAAACGCCTCTGCTGCGGCGGTCGCCGCGTCTGCGTCACCGCAGTACTCAAAGACGAAATCGGGGTGGGCGGCGAGATTCCGCCGCACGAATGCGGCCACGAGTTTCTGGTCATCCACCAAGAGGACGCGGTGCACCGACGGGGGCGTGGCGTTGGTGTCGCTGCTCGAGTGTGGGAGGGAACTCGTCACGCGCACATCCATTCATTCCAGGCACCGCAATCGCTGGACGGCGAAGCGGCGAGATCCTTCAGGCTGCCAGGCTGCGGAGTAAGGGTATCGTCTCAGGCTCTATCCGTGTGGGGCTACGACCGTGGGGGGCGGTCAGGCCGATTATTCGGGCAGCCTCAACGCCATGATCCCCTCGAAATAAGTATTCAGGCAACGAATGTTCACCGATTGCACCGCCTCGATTTGCGTGGCGCAAGAATCGGGGTTACGCTGACTTGGCAGGGTAGGAAGAGTTGGCGGCTCTCAGCCCGGCCTCAGCACGCGTTCGCGCGTCCGCAGTGACACCTGCATAGCTGATTTCCCACTTGAACCGCGAAAACACCGTCCGGCATATGGCCACCAACCAACCCGCCTCCTCCGAAGAGGTTGTGAAACTTCTTCAGCAGATCGGGCTGGAACTGGCGTTCGTCGATCCCGTTCAGGAAAACGGCATCGCGGGCCTGCACACGCCGATCACGGCCTTGCCTGCGGCTGTCGGTGGCGATGCCCCTGAGCCAGTCCTGGCGGCCCTTGCCGCGGCCCGGAAGTGGCTCGACGAACGAGCGGCTGCCGACGGGAAGCTCACCGACGAGGTCATCGCGAAGCTCAAGGAGTGGCATCCTTGGCTGATTTCGGCCGTCGATGCCTGGGAGCAGGGAACAAAACTCCCGGCCATCCCCGCCTGGTTGGCTTCCGCGAAGTCGGGCCACGCTTCGCCTGCTCAGGCGACGACCGCGGCTGAAGTGCCCGACCAGCTCGTCGAGATCTCGATTGGCGACGGCGATGCCGAAATGCTGCAGCTGTTCTGCGCCGAGGCGCAGGACCTCCTTCAAGACATCGAGCAAGGCGTGCTCGTCCTCGAGTCGAATCCCAACGACTCGACCACGATCGACACCGTGTTTCGTGCCTTCCACACGTTCAAAGGCAACGTGGGGGTCATGAAGCTCGTGGTGCTGCAGCAGCTCACCCACGAACTCGAGTCGCTCCTCGACGCCGCCCGCCGCGGCACGTTTCAACTCGGCAGGGAATCGATCGACGTGATCCTCGCCGGCGAGGACGTTCTCAAGCGGTACGTCGAGGAAATGTCGGGCCAGCTGTCCGGTGGCAGCCGGTCCACGAAAGTGGCGTTTCCGATCCCGCGCATCATCGCGGAAGTGCACGCCCTGCTGGCTCAAAAAACGGGCACCGCTCCGGCGGCCGCTCCGAGCCCGCCGCCTCGTCCACAGCCAGCGCCTGCCCCGAGCCCGGCCCCTGTGGTGGCCCCGGCCCCTGCCGCCGTTACTCCGGCACCGGCTCCCGCTCAGCCGCGACCGTCGGCTCCTTCGGCCGAGGTTGCGACGCCAGCGCCCGCGGCGCCCCATCCGCAGCACGAGGCCGCGGGCCAGGCTCACGTCACCGCCAAGCCGGCTGAAGCTCAGCAGGTCGACCATAAGCCGCGGGCGGCCGCAGCCGGCATTGTCCGCGTCGACACGCTCAAACTCGACGGCCTCATCGACCTCGTCGGCGAACTGGTCATCGCGCAGTCGATGGTGGTGCAGAGTCCCGAGGTCAGGGACGTCGCCAGCGTCCATCTGTCGCGCTGCCTGGGACAGCTTCGCGGGATCACCTCCGACCTGCAGCGGACGGCGATGTCGCTCCGCATGGTGCCGATCCGCAACACCTTCCAGAAAATGGCCAGGCTCGTCCGCGACCTCGGCGTGCAGCAAGGCAAAGATATCCAGCTCGTCCTCGAGGGCGAAGACACCGAACTTGACCGCAACATCGTCGAGGAGTTGGGTGATCCGCTTGTCCACATGATCCGCAACTCGGCCGACCACGGGATCGAGTCGCAGGCGGAACGGCTCGCCGAGGGCAAGCCGGCGGCTGGCACGATCACGCTCCGGGCGTTTCACCGCGGCGGCTTCATCGTCATTGAGATTCAGGACGACGGTCGCGGTCTGAATCCCGACCGGATCCGCATGAAGGCCATCGAGCGCGGCCTTGTGAAGCCCGACGACAACATCGACGAACGGGCCATCTTCGACCTCATCTTCGCGCCCGGGTTCTCCACGGCGGAGAAGATCACCGATCTATCGGGCCGCGGCGTCGGCATGGACGTGGTCCGGCGCAACATCGAGCGGATGCGAGGCAAGATCGAAATCGAGTCGGCCATCGGCCAGGGCACCACGTTCACGATCTCCCTGCCGCTCACGCTCGCGATCATCGAAGGTCTGCTCGTCGGCGTGGGCGACCAGCGCTACGTCATTCCCACCCTCTCGGTACGGGAATCGTTCCGTCCCCTGCCCAGCATGGTCACGACCGTGCAGGGCCGCGGCGAGATGGTGAGCGTTCGCGGCCGGCTCACGCCGGTGCTGCGGCTCGGCGAGCACCTCAACACGTCGGCCGCAGCGGCCGACCTTTCCGCGGGCATCCTCGTCGTGGTCGAGTCGGGTCAGGACTCCCGCTGCCTGTTTGTCGACGAACTCATCGGCAAGCAGGAGGTGGTGATCAAGAGCCTCGGCGACATGTTCCACCAACAGACCAACTTCGCCGGCGCCGCGATCCTCGGTGACGGTCGCGTCGGCCTGATCCTCGACGTCAACGCCCTCGTCAAACTGAAGTCTCGAAACGGCGAGGCCGCCGCGTAGGCGGTTCCACCAGGTTCAGCAGGTCGGCCTCCCCGAACGGAATCCCGGAAATCCTCCCGATGAAAACAGCCAACCCCCATCAGCACGCCCCTCACCAGGCCACCCCCGGTGCACAGCCCGGCAAATACCTGACGTTCACGCTTGGCGAGGAGTCGTACGGCATCCCGGTGCTGAAGGTGCGCGAGATCATTCGTCTCTGCCCGATCACGCCCGTGGCCAACATGCCAGAGCACATCAAGGGCGTCATCAACCTCCGCGGCAAGGTGATTCCGCTGGTCGATCTCCGCGCCAAGTTCTGCCTCCCGATCGCGGCCGACAACGACCGGAACTGCATCGTCGTCACGCAGATCGCTGCTCCCTCCGGCGGCACGCGGCTCTACGGCGTGATTGTCGACGGCGTCGAGGAGGTGGCGAACTTCGCCGCCTCGGATATCGAGCCAACTCCCGACTTCGGCGGCGCCGTCGACGCCCAGTTCATCACCGGCATGGCGAAATCCGGCACCGTCGTGAAGACGCTGATCGATCTCGACAAGATTTCGGCCGTGGACGGCACGATCGCCATTCAGGCCCTCTCTCCCTCCCACTCCTCGCAGGCAAAGTAGGACCACACCATGAACACCTGGACCATTCCGCGACGGATTTCGTTCGGCTTCCTGATCCTCGTCCTGCTGTCGCTGATCTTGGGCGGCATCGGTCTGTGGCGCGTGCGCGACATCAACACGAGCGTCTTCAATCTGGCCGCCAACTCGGTGCCGTCGGTGGTGACGCTCAACAAGATCATCCAGTGCAACAACGGGGCCGCCAAGGCGATGCGCCAGCTCGTGGAGCAGTCGGACAACGAGAAGATCGTCGCCTCTGCGAGGCCGATGTTCGATACCCAGCGGAAGGAAGGGGACGCGCTCAGCGTCGAGTACAAGAAGCTCATTTCCGACGCCGAGGACGAGCGATTCTTCACGACGGCGGACAAGGCGCGAACGGAGTTCATCGTTGCCGCCGAGAAGGCGATCGAACTATCGCAGGGACAGAAGGGGGCCGAGAGCCTCGCCTTCATGCGGGCGGAAGTTGATCCCGCTCTCGATCGCACGACCGAAGGATTCAACAACAACATCGACTACAACATCGAACTCGCCGAAAAAGAGGCAGCCCTTGCGCAACGCAAGGTGACATCCAGCTTCATCACCATCGGCACGACGCTGGCGCTGGCCGGCCTGATCGGGACGCTCTTGGGCTGGTCCATCAGCCGCGCGGTCACCAAGTCGCTGGGGTTCATCTCCGACGCACTCCAGGAAGGCGCCACGCAGACAGCTTCGGCATCGGGCCAGCTCTCGTCGGCCAGTCAGTCGCTCGCATCGGGCTGCAGCCAGCAAGCGTCCAGCGTTGCCGAGACGAGTGCCGCGCTCGAGGAGATGTCGGTCATGATCCGCAGCACGGCGGAGAACGCCGAGAAGGCCAAGGATTTCGCCAACCAAGCCCGCGCGGCGGCCCAGTCTGGATCCCAGACGATGGCCGAGATGAACACGGCCATGCACGCCATCGAGGCTTCCAGTGCCGAGGTCGCGAAGATCGTCAAGAACATCGACGAGATCGCCTTCCAGACGAACATTCTCGCCCTCAACGCCGCCGTCGAGGCGGCTCGGGCCGGGGAGGCGGGGGCCGGGTTCGCCGTCGTGGCCGACGAAGTTCGGTCACTTGCCCAGCGGAGTGCCGCTGCGGCGAAAGAGACCGCCGAGAAGATCGAGGCCGCGATCGCCAACAGCCGCCGCGGCTCTTCGAGCTGCGGCAAGGTGGGCGAGTCGCTCGATGAGATCGTCGCCAAGGTGTCGTCGGCCGACGCGCTCGTCGCCGAGATCGCCACCGCCGCCAAGGAGCAGTCGCAGGGCATCCAGCAGGTCGGCCTCACGATGACGCAGATGGACAAGGTCACGCAGAGCAACGCCGCCAACGCGGAGGAGAGCGCCACGTCGGCCGAGGAACTCAACGCCCAGGCCCGGTCGATGCAGGAATCCGTGCAGTCGCTCCGGTCGCTCGTCAGCAAGGCGGCGCAGGCGTATCAGGGGGCCGCGAGCGTCGCGGTTCCCCACAGTCGCAGCCGGCGGACGATCGCCCCAGCGGCTCATGCCCCGCGGATCGAGGTCGCGGCGCAGACTCGTCGGCCCGCAGGGCCGCAGATTCCGATGCCCGAGGAAAAGACATCGGCGGATCAGGATGACCGCCACTTCGCCAACTTCTGAGGCGATGGTCGGTATGCCGCAACGGTGTGCGGACGCATCCTGAGTCTCACGGACGGAGTGAAGGTCGGCGGCCCCCATGCAGTTCCCATCAGAAGCTCCGCTCTCTGCGGAGGCCTACGACTTCCTGGCGCGGTTGATCTACGAGCGCAGCCGGATCCGGCTCGGACCCGACAAGCACTCGCTGGTGTCCGGCCGCCTCGGGCAGCGGCTGCGGCATCTTGGGCTCAACGACTACTGGGACTACTGCAAACTCCTCCAGTCTCCGGTCGGTGAAGGAGAGATCGGCGAGCTGATCGACCTGATCTCGACGAACCACACGGAGTTCTTTCGCGAGCAGGCCCACTTTGACCTGCTCGACCGAAATATTCTGCCGGCGATCGCCAACCGGCTGGTACTCGCCCAACGGCCGCTGCGGGTGTGGTCGGCGGCCGCGTCGTCGGGCGAGGAGGTCTACTCGCTGGCCATCGTGCTGGCGGAGTTTGCCCGGTTGCGGTCGGGCTTCTCCTGGCAACTCGAGGCCTCCGACATCTCGATGCGGATGCTCGACCGTTGTCGGCGGGGTATCTATCCGACCGACCGCGTCAACCTCCCGTCGCCGGAGTTGCTGCCGCGGTACTTTCAGCGGGGCTTCGACGAGCGGGAGGGCTACTATCGCGTGAAGGCCGAGCTGCGGCAGAAGATCAACGTCCAGTACATCAACCTGTTTCAGCCGAGTTACAGTATCGGCCGTGGGCAGGATGTGATTTTCTGCCGGAACGTGATGATTTATTTCGACGTCGAGTCGCGAGAGTGGCTCGTCAACCGGCTGACCGAATACCTGGCTCCTGGCGGATACCTGTTTGTGGGGCATTCCGAGAGCCTGATTGGCGTGCGGCACAAACTGCGGGCGGCATGGCCGAGTGTCTACATGCGGCCGGAGTGAGGGGACGGGACCAACCATGAGCAACGGCACGAAACAGCGGATTCGAGTCCTCGTCGTCGACGATTCGGCGCTCGTCCGCAAGGCGATCAGCGACGCCCTGAGCCAAGATCCCGAGATCGAGGTGGTGGGTACCGCCTGTGATCCCTACGTGGCCCGCGAGAAGATCGTCGCCCTCGATCCGGACGTGCTGACGCTCGACCTCGAGATGCCGCGGATGGACGGCCTCACGTTTCTCCGGATCCTCATGCAGCATCATCCGCTGCCGGTGGTGGTCGTGAGTTCGCTGACGCAGGCGGGCTCGCAGGCGGCGATGGACGCCGTCGAGGCCGGTGCGGTGGACGTGCTCGCCAAGCCAGGCGGCCACACAACGGTTGGCGGGCTCGCCGAAAAACTCGCCTTTCACGTGAAGGCCGCGGCGGCCTCCACGCGGTTTCGGTCGCGCAGGCTCCGGGATGTCGGTGCCGCACCGGCCACCCCGGCGGCGCGGCCCGCACCAGGAAGTGCGACCCAGAAGCCGGTGTTCACAGGCCGAGCCGACCCCCGTCAGCTGATCGTGATCGGCTCTTCCACGGGGGGCATCGAGGCCCTCCGCACGGTGCTGCCGCAGCTTCCCGAGGGCCTGCCCCCGATCGCCATCGTGCAGCACATCTCCGCCTATTTCTCAAAGGTCGTCGCCGAGCGGCTCAATGCCATCTGCCCGTTCAGCGTCCGCGAGGCCGAGGACGGCATGCTCATTCAACGGGGGATGTGCGTCATCGCCCCGGGCGACCACCACATGACCGTGCAGTGGGAGGGAGACTCTTACCGCGCGAGGCTCGTCCAAACTCCGGCGATCCATCATTGCCGGCCGTCGGTTGACGTCCTCTTTCGCTCGGCGGCTGAGACGGGCGGCAAGCGGGTCGTGGCAGCGCTGCTCACCGGCATGGGAAGCGACGGGGCGCTTGGCCTGAAGGCCATCCGCGAAGCCGGGGGCACGACGATCGCCGAACACGAGAAGACGTGCGTCGTCTATGGCATGCCGCGGGCGGCGATTCAGCTGGGAGTCGTTGATCAGGTCGTCCCGCTGCCGCTCGTCGCCGAGGCGATCCTGGAGTCGGTCGCGAAGAAGCGGTAGGCCGGGGCCGGCGCGGATCGCCCGCGGGTCAGGTGTGACCAGGATGCGGAGCGCAGGTTTTCAACCTGCGGCATATTCGGCACAGGTTGAAAACCTGTGCTACTGGCCTCGCACCCGTAGCGTAGGTTTTCAACCTGCGGCACATCTGGCACAGGTTGAAAACCTGTGCTACTCACCGCGCATCCGTAGCGCAGGTTGTTAACCTGCGGCACATTGGGCACAGGTTGACAACCTGTGCTACTCGCCGTCCACCCGTAGCGCAGGTTGTTAACCTGCGGCACATTTGGCACAGGTTGACAACCTGTGCTACTCGCCTCGCACCCGTAGCGTAGGTTTTCAACCTGCGGCACATTTGGCACAGGTTAACAACCTGTGCTACTGGCCGCGCATCCGTAGCGCAGGTTGTTAACCTACGGCACATTGGGCACAGGTTGACAACCTGTGCTACTGGTTGCGCCCTCAAGCGAGGGCGTCGCAAAAGCGATTTAGAAGTTCCGGAAGTTGGCGTCTTCGCGGTCGTTGAGCCGGTCGTCGGGCATCACGATCTGCGGGGGCTTGCGGCGTACCTCGGCGACGCGGCCGTCGAGTCGGGTTCCGCTCGTCAAGGCCGACGCGGTCCTGGCCTCCTCCACCCGCCGCGCAGGTCGGCGGACCGGCGCGGAATCGTGGCCGTCCTCGCCCTTCGAGGTGCTGGCGATCAGCGATCGCAGCTGCTCCACGTTGTCCTGGAGCAATCTGGCCTGCGCGTTGAGCTGCTCGGCCGCAGACGATGTCTGCTCGGCGCTCGAGGCGTTGCCCTGAGTGACCTTGTCCATCTGGGTCATCGCATCCCCCACCTGGCGAATCCCCTGGGCCTGTTCCTTCGCGGCTGCGGCAATTTCGGCGACGAGCGTATCGGCCTCGGTCACCTTGTCGACGATCTCCGCGAGAGACGTCCCGACGTTGCCGCAGCTCTTCGACCCGCGCTGCGTGGAGATGATCGCGGCCTCGATCTTCTCGGCGGTTTCCTTGGCAGCGGCGGCACTCCGCTGGGCCAGCGATCGGACCTCGTCGGCCACCACCGCGAAGCCGGCTCCGGCCTCACCCGCCCGGGCCGCCTCGACGGCGGCGTTGAGGGCCAGAATGTTTGTCTGGAAGGCGATTTCGTCGATGTTCTTCACAATCTTGGAAATATCGAGGCTCGACGTCTCGATCGACTGCATGGCGACCGTCATTTCCTCCATCGTGAGGCGGCCGGTCTGGGCGGCGAGCCGGGCCTGGTTGGCGAAATCCTTCGCTTTTTCGGCATTTTCGGCGGTGGCTCGGATCATCGCGGAGATCTCTTCCAGCGAGGCGCCCGTCTCCGTGACTGAGGCCCCCTGCTCACTGCAGCCCGTCGCCAGCGACCGGCTGGCCGCTGAGAGTTGCGACGAACTCGATGCGGTCTGGTCGGCTCCCTGCTGCAGCGATTCTGAGATCCCCCGGAGGGTGTTGTTTGTCTTGTCGATCCCTGCCTGGATGGCGTTATTGATCGAATCGAGGGCCGCCTGCGTGGACCGAACGGTGTTCCAGCCGATGAAGGTGCCCAGCAGCGTGGAGATGAGGATTGCGGGAATGATCGTCCACAAGGTCCGCGAGACCTTCTGTCCGGCCGTTTCGGCCTCCTTGGCCGAGAGCGTAATGTTGTAGTCGATGTTCTTGTTGAAGCCCTCGACGGTGCGATCAAGGAGCGGGTCAACCTCGGCACGCATGAAGCTCACCGCCTCCGCTGGCTTCTGCCCGCCGGACATCTCGATCGCTTTTTCAGCGGTGACCAGGAACTCCTGCCGAGAGGTGTTCGCCTCCGTGAAAAGCCGTTGATCCTCGGCATCGGAAAAGAGTGTCTGGTACTCGCCGCAGAGCCTGTCGGCTTCCTTCCGCTGAGTGTCGAATGCGGCCTTCGCGGCGACCCGGATCGTGTCGTTATCCGACTGCTCCACGAGCTGGCGGACCGCCTTGGCCACGCCGTTGTTGAGCTGGATGATCTTGTTGAGCGTGACCACCGACGGCACGGAGTTGGTCGCGAGATTTACGACGTTTTTGTTGATGCCGAGGATCTGCCAGATCGCCCACAGCCCGCCGAGGATCGCCAGCAGGATCACGATGAAGAATCCGGTGCCGATGCGCCGGGGAGTGGCCGAAGTGTTCATGGACGAGGGGCTCGCACGATGATGAGACGCATCCGAGGCCCCGCCAGGCCGTGATGCTCGAAATACCGCCAGAAGGCGGGCCGCCCGGCAAACTTTGCGCAAGCGGCAAGGGGAGCCTACCTTGCGTTTCTGCGCGCCGCAATTTTCAACGTGTTTTGGGCATGGATACGCCCTGAGCTGCCGTGTCAGGGCCTGGGCACGCCACGATCGTGGCGGCGAGCTTTTCGACCGAGCAGGGGGCCGAGCCCTCGGCCTTGTTATTGATCGTGATGAAGACATCGCGGCCATGGGCTGCAGCCCGCGAGGCGAGGCTTGCCAGGGTGGTCCGGGTGGGAGGGTCTTCCTGAATAAGTCGGTTGAACGGAAAGTACGCCTGCTTCGCCTCCTCATAGCGGTGGCCGGCTGCTAAGTCTTGTGCACGAGGCCGTACCATTTCTCCAAAATCGCCCTGATTCTAGGTCCGTACGTGCATTTCACGGCGGCCGATCTGGGGCGATTCGCGGTGAAGCGGCGGCCATCCGGCTGGCGATCGGGCCCACAGCGGCCTGACCGTTCGGCGGATGACGGAGGAACCCCTCGGTGACCAGTTTCATGGTCGCCATGAGGATTTCTCCAATGTTTGAGATCACTTCAGGTCCCGGCGATGCCGGGCACGGTTCCTTTGGTTCCCCTGACAATTCGAGTGGATATCGATTCGGCCGCGGACGGCCCCGCGGTGATGATTTTGGCCTGACCGCGCGGCCCAGCCTGCTCGAGCTGGCCCGCACCTACCTCGAGACGCAGGCCCGGCTCTGGCCGGAATTGGCAGGCACCCCCGCGGTGCCAGTCGTCACCGACGCGGTCGTAGAGGCGATGGCCGACGACTTCGAGCATCGGTTCCGCACCCAGTCGATGGACATCTTTGATCCGGCCGGCCTGCGGCGGGTGTGGGATGCCATCGGCCTCGGCTACGTCCGCTTCAGCGACGAGGGGTCGAATCCCCGGTCGCTCGACCAGCAGCTCAATAACGTGCTGCAGCGGGCCCGCCGCGATGGCGTCTTTATCCCGTGGCATTACGTCTGCGCCGACTACGCCGTGAGTGGCACGCTCGCGTGCCGCCGCGGCTACACGGTCGCGAAGATGCTTGTGGAGCGGCGGGCAGAGACGGGCGTCGCCTGGTTCATCATCGACGACCTCGGCCGCATGAACCGCAACACGCTCGAGTCGCTGCGGCTCGGCGAACTGGTCGAGGCGACACAGGTGCGGCTCATCGGTGCGAGCGACGGCTTCGACAGCAGCAACCAGCAGTCCAAGATCATGCTGGCGATGATGAGTTCGTTCAACGAGGTCTTCATCGACCAGTTGAAGGCGAAGGTGCACCGCGGGCAGACCGACACGTTCAAGCGGGGTGGCATCGTCCAGCATCCGGGCTTCGGCTATCGGCTGGTGGACGTGCTGAATGCGGAGGGTAAGCCCGTGCTTACCCGCAAGGGCACGATCCAGAAGCGTGTGGAGATCGACCTCGAGGCTGCCGAGTGGATCAAGCGGGGCGCGGAGATGATCGTCTGCGACAACCGAAGCCCGGGCGCGGTCGCCGTCGTGTTCAACGACAAGAACGTCGGTGGCACCCGGACGTGGTCGAGCAACCGCATCCGGAAGCTCTATGCCCGCGAGCGGCTGGTCGGAGTCGAGGTCTTCCGCAAGACCAAGCAGATCCGCGACCGCGACACGGGCCACGTGGACGTGGTGCAGAACGATCGCTCGCAGTGGATGATCCGCGAATGCCCGGACCTGCGGATCCTCGAGGACGAGTTGGCCGACGCCGTGAAGGCAAAGCTCAACCTCGGCAGCATGCGATTCGGGAAGAACGCGACTGACCTGCGTCGAGATGGAACGGATCCGGGACGGAGGGTGGACGTCTACCCGACCGTACTCGTCCGTCCCGTCTGCGGCGGCTGCGGTAAGCCGATGGCTCTGAGCCGATCCACCGGCAAGTACAAGAGCTTTGTCTGCCTGAACGCGATTCACGGCGGGCATGGGTGCCGCAACAAGGGCAACAAGTCGGCACGGATCATCGACGAGGCTGTGCTCAAGGCGGTGTCGGCCCAGATCCTCGAGGACGGCTTCATCACGGACCTCACGGCCGAGGTGAACATCCGGCTGTCGGAGGCGGCCCGACGGCCCCAGGACACCGAGAAGAAGCTCGAGCAGGAGATTACGAGCCGGCAGCGGCAGGTCTCCCGGCTGACGGAGCGGCTCGAGAAGGTCGAGGACGCCGGCGGGCTCGACGCCATCTTCACTAAGGTGGCGGAGTTGAACCGGCAGCTGGAGGCGAAGCGGGCCGAGCTCAAGGAGGAGCAGCGGCGGAACCGCCGGCCGCCAGTCACGAGCGTCAAGGAGAAGGACGTGGTGGTGGCCCTGACCCAGCTTCGGGAGGTGCTCCTCGCGGACGTCGGGCGAGCCGCGCCGGTCCTGCAGGCTCTCGTGGGCGACGTGGTCGTGGAGTCCAAGAAGGTCGAGGGGCGGAAGCGACCCGCGATGGTTGCCAAGTTCACGATCGACGGGATTCCCGCACTGGCGGCTCTGGACCGCGGGAAGGGGGCCGGGGTCGATAATCCAACGGTCGGACTTTGGGAGTTCCTGAATACCGATCGTTGGACAATGCCCGAAACAGCCATTCGCGGCCGCCGCGACATCGTGGTGCCGCTGCACCGCACGCCGAAGTACGAGGTGATGCTGCCGCAGATCGTCGAGATGGCGAATGCCGGGTCGGGCATCGACCTGATCTCGCGCGCGCTCGGCATCGGGGCCGAGGTCGTGCGCGACGCTCTTCATCTCCACCGAACTGGCAAGCGCCCGCCGGGCCGGATCGACAGACGTCGTCGTCGGCCGCGTAAGCCCGGCCAGCCGTTCGTGCCGAGGTACAAGCAGATTGCGGCGGAGGTGGATCGCCGTAGGAAAGCCGGGGAGGGGTTCGATCGGCTGGCTCGCGAGATGAAGGTCAGCCGCGGCACGGTCTTGCGGGCCTACGATTTTGCAAACC
>CAMBSN010000051.1 GCA_945870505.1 Candidatus Kuenenia stuttgartensis | reverse complement strand
TCACGAGCACCGGCACCTCGTTCACGGATTCGAAGTTTGGCGTCTGGGACGCCACGACCACGTGGAGCAACGTGCGGCCGGGTGATTACAACGGCGACGGTCGATCCGACCTCGTTGGCCAGCGGGCCGACGGAACATGGTTCGTCTCGCTGAGCACTGGATCAGCCTTCTCGACGTCAGCTTGGGGCTTGCTACCGATCGGCCAGTTCGTCACCGTCGGCGACTTTACCTCCGACGGCCTCGACGACGTGGCTGTGCGGAATCCGGTGAACGGATCCTGGCGGGTGCTGGCGAGCACCGGTTCAGCGTTCACGTCGTCGAAGTTTGGCAGTTGGCCGACCGCCAAGGCTTGGTCGCGGGCGTTCGCCGCGCGGGCCTAATGGCGGTGCCACCGCGTTGTCACCTGGCCTGCGGCAGCGCGGCCTCGATCCGCCGCGCGACTTCACCGGCGAGGGTTTGCGATCCCTGCGGCGTGTAGTGCACGTCGGCAGGCTTGCCGATGTCTGCCATCCGTGGGGCCGCGAAGGCATGCAGGTCGTTGATTTCGACGCCCTCCTCCTTCATCAAGGCCACTGCGGCAGCGTTGTAGGCCACCTCGTCGCCAGGCACGCGGCCCTTCGCCCCCTCGGGCACCGGTGTTGTGGTGCACCAGATCAGCCGTGCACCCGTCCGCTGCAGACGCTTCACGATCGCCCGCAGGTTGTCACGATACGCATCGAGTTCCACCTGCCGGTGGCCCACCTCGCTACCCACGGACGCGCCGGCATCATCCACGTGTTTGATGTCGTGGAGCCCGAAGTTGAAGTGGATCACGTCCCACGTCGACGTCCCAATCCAGCTCTCAACCTGCTCGAGGCCTCGCGTCGTCGGGCCACCGTTGACGGGAATGCGGTGGACGTTCGCCTTGCCCTGGAGTAGTTTCCGCGTGGGGATCGTATAGCCGATCGAGATCGAATCGCCGATCAGGAGGACCCGCGGGAATCCGGGAACGTCCTCGATCGCCGACAGCGCCGGGTCAGGCTGCTTGGCGGGCCTTCCAGCCGCGACAGCAGGAGCGGCGTCGCCAGCCGCGACAGCCGTCAGGTCGGCCGGTACGAGACAGCACACGATCAGCACCACCACGCGGCGAACGGTCGTCATCTCATCGGCTCCTGAAGGTCACTCGGGGTGCCACACAAACGGCGAGGCAGGGAGGGGCGGCGCATCGTACCCCACCGTCAACCCTCCCGTCCCGCCCGCTACAGTTCGCCTTTCAACGGCCGTGATCGACATCCCGTTCGACCACCTCTGCCCAGGTTCCGCGGCCCGCGATGCCTTGATGGCCCGCTACTGCTGACCCGTTGCGGAAAACGGCGACGGCGGCGCAAACCCTGCCGGTTATTCGGGAAAGTCGGGATCCATGCCCGCCAGTGGCCGAATTCTGAGTGGTGTTGCCGCCGTGTTGTGAGGTGCCCGTGCCGTGTTCCGCACCGCACCTGCGCGCCGCCAAGGTAGGCCTGCTGCATGCCTTGGCCTTCCTCGGACTGCTGGCCCTGACGCACGGCCCCGTGGCCGCGGACGTCATCGAACTTGGCACCGACCGCGACGCCTTCACGCCGTCCACGCTGACGGTCCCGCCCGGTAGCGCGCTGACCGAGGCTTCCTATGTCTACATCGACAACCGTGATCAACCGGCGACGAACAGCTACCCGGAGTTGCTCACCCGCGCCCCGGTGGCCGACTGGCTGGAGGTGCGGTTCGGTGTGAACTACTGCAACAACGGTGGCGGCTATCTCGTGACCAATGCCGAAGGCGGCGACGGGCGAGGAAATGGAACAATCTACTACGAGTCAAGTGTGCTCTACGGGGTGAAGGCGGCCGTCACCCAACAGGATGGACTGCTTCCACAGAGCTGCTTCATTATGGAGGGTTTCACGCCGATGTACGGGGACTACTCCAGCACCGTTCCAATCGCCACCTACGCGCTCGGCTGGAAGTCTGAAGCCGACTGGCGGATCGACGCAGCCGTCCGGTATGTGTACTCGGAAGGGGTCGAAGGCTGGTTCGACAAGTGGGCGCCTTCGATCGTCCTGCGCATCCCAGCGACCGAACGCTGGGAAGTGCACGTCGAGTACTTCTCCACATTCACCGTGGGGCTCCCCGACGAGGAGACGGTGCCGTTTGTCAGCCCCGGCACCCACTACATGCTCACCGACAATCTCGAACTCGGACTCCGCATCGGCTGGGGCATGACTCGAGATGCGGCCGCATTCTTTTCCGACGCGGGATTTGGCTGGCGGTGGTAGTCAGGCGTGGATCGCCTGGCCTGACACCGCAAGCGCCGCTTCCTTCAGCGCCTCGGGCAGCGTGGGATGCGCATGGCAGACGCGGGCAATGTCTTCCGCCGTGGCTCCGAACGCCATCGCCGCCGCGGCCTCCCCGATCAGGTCGCCGGCCGAAGGCCCGATGATGTGGATGCCGAGCACGCGGTCGGTGGCCGAGTCGGCCAGCACCTTCACCTTCCCCGTCGTCTCGTTGATGGTCCGCGCCCGGCCGTTGGCCCGGAACGGAAAGACCCCCTTCTTGAAGGCGATGCCGGCGGCGACCAACTGCTCCTCGGTCTTACCGACGGCTGCGATCTCGGGGTGCGTGAATACCACGGCCGGCACGAGGTCGTAGTCCACATGCGACCACTTCCCCGCAATGCTGTCGGCGCAGGCGACACCGTCCTCCTCAGACTTGTGCGCGAGCATCGGGCCGGGAATACAGTCGCCGATCGCCCAGACACCCGGGGCCGAGGTACGAAACTGCGAGTCGACCGAAATGAACCCCCGCTGATCGGTCGTGATGCCGACCGTCTCCAGGCCGATGCCATCGGTGGCCGGACGCCGACCCGTCGCCGCCAGGACACGGTCGCAGCGAAGTGGTTCCTGTCCCGCGCACTCCACCACAGCGGCGTTGCCATCGGCCCGCGCCCGCGTCACCTTCGTGCCGAGACGGATGTCGAGCCCCTGTTTGCGAAACAGGGCCAGCGCCTCGGTGGCGATCTCAGCGTCGATTCCCGCCAGGATCCGGTCGGCGTACTCCAGGACCGTGACTTTTGCGCCCAGTCGCCGCCAGACGGTGCCGAGTTCGAGCCCGATGTAGCCGCCGCCAATCACCACGAGGTGGCCAGGAACGGTGTCGAACGACAGCGCCTCGGTGCTCGTGCCGACGAATCGGCCATCCACGTCCACGCCCGGCAGCACAATGCTGCGGCTGCCGACGGCGAGGATGATCCGCGGGCTGTCGATGGCCGTCACCGTGCCATCGCCGGCCAGCACCTCGACGCGGCCCTGGCCGCCAAGCCGACCGGCCCCGGTGTATCGAGTGATCTTGTTCTTGGCGAGGAGCGCATCGATGCCCTTGGCCAGCGTGGAGACCACCTCCTCCTTGCGCTTCATCATGACGGCAAGGTCGAATGACACGCCCATGACGTTCACGCCGTGCCGAGCGAACTCATGCTGGGCCTCCTCGAGCTTATGGCTCGATTCGAGCAGTGCCTTCGACGGGATGCAGCCAACCCGCAGGCAGGTGCCACCCATCCGGGACTCCTTCTCGACGAGTCCAACGTTCATCCCGAGTTGGGCAGCGCGGATCGCGGCCACGTAGCCGCCAGGGCCGCCGCCGATCACAAGTAGGTCATGGGTGGGCATGGGCTGCTCTCAGGGGGTTTGGGGGATCCGCAGGCCCGGGTCGAAAGCCTCCGTCGCTGTGGTCTTTTCGCACAGCGTTCGGTGATGGCTCTGTGTCCGGGGAGCGAAAATCCCAAGGCTCCTCCGGCTTCCGCCCCAGGACTGCTCACCGACACGGAAAGGTTCACCGATCGACCGGGGCGTCATACCTCCAGTATCAGTCGCGAGGGGTCTTCGATGGTGTCCTTGATCCGCTTCAGAAACGTGACCGCCTCGCGGCCATCCACGAGCCGGTGGTCGTAGGTGAGAGCGAGGTACATCATCGGTCGGATGACCACCTGGCCGTTCACCGCCACAGGGCGATCCTGAATCGAATGCAGGCCGAGGATGCCGCTTTGCGGAGGATTGATGATCGGCGTTGAGAGCATCGAGCCGTAGACGCCGCCGTTGGAGATCGTAAAGGTGCCTCCCTGGAGTTCCTCGAGTTTCACCTTGTTCTCGGAAGCCCGGCGGGCGAAGTCGCCGATCGTCTGCTCGATCTGAGCGAACGAGAGCAACTCGGCATTACGGATCACCGGCACGACGAGGCCCTTGCCGCCACCGACGGCGATTCCGATGTCGTAGTAGTCGCGATAGACGATGTGCGGTTCACGGTACTCCGCGTTCACCTGCGGAACGGCCCGCAACGCCTCGACCGCCGCCCGTACGAAGAACGACATGAAGCCGAGCTTCACACCGTACCGCTCTTGGAACTGATCCTTGAACTTGCTCCGCAGCGCCATCACGGCACTCATGTCGCACTCATTGAACGTCGTCAACAGGGCCGCCTGCTGCTGAGCCTCGACGAGCCGCTCCGCGATCCGCTGGCGGATCGGGCTGATGAGTTGGTATCGCTCCTCGCGGCTGCCGCCGCGAGACGCAGGCACTGCAGGAGCCACGGGAGACTTCGCCACCGGCACCGTCGGCTTCGCGGCTGCGGGCGGGGCTACTGTGGCGGCCACGGCGTCGGCTTTCGTGACCCGGCCGCCGGGACCGGTGCCGGTGGCTGCATCGGTCGCGACGCCCGCCTCGCCAAGCACGCGGGCGGCCGACGGCATCACCCGCGGAGGCATCACTGGTGCCGCAGGCGGCAGGACGGAACCGATCGTCGTCGTGCCTTCGGCCCGCTTGACGCCCACGGTGGACTGCGGTGGCGCGGCCACGGCGGCACCGGCCGCCACGCTCGCCGACTCCATGTAGCCGATCACCTCGCCCACCACCGCTTTTTCACCGCTGCCCTTCAGGATCTTCGTGATCCTGCCAGCGGCCGGCGCGGGCAGTTCGACCGTCGCCTTATCGCTCTCGATTTCGACGATTGAGTCATCGGCAGCGACCGCGTCGCCCTCCTGTTTCTTCCAGGTGCCGACCATCACCTCGGTGATCGACTCACCGACCTCGGGAACCTTCAGCTCGATGGGCATGGTGGTGCGCCGCCAACCGGCGGCCTCGGGGGGGAAAGTCAACTCGTGAATGCGGCGGAGAGCAGTTCGTTCTGTTCCATGTCATGACTCTTCTTCGATCCAGTCGCGGGGCTCGCCGCACTCTGCCGGCAGACGCCCGAAAATGGAAACCTGTCAAACAACTTCTCACCGAAGTGGATGCGCACAAACCGCCAGCTGCCCATGTTCTCGGGCTCCTCTTGGACCCACACGACCGGCGTGCCCGGCGTGTAGGCCGCGAGTGCCTCCTCGAGCGCCTGGCGAGGCAGTGGGTAGAGCTGCTCGACGCGGACGATCGCCACATCGCGACGACCGATCTCCTGCCGCCGCTTCTCGAGCTCGTAGGCAACCTTGCCGCTGCAGAGCAGCACCCGGTGGATGTCGCGAGCGGGGGTGTCCAACGTGTCGGCCAAAACCCGCTGAAACGTGCCCTTCACGAGGTCTTCAAGTGGCGACACGCAGGTCGGATTCCGCAGGAGGCTCTTGGGGGTCATCACCACCAGCGGCTTCCGCCAGACGCGGAGCACTTGCCGGCGGAGCAGATGAAACAGCTGGGCCGGTGTCGTCGGCTGGGCGACCTGGATGTTGTCCTTGGCGCAGAGCGACAGGAACCGTTCGAGCCGGGCGCTCGAATGCTCGGGGCCCTGCCCCTCAAAGCCGTGCGGCAGGAGCATCGTGATCCCCGAGAGCCGATTCCATTTATCCTCCGCGCTGACGATGAACTGGTCGATCACCACCTGCGCGGCGTTGACAAAGTCGCCGAACTGGGCCTCCCAGATCACGAGCCCCTCCGGACAGTCGAGGCTGTACCCGTACTCGAAGCCGAGCACCCCCGCCTCCGAGAGGGGGCTGTTGTAGATTTCGACCGGCGCCTGGTCCGGACCGAGATGCTCGAGCGGGCAATAGGTCTCGTCGGTGATCGCGTCGTGGATCACGGCGTGCCGGTGGCTGAACGTGCCCCGTTGGCTGTCCTGGCCCGAGATCCGGATGCGGAGCCCCTGCATGGCGATCGACGCGTAGGCCAGCGCCTCGCCCGCCGACCAGTCGAGCGGCAGCGAACCCGCCGCCATTTGCACACGGTTTTCCAAAAGCCTTCCGATCTTCGCGTGCGGCTGAAAGCCCTCAGGCAGAGCCACCAGCCTCAGGAGAAGGCTCTCGAGCACGTCGCGGCGAACCCCCGTCTCGACCTCCGCCGCATCCCGCTCGCGGCCGCCGATGTAGAGCGCCCACATGCCACCGACGTCGTCCTTGTGCACATAGTCGTCGCTCTTCGCCACCGACAGATCGGCAGCCAGTTTGGCGTGCTGCTGCTCGGCGATCTGCTTCGCCTCGTCGGCCGTCACCTCGCCGAGTTTGAGCAGCTTTTCCAGATAGCTTTCGTGTGCGCTCGGCCGCTTCTCGATCACGCGGTAGAGCGCCGGCTGAGTAAACGCCGGCTCGTCAGCCTCGTTGTGGCCGCGGCGCCGGAAGCAGTACATGTCGATGACAACGTCTCGCTGAAACTCGCGGCGGAAGTCCATCGCCAGGTTCACAACCTGCGCCACCGCCTCCGGATCCTCGCCATTCACGTGGAAGATCGGGATCTGCAGCATCTTCGCCACGTCGGTGGCATACATGCAGCTCCGCGACTCGCGGGGCCCAGTCGTGAACCCGATCTGATTGTTGACGATCACGTGAAGCGTGCCGCCGACTCGGTAGGCGTCGAGTTCGCTGAGGTTGAGCGTCTCCTGGATGATCCCCTCGCCGGCAAACGCGGCGTCGCCGTGGATCAGGATCACCATCCCGTGCTGCCGCGAGCGATCGCCTCCCCGATCCTGCCGCGAACGCATCCGGCCGATAGCGACCGGGTTCACGAACTCGAGGTGGCTGGGATTGAAGCAGAGCGTCAGATGGATCGACTTGCCGTTGGCGGCCTTGTAGTCGGTGGAGTGGCCCAGGTGGTACTTCACGTCGCCGCGGCCGACGTGGAGTTCGGGGTCCATGTCGGCGAACTCGCGGAAGATCCGCTGCGGGCTCTTGCCCATCACGTTGGCGAGCACGTTGAGCCGGCCGCGGTGGGCCATCGCCAGCACGCAGTCCCGGATGTCCTGGGCAGCCGCCCGCTCGATCGCCATCTCGACGAGCGGGATCAGGCTCTCCGAGCCCTCGAGCGAGAAGCTCTTCGCCCCGAGGAACCGCTTCTGGATGAACTCCTCGAACACGGCCGCGTTGGTCATCTGCCGGTAGATCCGCAGCTGCTGGCGGCGGTCGAGCTGGATTCGGTTCTCACACCCCTCCATCCGCACCTGCAGCCACTGGCGGACGCGAAGGTCGTCCATGTGCATGAACTGCACGCCGATCGACCGGCAGTAGGTGTGACGGAGTCGCTTGATGATCTGCCGCAGCGACATCGACTGCGGACCCTCGATCGTGTCGGTCGAGAAGGACCGGTCCATGTCCTCCTCGGTGAGGTGGTAAAAGTTCGGATCGAGCTCGGGAAGACCCGGTCGCGGACGGCCCAGTGGGTCGATCTCGGCCATCAGGTGGCCGCGGACGCGGTAGGCGCGGACGAGTTGATCGACTCGGTCCTGAAGAAACGCGACCCGCTCCTCGCCCGCCGTGCCCGTCGCCAGCGGCGGCAAGGGCAGAGGCATCGCCTCGCCGGCGGGAGCGGCCGCGAGCTTCACATCGCCGTTCGCGATCGCAACCGCATGGGCGGTGGCGATCCCGTCGGGCGTGACGAGGTTCGACGCGGGCGACAGCTCTGATGGAGCGACCGGCGTGGCTGGCTGGGGTGGGGACGTCAGCGGCGCGGCGGAGCCGTTCACCGCCGCGGCCTGGCCGCTGCGGAGCCCATCGAAGTAGGCCCGCCAGTCGGCCGGCACTCTCGTGGGGTCTTCTTGATACTGCTCGAAGAGTTCTTCGAGGAACGCGAGGCTGGCGGTGCCTGCGGAGTCGATGCTGTCGATGGTGCTCACGGATGAATTCAGGCCCGCCACCTCTCGGGGTTTTGGAGGGCAGGGGCCAGTCGAAGGGTGGGGACGTGCGATCACATGGCCAGCAGCAACCGGCCCGGGCTCTCCAGATAACCGATGATTTCGTTGAGAAACCGGGCGGCCATGGCGCCGTCGATGACGCGGTGGTCATACGAGAGCGATAGGGGCATCATCAGCCGCGGCTCGACCTTGTCGTTGTGGACGACCGGCATTCTCCGCGACCGGCCCAGCAACAGGATAGCCACCTCTGGCCAGTTGATGATGGGGGTCGAATAGGCGCCCCCCACGGCCCCGAGGTTGCTGATCGTGAACGTGCCGCCGCGCAGGTCCTCGATCCCGTACTGGGCGTTCTTGGCCTTCTCCGCGGTGTCAGCCACCGCCTGGGCGACCTGGGGGATCGACATTTGGTCGCAGCCGCGGAGCACCGGCACCACGAGCCCCCGCGGGGTGTCGACGGCAAGGCCTACGTTCACGTAGTCCTTGTAGACGATCTCGCCCTTCTCCATGTCGATCGTGGCATTGATCGCGGGGTGCTGGCGAAGCGACAGGCTGACCGCCTTGATCACGAACGACAGCGCCGTGAGCTTGAGGTTGTTTTTCGCGTATTCCGCGGTACTCGCCTTTCGCAGAACCTCGAGTTCGGTCACGTCGGCGTCGTCGAAGTTCGTGAGGTGCGGAATCGTCTGGACACTACGGACCATGTTGGCCGCAATCGTCTTTCGCATCCGCGACATCTGCTCGCGTCGGATCGGGCCCCAGTCGTCCCGTTCCGTGGACGTCGATTCTCCCCGCGTCCGACCTGCTGGCGCGGAACTGGCGTGCCGCACCGCCGCGATCACGTCCTCGCGGATGATTCTCCCGGCCGGGCCCGTGCCCCTGACGCGAGCGAGATCAACGCCGAGTTCACGAGCGAACCTCCGGACGGCTGGCCCCGCGGGCTCCACGGCGGCACCAGCTGCCACTGCCGGCGGTTCCTCGCTTGCCACGGCGGCAACCTTGGCCACCGCTGGCGCAGAAGGAGTTGGCGAAACCGCCGCAGAGGCTGCAGGCTTCGCCGCGGCAGCCGGCACGGCGTCGACGGCTTTCGGCGGCGAGGCCGCTGGCTTGGCAGCGGCCGCACCGGGGGCATCGAGCATGACAAGCGGCTGGCCCACCTTGACGGTGTCGCCCTTCTTCACGAGCACCTTCGCCACCACTCCGCCCGGAGGACACGGAACCTCGATGACCGCCTTGTCGGTCTCGACCTCGAGGAGGGCCTGCCCCGGCTTTACGACGTCCCCTTCTGAAACGAAGACCGTGACAACGTCGCCGGCGGCGATGTTCTCGCCGAGGTCGGGGAGCTTGAATTCGGTGGCCATGGCTCGTTCCGCGGAAGGTGTGGGTGGGGGATGAAAAACGAAAGGGAGTGGCTGCGATCGGTGGCGGCTCAGGCCGACGCCGGATCCATCTTGGCGGGATCGACACCGAGCCGCTTGATCGCCTCAGCGACCACGTGCGTGCCGACCGCGCCTGCGGCCGCCAGACGCGACAGCGTGCCGACCGCGATGCACTCGGCGTCAACTTCAAAGTGGCGACGAAGCCGGGCGCGGAGTTCGCTACGGCCGAAGCCGTCGGTGCCGAGCACAAATAGCCCGCCTGGGATCCATGCATCGAGTTGCTCGGGAACCGCCCGCACGTGGTCGCTGGCGGCGACGTACACGCCGTCGGTGCCGGCGAGCATGGACTCCAGGTAGCTGACCTTCGGCGGCGATTCTGGATGGAGCATGCTCCACCGGCGGCACTCCTGAGCCTCGCGGCGGAGTTCCTTCCAACTCGTCACGCTCCAGACCGTGCTCGCCACGCCCCAGTGCTCGGCCAGCAGATCCGCCGCCCGCAGCACTTCGCGGAGAATCGTGCCCGAACCGAACAGGTTGACGCGCGGCATACCTCCGGCGACAGGACTCCCCGTGGCGGGAACGTCTTTGAGCCGATACATGCCCTTGAGGATGCCTTCCTCACAGCCGGCAGGCATGTGGGGCATCTCGTAGTTCTCGTTGTAGACCGTGATGTAGTAGATCCAGTCCTCGCCCTTGGAGTACATCCGCTCCATGCCGTCGAGCATGATCACCGTCGTCTCATAGACGAACGCCGGGTCGTAGGCCTTCACGGTCGGGTAGGCCATCGCAAACAGGTGGCTGTGGCCGTCCTGGTGCTGCAGCCCCTCGCCGTTGAGCGTGGTGCGACCCGCCGTGCCGCCGAGTAGGAACCCCTTGGCACGGCAGTCACACGCGGCCCAGATCAGATCGCCGATCCGCTGGAATCCGAACATCGAATAGTAGATGAAGATCGGGATCATCGGCACACCGTGGCTGGCGTACGCCGTGCCCGCGGCGACGAAGCTCGACATGCTTCCCGCCTCCGTGATTCCCTCCTCGAGAATCTGACCATCCTTGGCTTCGCGGTAGTACAGGAGCTGGTCGGAGTCGACCGGCTCATAGAGCTGGCCCGCGTGGGCATAAATCCCACACTGCTTAAAGAGCGGATCCATGCCAAACGTCCGCGACTCGTCGGGCACGATCGGCACGATGTACTTGCCGACCGACTTGTCCTTGAGCAGCGAAGCCATCAGTGTGACCGCGCCGGTGGTCGTCGAGACCTCGCGGCCGGCGCTCTTTTCAATGAACGAGCGATACTCGTCGAGGGAGGGCGTCTTGAGCTTGGGCGATTCGAGCGGACGGGTCGGAACGTAGCCGCCGAGAGCCTCGCGCCGCTCGCGGAGATAGCGAATCTCCTCGGAATCCTCCGGGGGACGGTAGAACGGCGCCTTCGCCACCTCGTCGTCGGAGATTGGAATGCCGAACCGCGAGCGGAAGGCCCGCAGCTCCTCTTCGTTGAGCTTCTTCTGCTGGTGAGTGACGTTGCGGCCCTCGCCCACCTCGCCGAGACCGTAGCCCTTGATCGTCTTGGCGAGGATGACGGTCGGCTTGCCGTGGCACTTCATGGCCGCGGCATAGGCGGCGTAGACCTTCTCAGGGTCGTGCCCGCCTCGGCGGAGTTTCTTGAGCTTCTCGTCGGAGAGGTTCGCCACCATCTCGGCCAGCTGCGGATCGGCCCCGAAGAAGTGCTCGCGGATGTAACCGCCGGGCATGACCACGTACTTCTGGTACTGGCCGTCCACCACCTCGTTCATCCGCTTGACGAGCAGGCCCTTGTCGTCCTTGGCGAGGAGCGGATCCCACTCGTCGCCCCAGATCACCTTGATCACATTCCAACCCGCGCCGCGGAAGCAGCCCTCGAGTTCCTGAATGATCTTGCCGTTGCCGCGGACCGGTCCGTCAAGCCGCTGCAGGTTGCAGTTGATCACGAACACGAGGTTGTCGAGCTTCTCGCGGGCGGCCAGCGAGATCGCGCCGAGTGTCTCGGGCTCATCGCTTTCGCCGTCACCGATGAAGCACCAGACATGCTGACCGTTCGTATCCTTGAGCCCACGGTCCTGCAGGTATTTGTTGAACCGCGCCTGATAGATCGCCATCAGGGGCCCTAGGCCCATCGAGACAGTGGGAAACTCCCAGAACCCCGGCATCAGCCAGGGGTGGGGATAACTCGAAAGGCCACCGCCATCAGCGAGTTCGCGGCGGAAGTTTTCCAGTTGCTTCTCGGTGATTCGCCCCTCGAGGAATGCCCGCGAGTAGATACCGGGCGAGGCATGGCCCTGGAAGTAGACCTGGTCGCCAGAGTAGTTGTCGCTGCGACCGCGGATGAAGTGGTTCATGGCCACCTCGACAAGCGTGGCCGACGAGGCAAACGTCGAGATGTGGCCGCCGATACTCTTGTCTTCGCGGTTGGCCCGAACAACCATCGCCATTGCGTTCCAGCGAATGATGCTCTTGATCCGCCGTTCGATCTCACGGTTCCCCGGGAAGGCCGGCTGCTTGTCGACCGGGATCGTGTTGATGTACGGCGTGGTCGCGGAGAACGGGATCTGGACGCCGAGCCGGTAGGCCTCTTGCTCGATCGCGTGCAGAAGGTAGGCGGCCCGATCGCCCCCGCGGCTGTTGATCACATACCGCAGCGAATCGAGCCACTCCCGAGTTTCGGTCGGGTCGGCGTCCACCGCCGATACGCCGTCGACCACCTCGGGCTGGCCGCTCGCGTTGTCCCCCATCTGGCCGATCGACATCGGGGCGTGGGCGCCTCGGGGGAGCGGCGAGCCTCCGGCGAGAATGTCGTCGGCCGCCTCGGTGGCGGAATGATCGCTGGAGTTGGCCATGAACGGCTCCGGTGAATTCGGGAAGACTTTTCAGATTATTCGGGTCGTAGCGGGGGCGTCTAGGGCGATTACCCTGCCCCCGGAACCACGTCATCCCCGCCCGGGAAACCGCTCAGCGGTCGGCCGACTCGGCCCGGGGCCTGTAGATTTCCGTAGCCAAGCCGAAATAGTTCTCAGCGCTGAAGGCCACCGTCTCCCCCAGCGTCGGGTGGGGGTGGATCGCCTCCATGAGGTCGCGGGCGGAGCAGCCCATCTCGATGGCGAGCACCCCTTCGGCGATCAGTTCGCCGGCCCCAGGGCCGACAATCCCGACCCCCAGGACGGTGTCGGTCTCCGGATCGACGAGCATCTTGGTCAGGCCATCCGTACGGCCCAGGGCGTGAGCCCGTCCGCTGGCAGCCCACGGATACTTGCTGACTTCGACGACACGGCCCGTCGCGGCCACCTCGTTCTCCGTGAGACCCGCCCAGGCGATCTCCGGATCGGTGAACACCACAGCTGGGATCGCCCGCGGGGCGAAGAGCGCCGGTTCGCCGTGGAGGACCTCGACCGCCACCTTGCCCTGGTGGCTCGCCCGATGCGCGAGCATCGGTTCGCCGCAGACGTCGCCAATCGCGAGGACGTGGGGGTCGGCGGTCCGCTGCTGGCCGTCCACTTCGACAAAGCCCTTGGCACTGACGACGACCTTTGTGTTCTCAAGGCCGATCCCGTCCGAGTTGGGCCGCCGACCGACGGCCACGAGCACCCGGGAAAACTCCTTCGTCATCGGCCCTTCAGGCCCCTCGAACGAAACCCGGACGGCCGTGCCCGTGTCTTCAAGTGTGACCACCTTGGTGCGAAGCATGATCGCCTCGAAGAGACCCTCGAGTCGCTTCTGCAGCGGCTTGACGAGATCACGATCGGCCCCAGGAAGGAGCATGTCGGTGAGTTCGACCACCGACACCTTCGAGCCGAGTTCGGCGTAGACCGTGCCCATCTCCAGCCCGATGTAGCCACCACCGACGACGAGCAGCGACTCGGGCACGTCGGCCAGTTCCAGGGCCCCCGTCGAATCCATCACCCGTGGGCTCCCGATGTCGAACGCCGGAACTCGGGCCGGCCGCGACCCGCTGGCGAGGATGCAGTGGTCGAACGTCAATCGCTGGCTCGCTCCACCCGGGGTGGCCGCGGCCACCTCGAGCGTGGTCGAGTTCACAAACCGGGCAGCGCCATGAACCAGAGTCACATTCCGCCGCCGGGCAAGCTGCGAAAGCCCGCCCGTGAGCGTTGAAATGACCTTGTCTTTCCGGGCCCGCAGCGCTGCCACGTCGAGCGTCGGCTTGGAGAAGCGGATCCCCCACTCCTCCATCTCGCGGGCTTCGGACAGCACCCGCCCGACGTGCAGCAGGGCCTTCGACGGGATGCAGCCGCGGAGCAGGCAGGTGCCGCCGAGCCGCTCATCCCGCTCCACCATGGCCACCTGCATGCCGAGGTCAGCCGCCAGAAACGCCGCGGCGTAGCCGCCTGGGCCTCCGCCGAGCACCACCACAGGAACGTGCATATCGATCTCCTCAGTCGGGCAGGCGTCATCGGGCGGCCCGGGCTCGAAACGGTCTCGGCGCGGGGCCGGCGGACGGGATTGGGGTCGTGCGGACCGGCGGGCTTGTTGTAGTTTCGCGGGCGGAATCGTTCAAGAAAGCCTCGCGACCGCGTGGTACCCCCCGCCATGGACCGACCCTCGGCGTTCCATCGTGGCAGCGAAATCGCCCGTGTGTGGTGGCGAGTTGCGTTCTCGCTCGACGTCCGTGGACTCGCTGCCCTCCGCATCGGGTTGGGCCTGGTCCTGGTCGCAGACTGCCTGCTGCGGTTCCGGACGTTCTCCCTGATGTTCGCCGCCGACGGGATTTTTCCGCCGGACGTGCTCCGCAGCTTCCAGGGAACGTCGGCCAAGTGGTCTCTCGCACTCCTTGCCGACGCCACGTGGTGGGGGGGCGCGGTGCTCACGGCAGAGGGAGTGGCAGGGGCGTGGCTCGCGACGGGCTTTCGCAGCCGAGAGGCCTCCGTCGTGGCATGGCTGGCGGCGATGAGCGTCGTGCGACGAACCGAACCGGCGAACAACGCCGGTGACTCGCTGCTGCTGTGCCTGCTCTTCTGGTCGATGTTCCTCCCCCTGGGCGCCGCATGGTCACTCGCCCCGCGTAGCCGAACTCGCTCCGCCTCTGCGGTGCTGTCGGTGGCGTCGGCGGCCCTGGTGCTTCAGGTCGCGGCCGTGTATTTCGGCGCGGGACTCGCGAAGTGCAACACGATCTGGTTCTCTGGGGAAGCCGTGTCATATGCGCTGTCGATCCACGACCACGGCAACTCGCTGGGCATGCTCCTGTCACGAGTCGACTGGCTGTCGCGCGGCATCACCTGGCTGATCCTCGCAAGCGAACTGCTTGGACCGCTGGCCCTTGTCTTCGTGCCGACCGCCACGGCGAGAGCGACGGTGGCAGCGGCCTTCATCTTTTTCCATCTGGCCGTGTGGGCGACCATGTGGGTGGGACTCTTTGCCCCGGTCGGCATCGTCGCGTGGCTTCCCATGGTGCCGGCAGCGGTGTGGAACGCCGTGACCCGTCCCCAGAAAGAATCCTCCACGCCGTCCCTCGGAATCGCCACGTCGATCGCCTGCGCCGCCGCTCTCATGCTCGCCTTCATCAGCTTTGTCCACGGCAAGGGCTGCCTCGGGAACTCGCCCCTCCCGCCGCCGCTGAGACAGATGATCCTCGCCGCCGGCCTCGAGCAGGAGTGGCCGATGTTCGGCACGATTCCGCGACAGGAGCAGTGGGTCTACGGTGAAGCGACGCTGGAAGACGGGCGTGTCGTCGATCTCCTGCGGCAGGGCAGGCCGCTCGAGCGAGAGCGGCCCACGGGAGGATTCGCGTCGCTCGGCACCCATCGATGGCACAAGCTCTTCTGGGTTCTTCCACGGAATGATTGCCGGGTCTTTGCCGGGCCGACGGCGGCCGCCCTGGCGCGTCACTGGAACGCCCGCCATGGCCCGGGGGAGCAGGTGCGGACCCTCCAAATTCGGTTCGCCATGCGGGTCGAGTCGCATGGGCAGGAGGCTCTCCAGGATGTGCTCCTGGCGGCGTGGCCGCCGCGAGGCGACTCAGGCCATGGCAACCTCGAGAGGCTGCTCGAATCGGTGTCCACCGCCCCCGAGGCAACCGCACCCCCTCGGCGATGACGTGCCGTGGCGGCTAGAATGCTCGCGGTGTGGCAGCCCTGCGAGAGTGGCGAAACTGGCAGACGCGCTGGATTTAGGTTCCAGTGCCGAAAGGCGTGCGGGTTCGACTCCCGCCTCTCGCACTCAGCCGACCTTCTGAGCGGCTGCTTACCGAGCCTGCTGCCGCAGCCGCTCCGACTCCTTCCGCGAGTCGAAGGCAACTCGCGGCACGGGCTTTGCAGGCGGGCGACGGGCCATGATGGCTGCTTCGGAGGCCGCCGCTTCCTGATGGGCCGCCGGTTGCACCCGGCTTGCCGTCGGGCGTTCCGCCGGAACCGACGGGCTCGCCACCGGAATCTTCCGCCGCACCTTTCGAGCCGCTGACTCATCGAACAGGTTTTCGTCCTGAGGCCGCGGCTTCGCCGGAGCAGCCTCGGGCTGGACGGGCTTCGCTTCACCTTCCGGAACTCGTGCCGGAACGATCGGCTCCTCGGTCGCCGCAGCGGGCTCCGTGGATTCGGCGGCTGGTGCGGTCGGCTCCGGTGCTTCGGGCTCGGGCGGCACCGCGGACCGTGCCCCTTCCTCGGCCGGCTCGCCTGCCGGGAAATCCGGCTCCGGCAACTCGGACGGCTTGGGTCCGAACGACTCCTCGTCCGGGCCGGGCACCGACGACTTCGGCGGCTTCGACGGCGTTGCTGCCTGCTCGTTCGACACCGGCACGACACCCGCCCCTGGCCAGCGACGCCACTGGGTCCCGTAGAAGCCGTACGTGCTCGGTCGCACCGGGCAGTACGGAACGCAGGCCCCGTCGCGGCAGTCGCGATGGTGGCCGTGCTTACAGCCGGCAGGACCGCACTGACGACAGGCTCCTCCGGCTGGCTCGACGGAGTGGTCTACGATCGTCCGTGCTGCTTGAGTTTGCTGAGCAGCCGCGGCCCGCCGCTGGCTGGCCGTCATCGTGGGCGATGCCGCTTGCACGCTCACAGCCATGAGGGCGAGAAGGGGCAGGGCTTGCACGGCCTTGCGAGCCACAGCGATCGGCATGGGCCGGCGTGCCGGCGGGATGAATGTGGTCATCGGAGCGGTCCTCAAAGCGCGGGAAACCGGGCCTCTGCGGGCCCGGAGTCCGACGAGCCGCAGGGTCTTCCCAGGCAGCACAGTCGGCACCGTCGTTGCTATCGTCACAACCGGCCCTCGATCTTTGGTCGATTCCGTCCCAAAACCGCTCGGGGAGTGGGCGGTTGTCAGCCTAGGCGGTTCGTGGAATTCACCCCCTGGCGGCTGTTAGACTCCTTATCTTTCCCTGTCTTCCAGTTTCCATACCACCGTCTACCGACCCCGAGTCGCCAATCCCGTGAAACGGATCAACCTGAAGTTTCTGCTGATTTTCCTCGCCGCCTTGGTGGTTGGTGTCGCCGGTCTTTTTTTTCTGCGGCGATTCCAGGTCCATCGAAACGCGGGCAACTTGGCCAGTCAGGCAAAGCAACGGCTCGAGGAGGGCAAGCCAGCCGAGGCGATCGCGCTCTATAGCCGCTACATCGGCCTCCGGCCGGACGATGACGAGGCGTTCGCCGAGTTCGCAAAACTCATGCTCGCCCGTGCCGAGGCGACCGACGCCACTCGCAACGACGTGGCCCGCGCCTACAACACGCTCGAGACGGCGGTTCGACGGAATCCCGAAAACGACGATCTACGGCGGCGGGTCGCCGAGTTCCAACTTCGGATCGGTCGAACAACCGACGCCCGTGAACACCTTGAAGTGCTTCGGGAACGACTGGCGTCTGGCGATCTGAAAGACGCGCCCAACTCTCCCGATGAGGAAGGACGCACGCCCCTCGACGCGAACGTGCTCGCCATCCTCACCGCCCGGGCGATGATGGGCAGCAACGACTTCGAAGAGGCCGCCAAACTCGTCTCGTCGATGATCGGCTTCGACATGGGCACGCGGGCGTTTACGTCCGAGGATCCGGTCGCGGTGCCGACCGAGGCGTATCTCATCCTCGGAGCGATCCTCGAGGATCGGCTCAATGACCGGGAAGCCGCGAGCAAGGTGCTCGATCGGCTCGTCAAGGATCAGGGGCAAGACGTCCAGGCGTGGCTGACACGAAGCGGCTGGAACCGCCAGCATGGAAGCCTCGACGCCGCCGAGGCCGACATCAACAAGGCCATGGAAATCGACCCCGAAAATGTCAACGGCATCTTCGCGGGGTTCGAACTCGCGCTCGCCCGCAGAGACTTCGAGACGGCTCGCTCACTTGCGGAGAAGGGGCGGGAACTCGCCCCGCTGGACGAACGGGCCTATCGCGGGCTTGCCGCGGTGGCACTCCAGCGTGGCGACGTGGCCGGCGCCGAGCAGGTGCTGCTCGACGGGATCGAGCAACTGCCGAGCAAAGCATCGCTTCTGCTCATGCTGTCCGACACGCTGCTCCAGCAGAACAAACTCGAGGAGGTCGCCCAGTCGATCGCCCGAATCAAGGAACTTTATGGGCCGTCGAGCCCGGCTGTGGGCCTGCTCGAAGGACGGCTCTTGGTGGCGCAGCGGAAGTGGGGCGACGCCAAGGCAAAGCTTGAACTGGTCAGGCCGCTCGTCATGGGCTCGCCCGATCTCGTCAGGCAGGTCGACCTCTACCTTGGTCAGTGCCATGCCCAACTCGACGAGTTCGATGCCCAGCTCGACGTCAACCGTCGCGTGCTCAACGAAGACCCCACGTCGCTTGCCGCTCGCGCCGGTACGGCCTCAGCCCTCGCGGCCGCCGGCAAGCCGGAGGAGGCGCTCACCGAGTTCGAGGCGATCGCGTCGGCACTGCCCGCCGACCGTCTCGCCACGGTTCCTCAGGTCTGGTACCCCCTCCTTCAGCTCCGCATGCAGCAGCAGGCAAGCCTGCCAGTCGCCCAACGGGACTGGAGCAGCGTCGACCAGCTGCTCGACTCGCTCGAGCAGTCGGCCGCCATGACGCCGACGCAGCTATCCCTCCTCAGGGCCGACGTGCTGGTCCGTAAGGGCGAGGTCGAGTCGGCCCGCGAGCTCCTCGAACAGGCATCGCAAGACGACGGTGGGCCGCAGGTCTGGGCCGCGCTGACGACGCTCGTACTCCGTAGTTCAGGCGCTGACGAAGCTGCCGCGGTGCTCGACCGGGTGCCCGCCGACGTCGCGAAGTCGGCGGCCATGCTCACGGTCCGCGCGCAGGTGGCTGCCAGTGGCGATGCCGCAGTTCGCGACAAGGACCTTGCCGAACTCGAGAAGCAGGCGATGGCCCTTGCCGACGAAGAGGCCGTGAACGTACTGATGACGATCGCCGCCGTCCATATTTCCGCGGGCGACGCGGCAGCGGCCGAGCGGCTGTGGCGCGAAGTTGTGAAGCGGCAGCCCGACAACATCCGGGCCCGCGAGGCCGTGCTCGAGCTGGTGATGAACCAGGGCGACCTCGAGAAGGCGAAGGCGGCGGCGGCCGATGTCGCCACAGCAGCGGGCGGTACCTCGGCACGATCCCGCGTCGCCGAAGCGAGCGTGAAGATCTTCGAGGTGCGGCAATCGCAGAAGAAGCGGCAGGCATCGGGTGACGCTGATACCGCGTTGACTCCCGACGAGCAAAAACTGGTCGATGAGTCCCGCAACTTGCTCATCGAGGCGGAAAACGACCGCCCTAGGTGGGGGCAGGTCCAGTCGCTCACGGCCGAGGTCGAACTGCTTCGCGGCAACACGGCCGGTGCCATCGATCGGCTCAAGAAGGCGGTGGCGATCGGCCCCGCCAATCCCGCTGTCGTCCGGAGGCTCGTGGCCCTGCTCTACACCGTCAACCGGCTCGAGGAAGCACAGGCGGTGCTGGCCACCCTGGGTGCCGAGGGTGAGGTCGGTTCCGACCGACTCACGGCAGAGAAAGAACTCCAGGCCGGCAAAGTCGACGAGGCGATCGCCCTGGCGGAGCGGAGCGTGGCGAAAGACTCCAGCAATGCCGACGACCTGCTCTGGCTCGGCCAGCTCCTTGACCGATCGGGCAAGAAGGATCGGGCCGGCGAGGTCTTGTTGCGGGCCACCCAGGTCGCCCCCGACCGCTCCGACGTGCAACTGGCCCTCTTTAGCCATCAAGCGGCCACAGGCAAGAAGCAGGCGGCCGAGCGAACCCTCGAAAGGGCTGCCGAGTTGTTGCAGGAACCGCAGAAGCAACTCGCCCTTGCCCAGGGGTTCGAAATGCTGGGCCGGCTCGATGAGAGCGAGGCGGCATTCCGGGAAGCCGTGAAGGTTGCCACCGGCGACCTCGAGACACATCGGGCGCTCGCCTCGTTCCTGGTGCGCTGCGGCCGCCTCGTGCCGGCGCAGGAATCGCTCCAGGTCATCCTGGACTCCCCGGATGAATCGAAGGCGGCTGCGGCGACCAAAGCGTGGGCGCGACGTCTGAGTGCCGAACTGATCGCCGAGCGGGGGAGTTTCCGCGACATGCAGCGGGCAACCGATCTGCTCAAACTCAATGTGGACACCAAGGGCGAGGTGGCCGTCGAAGACGCCTTACTGCAGGTGAAGCTCCTCACCAACCGTCCCGAGCCGGCGAGTTGGAAACGGGCGATCACCATTCTGGAGGATCTTGCCCGGCGGCAGCCGCTCGTCATGGGGCAGCGGATCATGCTCGCGCAACTTCACGAGAAGGTCGGCCGCTGGGATGAATGCCGGAACGAGTTGATCGCCGTCACGGCTGCGCCCAATGTGCCACCCGCCTACATGGCGATGCTGGTCGAGAAAATGATCGACCACGGGGAAATCCCCGCCAGTCGGCAGTGGCTTACCCGGCTGCAGAAGGCGAGCCCCGACTCCCCCATCACGATCGCGCTCGAGGCCAAGCTCGCAATCGCCGAGAACGATCGCAAGCTTGCCGCCGACGCGGCCCGCAAGTTGATGCCGGGCGGCGTGGTGTCGGGGAGCGAGCCAGGGCAGCTGAACGCCGTCGCGAAGCTCATGGAGCAGCTCGGCTTTCCCAAGGCGGCAGACAAAGTGTTTGGGCAGTTCGCCGAACTCTCGCCGGAGGGCGCCGCGGCCCGTGTGGAGTTTCTCGGCAGGCAGAAGCGTCCTGAGGAGGCTTTGGATCTGCTCGAGGCCCGGTGGGATGAAATGTCGCTCGAGCGCGCTCTCACCACGGCCATCCAGGTGGTCCGCGTGCAGGATGATCCGAAGGAGTGGACGCCGCGAATCGAACCGCGGCTGGTGAAGGCCAAGCGACTCGACCCGGGCTCAGTGGTCATCCAGCTACTGGAAGCGGAACTCCTCGCCCTCGACGCGAAGCCTGATGAGGCGGAAAAGATCTACCGAGACCTGCTCACCCGGTCTGACATCGACGGCACACAGAAGGCGATCATTTCCAACAATCTGGCCTTCCACCTCGCGAAGCCGGGCTCGACGGCCGAGGCGAGAAAGCTAATCGACGCGGCGATCGATGAACTCGGCCCGCTCCCAGACCTGCTCGACACCCGGGGCATGATCCGGATGGCGGCCGGCGAGAGCCAGGACGCGGTGGCCGATTTTTCGGAGGCAGTCCTGCAGCCAAGCGACGTCAAGTTCCTCCATCTGGCCTGGGCCCAGTTCGAGACCGGCGACCAGGCGGCAGCGAAGTCATCGCTGGAAGCGGGCCGGCGGCGCGGACTGGAGAACTCGCGGCTTTCGCAGGACGATCGCGAGCGGCTGGCCAAACTCAAGGCTGCATTCGGAGCCCCATCCGAGGTGGCTGAACCGCAGGGCTGACAAGCACGGGGCTGACAAACGCAGGGCTGAACTGGCACTGATACGCGTCGCATGTGATCCGCCCGTGCCCTAGGGCTACCACAGCCGGCCGGCAACATGCTCGGCGCCGGCGGGACTTGTGAGCCGCGTTCTTCGTGAGCCTTGCGCGGCCGCTGCTACAAGCCCAACGCCGTGAGGCGTGGGGGGAACCAACACCAGACGCCGCGTCCAGCGTGGTTTACCCGCGGCCTTACGGCCGGTCGGCTTTCACGACGCCGAGGTCAATGCGAGCCGGTAAGGCACACAGGTTGAAAACCTGTGCTACGGGGGGGACTGCGAGGGGCTGCCCATGCCCCGAGCCTCGTGAACGCCTCACGATCGACTGGGACCCGTACGCGGGCCGCAGCGTGGGTCAGCCCTGAAGCATGCGCGATCGAGCAAGCGCGTCTTCGGCCTCGGGAATCAGCCCTGCTCGCATGCAGGCGACGCTGAGGGCCGTGTAACTGAACGGATCCTTTGGCTCCAGTTCGACCACCCGCCTCGCGTGCCGCACGGCATCGTGGTGCCGCTCGAGCCGGGTGCACCAAGCGGCCAGCGCGGAGTGGGCGAGGGCAAAATCCGGATCGTCCGCGATGACTGCCTCGAGCATGGACACCGCGCCGGCAAGGTCGCCAGAGTCCTTTTGTCGCTCGGCGGCGGCGTATCGATCGTCACGAGACTCCATGCGCATTCACCTCTGGCTTGGCTGATGTGGTCGGCCGTCGCTGCGGCCCGAGGACGAGTATAGGGCCACAGCGGGACTTGGGGAGGCTGGGAGGACGAACCTGCCTTCGGCGGCCGGGGGGGCCGGGAAAGGTGTTCGTCTGCCGCGAAACTGGCATTGAATCCGGCTGGCCGTCGAGCCGATAAACCCACGGTTTCCGAAGCCGTCCTGCATTGAAAGGCGCCCCGTGAGCATCCACCCGATGGCCGTCGTGAGCTCGGATGCACGACTTGGGGTCGGCGTGAAGATCGGGGCATTCGCCACCGTCGAAGACGATGTCGACCTCGGGGACTTCTGCACCGTCGCCAGCGGCGCCGTGATCAAGGCGGGCGTAAGGGCCGGCTGCCACAACGAGTTCTCCGAGCACTCCGTGATCGGCGGCGCGCCACAGCACGTCGCGCGGCCGCAGCAAATCGGCGGCGTGCAGATCGGTGACCACAACGTGTTCCGTGAGCACGTGACAGTCCACCGGTCTCTCAAGCCAGGCACCGTCACGCTCGTCGGCGACCATAACTACATGATGGCAGGATCTCACCTCGGACACGATGTCGTCGTCGGAAGCAACGCCATCCTCGCCAACGGCGCCCTGCTGGGCGGTCATGTCACCGTCGAGGATCGTGCGTTCGTGTCGGGGGCCGTCGCGGTGCACCAGTTCTGTCGCGTCGGGAGGCTCGCCATGGTTGGCGGCCATGCCCGCATCGTGCAG
>CAMBSN010000050.1 GCA_945870505.1 Candidatus Kuenenia stuttgartensis | reverse complement strand
CAAAGACGAAGTCACCACCAGCCGCGCCGTCACCCGAGGGGAACCGCGAGCCGATGGGGTTGGTGGTGCCCGGATTGATCCACTCGCCGTCGAGAGGCTTGTTGGTGTTGGACTTGACCGACTGGTCGTCGAGGGTGAAGCGATAGCGGCCAGAGGCGAGCGAGGTCTGGCCGCCGGGACTGTAGACCTGATAGATGAACCGGTTGGTCTTCGTGGGGTCGGCTCCGAGGAACGTGAGCGGGATCACGCTGCCCAGAGATCCGGTGGAACTGACCTGCTGCAGCGTCGCCCCGCTGGTGGCGACCACGCTCCCCGTGGAGATGCAGGTCTCGAAAGCGATCAGGCTGTAGCTGGAAGTGGGCAGCCCGTTGACCTGCGCCGCGCCGTCGGGCACCGGCGTCCAGGTGACGGCGGTGCCTCCCTTGCCGAGGAGCACCGCCTCGATGACCGGGGCCGTCGTGGGCGTGATTCGGAAATCGTAACTCGTCGATGAGCCACCGCTCACCAGGGTAACGCTCTGGCCTTCCGGTGTGACGACGGCGCAGATTCCGGGATCCACGACATCGATCCGATAGGCCCCCGGCTTCAGCCCCGTGAACGAGTACACGCCGTTGGTGCCGGTGGTGCTGACTGGTTCGTTCGAATCCCAGGTGCCATCGGCGTCGGTGTCGAGATAGACCGGCACGCCAGCGGCGGCGGAGTCTTGCGTGCCCCCGCGGGTGAGCACCTTTCCGGAGAGTCGCCCCGGCTTGTACCAGGGAAACTCTGGCACGACCGCCGCAGAGGCACCGCCGAGCGTCACCGACGCCACCGACGACGACCAGGCGGTGGACGGGTTCCAGGACGCGGGAGCGGAGTCGATGACCACGTAGTAGGTTCCCGCGGGCAGGCCGCCCGACGCGGGCAAAGTGAGCACGCCGCCGGGCATGGTTGCAACGAGCACATCCGCACGCGTCGCAACGTCGATGACCCGCACCGTCCACGAGTCGGTGGCGGGCACCTCGGGTTCCCCCGGGTCGCGGACCCCGTCGCCATCGAGGTCGTCGAAGATCTTCGCCTGGATTGTGTAGGGCGCGTCGGGATAGACCTCCGGGTGGAACATGATCTCGGGACCGCAGGAACCTTCAGCTGTGACGGCCGTGAATCCGCCATGGATCGCCGCGACCACCGGCCGGCCACTGGCGAGGTCTCGCTGCAGGTAGGCGTAGCCGATGCTCGTGGTGCCGCCGTAGACCGTGTCGGCGCCCTGGCGTGCGTAGATGCGATCGTCACCGGGCCCGCCCTCGATCCAGTTGTCACCGTCGCCGCCGTCGATCACGTCGTTGCCGTGGCCGCCGAAGATCCGGGCGTTACCGCCGGCCACGATGATGCAGTCGCCGCCCGGGCCGCCAAGCACCTCGTCGCCCCCCGCGCCAGCCGCGATGAAATCGCTCTCGAAGCCCCCCTCGATCCAGTCTCTGCCGGCCGTGCCGTAGATCGTGTCGTTGCCATCGCCGCCGTAGAGTTTCGAGGAGAAGCCGCCGCTCGTGCCGGTGGACGCGGCCGCCGCCTTCTGATCCTGGTCGGCAGCATGGATCGCGTCGTAGCCGGGGCCGCCGTGGATCTCGTTGTAGCCCGAACCACCCTCGATCAGGTCGGCGTTCACGTCGATCGCGCCGGCGGACAGGAGGCCGTCGATGTCATCGCCCCAGATCAAATCGTTGCCGTCTTGTCCGTAGGCCTTGTCGTTGCCCTCGCCCCCTTCGATCGAGTCGTTGCCGGCGCCGCCGTCGACCGTGTCGTCGCCCGCATCGCCATAGAGTGAGTCATCCGCATCGCCACCGACCACGCGGTCGTTGCCGGCGTTGCCCACGATCGTGTCAGCACCCGCCACACCGGCCTTGAAGTCGGAGTTGGCGGCGATGAAGTCGACCATGTCGCCAACCTCGTCCTCGCCATACAACTGGTCATCGCCGTCGCCGCCCGAAATCGTGTCGGCGCCGCCATAGCCGAGCACGATGTCGTTGCCGCCGTCGCCGGAGAGCGAGTCGTTCCCCTTGCGGCCCACGAGTTTGTCGCTGCCCGCCGTGCCCGCCACGCTGCCGGAGTCCCCGAACAGCGTGTTGGCTGCCGCGCCGCCGGTGAGCCTGTCATTGCCTGGGCCGCCGTAGCCCCACACGGGGATCAAGACATTCGACGTCACGGTGATCACGTCGTTGCCGAGGCCAGCATCGAAGCAGATCGTCTGAATGCCGGCCGCCGATTCCCGCTTCACGTAGTCGTAGCCGGTGACCACGATCTCGTTGGTGGCGGAGTCGTAGTCGATCGTGAACTCCTCGTCACCATCCTCCGTCTCGCCGGGCAGCACGTTGCCCGCCCGCGGACCGGCGTTGATCACCACCGATTTCAAACCTAGCGTCGCCGCGGTGTCGTCGTGGTCAAACGAGTTTTCGACGTCGAAGAGATTCGGCTCGACAGGCGGGCAGGTGACGTAGTTGAAATCGACGATCGTCTCGTCGAGCAGCTTGAAACTGTCGCTCCAGAGCGTCACGAAGCCGAAGGGCGTGGAGAGGCCGACCTTGATGTAGGCCTCAAAGAAGGCCTTGAGTGCGCCCTCGAAGTCGAAGATGCACTCCGGCCCGCTGCGGACGTTGGCCAAGAACTCGTCGAAGTGCACGCGGCCGTCGTCGTCGTTGTCCTTGAGATTGGCGCCGAGCACGCCCTCGACGCCCCCCTTTACCCCGGCCTTCGCCACGGCCACGTTGAGTTCGGCGCCCGCGCCGATCGTGGCGGTGAAAGTCAGTTCGGTCGCGTCGGTGCCGGACGAGACGTGGTCGTCAAGGTAGACGCCGTTGAGGAGCTTGGCGGCGTTGAAGCTCTCGCCCGACATCGCCTGGCGGAGGCCGAACGTGTCGTAGCCGACCGTGAAGTTGGTGGTGAAGCGGACGCCGCCGAAGATCGAGGCGAACAGCGGCGGGAAGATCGGGAAGCTCTGGCTCAGCTCGAACCCGGCGTTCAGCGACGGCAGATGCCAGCTCACGAGCGTGGCATCGCCGCCGAACAGGAATTTGAAGAGCTGCTCGCCGGGGCTCGTGATGATCGGGAAGGTGAGCGAGCCCTTGGTGACGTCTGCGTAGGCGTTCTTCACGCTCTCGGGCGCCGCGGCATCGGTCGGCGAGGCGAGGATTTCCTTGAGTGCATTGGCCACCGGTACGGTCGTGGTGAACGCGGAGGAGTCGCCGCTGCCGCCCAGGAGCTTGGTCGCGTTGCCCGAGAGGCCGCCGAGCGAGATCCTCCCGGAGGCGGTGATGCCGGAGAGCGTGTCGATCGTGTCCACGACCTGATCCACCGTCTCGATGAAGGTCACCGCCGACGCGTAGTCCTCGCCGCTGAACAGCCGGATCGCGTCGAGGAACGTCACGCTGCTCCCACCGACGACTTTGGAGAGATCGGAGACGAGCGGGATGTCGCTCGTGAGCAGGTCGAGCACCGGCGCGAGCGGCTCGACGATGTCGTTGACCGCCGCGAAGACCCCCTGCACGGGGCCGTTGAGCAGACCGCCGAGGTCGATGTAGGTGTCGGTGATCGTGAAGAAGAACTTGTCGGCGGAGAGCGCCGAGAAGCTGACGGCCGAGCCACCGGTCGCGGCGGAGTCGGTGTAGCCCATGGCCAGCGAGAGCCCGAGGCCGGCGGCTTCCGAGCCGATTTTGAAGGCCTCGGCCGTGAGGTCGAGTTTGAGGTCAGCTCGCACCGTTCCGCCGGGCGTGGCGGAGGCGAACAGGCCGGGAATCCCCGCGATGCTCGTGCTGGCGGCCGGCAGGTCGAGCGTGAGCGAGGCGTCAAGTTCGCGGCTGGCGGCGTCGGTGACGGGCCCGGAGGTCGCATCCTCGAGGCTGAAGTAGATTGGCCCGAGACGCAGGTCGAGGCCCGAGGTGGTCGGCAGCGCCAGGCCAAACGTGGCCGTCACCTCGTTGCCCGAATCGGTCTTGAGGAAGAAGCCCTTCGTGCGGCTGTAGCCGAGGCCGAGATCGACCGTAAAGCCGGCGAGCAGGTCGACGCCAAGCGAGCCGCGGAGTTCGAGGCCGAGCGCGTCGAGCCCGAAGTCAATCGAGCCCACGTCGAGGGTGCGGGTGGTGGATCCCGAGAGTGTGAAATCGACGATGAACTCGTCGGACACGCCGAGGATGCTGTCGAAGTTCGTATTCCAGTTGGGCGAGTCGGAGTTGATCGCGATGCCGCCGATCGTGAAGGAGAAGGCGGAGGAGAATCCGGCGCCCAGGGCGGCGATCTTCTCCGTGAGTTTGTCGGAGAGGGCCTTCGGCGTGCTCACATAGTCCTTCAGTTCGGTGAACAAGCCCTCGAGTTGCGCCAGGGTGCCGTCACTCGAGAGGTCGATGTCGCCGATCAGGGGGAGTTCCTGCACGAGATCCGTTTGGAGCGCCACCTGAAGCCCGTCGATGAAGAGCAGCACGCCGTCCACCCAGCTGTGGAGGTTGAACGCCGCCGCGGAGAAGATGTCGCTGAGCTGCTGGACGGGCGAGCCCACGTCGGCCACGAAGCCGGCGGAGACCGCAAACGGGTCGGGGAGCGACGTGTCGAGCGTGGCCGTGAGCGAGAGGGCGCCGAGGCCCTCGCCGGTGCCAGGGTCGCCCAGCCCGGTGATGTAGATCGGGAGGTTTGCGGAGAAGGCCGCGTCGGCTGTGACCACGCCCGCCGCCGAGAGCTTGAACTGGGCGGCATCGGTGCCGGCCTTGTTGCCGAGCGAGATCGTGGCGAGCTGCCTGCCAGCGTCGGCTGAGCCGAGCGAGATGCCGGCGATGCCCCCGACGCTGGCAGTGAGCGACACGCCAGGGCCGTCGTCGATCTTGGCCTCGAGGGAGATCGACGAGTTCGTGGTGTCGAAGAACGGTGCGGCCGTGGAGAGGTTCACGCCGAACCGGCCCGCCACTTCCCCGTCGATCTTGATGAAGATGCTGCCGCTGCCGCTCACGGAAAAGGGCGTGCCATCGCCGAGCGCGATCGCGTCGAGCGACACCGTCTCCGAGAGACCGGTGTAGGTGAGCTTCATGTCGAACACGAGGGCCTTGTTCGTGCTCGACGGGGCCGTGCCCAGGCTCGGCGTGACGTTCACCGACAGGCCAGAGACGGTCGGAAACAGCCCCTCGATCAGGTCGCCGAAGCCGTCGAGGCCGCCGAGGTCGAGGCCGTCGAGATTCAGGCCAGGGAGGACCAGGCTCGAGAGCCACGTTGCGTCCTTCGTGGCGTCGAGAGTGAGAAGGCGACCAAAGGCCAGTCGGAAGTCGGTCAGGCCCGCCGATGTCGGCAGCGAGGCAAACACCAGGTTGGCCTCAGTGGCCCACGCGCGGAGGTCGCCGATGAAGGCGAGGTCGAAGCCCTCGGTGCCCGGCACCCAGCCCTCCCAGCGGACCATCAGGTCGTCGAGCGCCCAGGAGAGCCGCTGGAGTCGGTCGAAGCTCGGGAGCGTCGAGAGGCTGGGGAGCGCGATTTCGAGTTGGTCGAGGAAGGCCTGGCCGAGGCCGTTGAAGGTGCCAACCGCCCAGATCCCCCCGGAGGGCCGGCCCAGGATTCCAGAGACATCAAACGACGGCAGGCTGGCAAGAACGTCGGTGATGCCGAGCACCTCGCCGAGCGTGCGGCCGTCCCACGGGATCTCGATGTCCCAGAGATCGGAGGTGCTGAGGTAGTTGGCGAACATGTCGAGGAGCGCCGGCAGGTTGTCGACCGAGAAGTCGCCGAGGTTCTGCAGGGCCTGCTCGAGCTTCTGACTCGGACTCACGTCGAAGGTCCACGAGCCACCCGCAGCCCCGGCCTGCATGCGGATGTAGGGGATGTCGGGCGACGACGGCGTGGTGGTGAGCGGACTCGCCTGGTAGAGCGCGTCGTTGATCCCGAACACGCTCGACGCGAGGGTGTCGGGACGGACCTTCAGCTGGAAGATGCCGTCGAGCGTGGGCGCCGTCACTGCGAACGAGGCCAGGTCGGCCACGCCGCCGTCCATCTCAGCGAGATAGATCCGCCCGTCGTCGGCGAGGCCCGTGCCGGGATCGACCAGCTTGATCGCCACCGACGCCGAGCCCTGCACCGCCCCTGCATAGACCGAGAGCGCGAGCGGGCCGAGCGAGGCCCCGGCCTCGAGCGATCCTCCAAGCTTGATCGACAGCGAGGCGAGCGTGTCCTCCTTGATATAGATCCGGTCGCGGGGCGAATAGCTCTCGAGCGAGATGCCCTCGATCGTGCCGCCGGTGGTGGGCGGGGCGAGCAGACCGAGCGACACTGGCGCCAGCGAAACTTGCACCGTGTCGGTGGTGCCCACCTTCACCGTCACCGAAGGGCCCGCGATCGAGAAGGTCGAGCCCTTGGCGGCCGGGGTCGTCAGGTCGGTGGCCACGAGCCGGTTGTCGGAGAGTTTCACCGTGAGCTTGGAGGCGGAGGCGCTCGGGTTGAGCGCCGTGAGCAGGTCGCCGATCGTGGCGGTGCCCGGCGTCGAGTCGGTGCCCAGCCCGGCGATGCCGTCGAGGTCGAAGCCGAGCGTGGTGCCGTCGCGAAGCGTGAACGCCAGGTCGTTGCCGGTCACGAGCGCGTTCTTCGTGAGCCCCGCCCCGCCGTTGAGGGACGAGAGCAGCGAGGCGGACGTGAGCGTGGTCAGGCCGGCTGTGGAACGGATCGACACGCCCGCGGTGAGCGTGAACGCCGCCGTGAGGTCGACCGTGGCCGAGCCCCGGCCCGAGACGTCGAGCGGCAGGCTGCTCGGGGCGATCGATCCCGAGTCGAAGGAGGCCGTCGCCGACTCCGTGAACGACAGCGGCAGCCGCCACTCGATCGCATCGGTGGTGGAGTTCCAGGTGAGGCCCAGCGTGGCCGGGGCGACGCCGAGCTTCGTGGCGAGCCCGGAGATCACTTCGTCGACCGTGTCGAACGACCAGTTGCCGCTCGCGTCCTTGAGCACCGCGAGCACGCCGTTCACGTCCTCGAGCAGGCCCTCGCCGAACAGCGAGGTCAGCGATGTGTCGATGAGCGGGAGGTCGAAGTTGCGGCCGAGTTCCGGCACCCAGCGGCCGAGGTCGGAGAGGAAGGCTCCGAGATCGGTCGAGGTGATGTCGGCCAGTTTCGTGAAGTCGAACGCGGTCTTGCCGTCGGCGAGTTTGAGGCTCGGCAGCGTGAGCGCGAGCGACGACGGGTCGAAGAGGTCGCTCGCCTTGATGGTGATTTCCTGGGCCGAGCCCACCGCCTGCAGGAGGCCGCCGAGGCTCAGGGAAAACGGCACGCGGACGGAAAGCCCCGCGCCGGCCGCGGAGAGGCTGAAGAGCGAGCCGAGGTCGGCCGTGGCTGCCCCATCGAGTTCGCCAAGCGCCACGACGCCATCGCTTCCCTCGGCGAGATCGACCCGCACCCGGCTGTCGAGCGAAACATCGAGGTCGGCGGGGCCGAGCCGCATGATGCCGAAGTTCGCCTCGACGTCCTGCACGGCCGAGGCTCCCGTGGCACTCGCCTTGGCGAACACGTCGAAGTTGTCAAACTTAATGAAGAATCCCTGCTCGGCGGCGAGGCCCGGCGCGAGGTCGATGCCAAACTGCATGGTGCCGTCGTAGCCCACGGAGACCGTGGTCTTCACGTTGCCGAGCTTCAAGCCCTCGTCGAGCAACGACGGCGTGGCGGTGGTCGAGGGCGTCTGGCCTAGGGAGAGTTGGTAGTGCGGTAGGGCCGTTGTGCCGGCGAGTGGCACCGAGAACCACAGTCGTGTCTGGTCGCCGAGCGTCTCGCGGGTCACCGTGACGGCCGAGATCGAGAGCACGGGGTCGTCGGTGGCTGCCTTCGTGAAGGCATTTTTTACGTCGAGAACGGTGATCGCGCCGGAGAGGGAGGCAAGCCTTTCGGCCAAGCTGGTTCGGAGCTGATCGCCGATCGGCGAGAGGGTGCCGAGTGACTCGCCGAGTGCGGCCGCCTCGTCGCCAAAGAGTCCCGTCGTCTGTATCTGCGTGAGCCGCTGCGCAAGCACATCAATGCCCTGCACGAGCGCGGCCGTTTGGGTCGCGGTGAGCGGATCGGTGTCGAGGGCCGGCGTCGTGCTGAGCACGAGCCGCTGCTCGAGCGTCTCGCCGCGGAGTCGTGCGCGACGTGGCTGAGGTGCCTGACCGGTGCGTTGGCGGCGGCGTCGGGGAGAAGTGGTGCGTCGTGCCACGGAGCCTCCTTCGTGGAGCGGCCAATGCGCAAGCCGCTCCTGCAGTAGGGCGAACAGGAAGTGGGTTGGGGACGTTCTTCCGCCCCGCCACCAACCGGGGGGCAGCATACCACCCTTTCAACTTAGACAGCAACCGGAGGAATGTGCCGATTTGTCGCAGAAAATGGCGTCAAAAGTCGCGAACTGCGGAACCCCCTGCCGCCGTGCCGGTTGGCACGAGAAGGCCCAGCAGTGGCTGCGCGCACCCCGCGATGAGGAAGGCCGTGGGCGTGTCGACGACGTCGCCGATGGGCCCGGCGAGCCACGATCCGGTGCTCGTTGCCAGGTTCATGATCGCCATCGAGGCCGTGAACTGGGTGGCGGCGATGGCCGGTGAGGCCACCCGCATAAAGATGGAGAAGAACGACACCGTGGTGGCCGCGAGGCCGACGGTCTCAGCGACCACGAGCCCAAAGACAACGTCGGTGCGATCCCACGACCGCGACGCGAGGCCGAAGGCGATCCACGTCGCCCCAAGCGCGAGGCTGGCGACGAGCGCCGTTCGCCGCGGACCCACCCAGCCGGCCAGAAACCCCGCCGCCACCGAGGCGGCAAGCCCGAGGAGCACGCCCACGCCGCCGCTCACGGTCGAGTAGCGTTCCTGCGACCAGCCAAATCTCTCGATGAGCTGGACGAGCATCAGCACCGACAGCGCCGCGGGCGTCACCTTGAGGAGAAACGCCGCCACGGCCGCGCGGAGGGCCTGCGGCGCGAGCATGCCGCGGGCGAGCGCTTGGGCCATCGCGAGGAGGCCGAGCTCGGATGCCGGGGCTGCGGTGGCCGCTGCGGTCCGGGGCTGCTCGCGGACCGCGAGGACAAGGGCAAGGAGCGCGGCCTGTGCGGCCGTCATCACGGCGATTGCCGTCGGCAGGCCAAACCGGGCCGTCACGATGCCGAGGCCCGCGCCGCCGAGAAACGTGCCCACGTAGGATGATCCAAACATCATCCCGCTGGCCCGCTCGCGATCGGCTCCTTCGAGTTGATCGACGGCGAGGGCATCGACCGCCACGTCCTGGAGACCCACGAACACGTTGTGGATGAGGACCACCCAGCCGAGCAGGGCGACGTCGGTCTCAGGGACGAGTGCGATCGCGGCAGCGGTGGCGATCATCAGGGCCTGAGCGATGATCAGCCACGGCCGACGGCGGCCGAGCCACGCCAGCCGGCCGGAATCGACGACCGGTCCCCAAGCCCACTTGAAGCTCCAGGGCAGCACCGCCATCGCGATCACGCCGCCGATGGAGGCGGCGGTGGCGCCGCGGGTGGCGAGGTGGGCCGCCAGGGCGACCGTGACGAAACCGTAGGTGATGCCCTGCCCCACATACAGGAGGCAGAGGAAAGCGAGGCGGAGCCGCGGACGGTCGGCAAGCGGGCCATGCCGACATGGTACCGCGGCGGGGTGATGGGGACTTGTAGCCGCAGGTTGTCAACCTGCGGAGCTTTTAGCCACAGGTTGGAAACCTGTGCTACGAGTAGCCGCAGGTTGTCAACCTGCGGAGCTTTTGGGCACAGGTTGAAAACCTGTGCTACTGGGGAACGGGAGTGTGGGCACAGGTTGCCAACCTGTGCTACTGGGGAACGGGGCTTGCAGACGCAGGTTGCCAATCTGTGCGACGGGATGGGCAGGTGCTAGGCTGCCGTCATGCATGCACGACTGATTCTCAACGGCAAGAAGGCCGACCGGCCCGACGTTCGTGAGGCCGTGAAGGCCGTGCGGGCCGCTGGGCACGACCTCGATGTTCGCGTCACCTGGGAGCGGGGCGACGCTATGCGGGTCGTCGCCGAAGCGGCTCGCGAGGGCGTGCCGAGGGTGATCGCCGGCGGGGGCGACGGCAGCGTCAACGAGGTGGCCAACGGACTGATGGCGGTAGACGTCGCGATGTGGCCCGCGATGGGCATCCTTCCGCTCGGCACCGCCAACGACTTCGCCACCGCCTGCCGAGTGCCGGCCGACCCATTGGCCGCACTCATGCTCGCCGTTACCGGCGAATCCCGGCCCGTCGATCTCGGTCGCTGCAACGACTCCTTCTTCGCCAACGTCGCCTCGGGGGGCTTTGGTGCAGCGGTCACCGCCGACACGCCGGTCGAGCTCAAGAACTTCCTCGGAGGCGGTGCCTACACGCTGATGGGCCTCGTGAAGGCCGTTCACTTCACGCCCTACGCCTGCTTGATCCGCACGCCCGACGGCGAAGTGGCGGGCAACGTGGTCGTGGGCGCGATCTGCAATGGCCGGCAGGCCGGCGGTGGTCAGCCGCTTGCCCCCGAGGCGCTGCTCGACGACGGCCTGCTCGACATCGTGTCGCTGCGGGAGTTTCCCGCTTCGGCCGCGGCGCAGGTCGTGGCCGAGATCCTCGCACATCGTGGTCACGGGCAGTATGTGGAGCGGATCCGGGTGCCGTGGATGGAAGTGACAGCGCCCGCGGCAGTGCCGGTCAACCTCGACGGGGAGCCGGCCAACGGCACGTCGTTTCGGTTTGCCTGTGAGCCTGGCTGCGTCCGCATGGTGCTTCCGAACGACTGCCCATGCATGTCGCGGCGTGGCTGAGGGTTTCGAAATCCACGTAGGTGCAGGTTGTCAACCTGCACCCGACACGACCTCGACTGGCGCCAACGCCGCTTGTGATGCACCGCAGGTTGCCAACCTGCGGCTACGTGGACAACGTCGTGCCGCATCCGGCCGCCGGAGGCCCAGCCGTATCAATGGCCGCGATTCATCGAGTGAAGGCGTCGTAGCCGGTCTTGAGAATCAGCGCCGCGACCACGCAGAGAAACACCACGCGGACGAGTCGCGAGCCGTGCTTGAGTGCCAGCCGTGTGCCGAGGAAAGAGCCCACCACGTTGGCGATCGCCATCGGTAGGAAAAACCGCCACCAGACGTGGCCCATGGTGCCGAGGAACACGAGTGCCCCGAGATTCGTCGTCATGTTGAGCACCTTTGTGCTCGCCGCGGCGTGGAGGTAGTCGAAGCCGAGCAGGCGGACCATGAAGAAGATGAGGAAGCTGCCGGTGCCGGGGCCGAAGAAGCCGTCGTAGAGCCCCATCACCAGCGCGATCCCCGAAGCGATCGCCGCCTCCGCGCGGGCCCCGAACCGCGGGGCGTGCCGCTCGCCCACGTGACCGCCGGAGAGCGTGACCACGAACACCGTGGCGAGCATGAAAGGAAGCGCCCGCCGCAGCCCATCGGGGGAAACGAGGGTGACCAGCCAGGCCCCGACCACTCCGCCGAGGAAGGCCACGCCCATCGCGGGTAGGAGCGTGGCCCAGGGGAGCCGCACGTGCCGCGAGTAGTCGATCGCGGCCGAGGCCGTGCCGCAGATCATCGCGGCCTTGTTGGTGCCGAAGAGCACGGCCGGTTCGGCCTGCGGAAACACGCCGAGCAGCACCGGAAGCGTGACCAGCCCCCCGCCCCCGGCGATCGCGTTCACAAAACCCGCGAGCAGCGAGCCGAGCGTGAGGGCGATGATTTCAAGTTCGGGCACGGAGGTGGCCATTTCGCCTGAAGTTACACCGCGGCCGAGGGATGGCTTTGAGGAACTGTCATGGGTGCTTCCCCCGGTTTGGGTGTTGGAAAAAGAAGCCCAGTTTATGAAACTTCCCCCCATGCGTAGCCGGTCAGCCTCCCCAGAGCATAGGGTGACGAAGGAGAGGCCAGTTGACTTGGTTTTCAAAACGGGATCGATCGCGGCACAGCCGGTATTCCACCGGGCCGCAGAAAGTGAGCATGCAATGGCTGTGAAAGTAGTGATCGCGGACGACCACGAGGTGGTTCGCCGAGGTCTGGTGAGCCTGCTCGCGGGGGCCGAGGTGACGGTGGTCGGCCAGGCCGTGAGCGGCGACGAAGCCCTCAAAGTTGCCAAAAAGACGAAGCCGCAGGTGATCTTGCTCGATGTGCGGATGCCAGGATCCGACGGGCTCGCGGCATTGGAGAAGATCCGTGCCCAGATGCCGGGCGTGAAATGTGTGATGCTCTCGACGTTCGACAACCCGACGTACGTGGCTCGGGCGGTCGCCGCCGGGGCCCACGACTACGTCCTCAAGGGGTGCTCGCGGGCGGAGTTGATCCACGCGATCACGGCGGCCGCGGCCGGCGAGGCTCCGGCCAGGCTCGGCGAGTTGCGGCGGGTGGCCACGACCATGGCCAATCGGGCTAATGTGCCCGATCCCGACATCCCGCTCACGGCCCGCGAGACCCAGGTGCTCCGGCACATGGCGCTTGGCCTTTCCAATAAGGAGATCGCCCAGTCGCTGACGATCAGCGTGGAGACGGTGAAGGAGCACGTGCAAAACGTGCTCCGCAAACTCGCCGTCTCCGACCGCACGCAGGCGGCCGTATGGGCCGTGCGGCGCGGCATCGTCTGACCTTCCGATCGAGCATCGGGGTGGCCCGCACTGGGCCGCCCCGATGTCTCCACGCTTAACGCGGGCGACCCGTCATGCTGGGGCCCGCTTCAAGCCGACCGGCCGTAAGGCCGCGGGCAAACCACGCTGGACGCGGCGTCTGGCGGCGGTTCACCCCACGCCTCACGGCGTTGGGCTTGTACAAACGGCAGCGCCGGGCCCACGGTGAACCCACATTAAAAGCAGTCGTTGGCCACTTCGGTGCGAATGAGCTGCCGCAGGCGACAGATGGCCTGCTGCTCGTTGGCCTTGCAGTCGTGCCAGAAGGCCCGCAGCTCCTCCCGCCACTCCGCGTTGGCGATGTATTGGTCGTAGCGCCAGAGTGCATCGAGCCGGCGGCTCAGTTCGTGAATCAGGTCGTGGTCGTGGTCGCGGCAGCCGGCGGTCTCACCGATGTGCGCGAACTCAAGCTCTGCTGCAAGTGTCATCGTCTTCATCTCCGAGGGGTGTCGATCCGAATCGTCCGGCGTCTCCGGCCCTGGAGGTGGTTCACGATCGTCGCCTGCCTGCGATCGCCGGGGCTACGGTACGTGCTCACGTGACGGGCGCGAAATCGATGGCGCATCCGCCGCGGTAGCACGAGCGGACACTCCGCCGGCGGCAGCCGCTTGCCTTCTGCCGACAGCACTGCGAATGCTTGCCGGCTTGGATGCGCCTCCCCGGCCCGCGACGCGCGGTCCGATTCGTTGCCCTTTCTGAGGAGATTTCAGAGATGTCGCTGATTCCCTTTCGCACCCGCCGGCCCGCCGGTCTTGAGCCTGCCGGCTTATCCACGCTTTCAGAGTTCCGCACCGAAATGAACAGGGTGTTCGACGGCCTCTTCACCAGGCCGCTCTCGATGCCCAGCTGGTTCGAAGCGGCCGCGCCCGGCCAGTGGCTGCCTGCCATCGACATGTCGGACGATCCCCAGCGAATCCAGGTCCGCGCTGAGTTGCCCGGTATCGACCCCAAGGACGTCGATGTGGACGTCACGGAGGACCGGCTCGTGATCTCGGGAGAGAAGAAGCACGGGACCTCGAAATCGGGCAATGGTTGGACGCACATGGAGAGCCAGTACGGCGCCTTCAGCCGGACGATTCCCCTGCCCGACCCGGTCGATCCTGCCAAGGTGACGGCCAGCTTCGACAACGGCGTGCTCACGGTCGAGCTCGCAAAGACCGCCACCCACACCTCACGGAAGGTCCCCGTGCAGGTGAAGTGAGTCGCGTTCGACATGCCGATTCGAGGCCGCCGAGGGCGGCCTCCAGGAGCCGTCGATGCCGCTGTGGCATAGACGAGATCATCAGGACGTTTCCAGTGGAGAGCAAGAAGATGTGTAAGAAGACCTTTGGTTCGATGATGGCGTTCGGGATCTGTGCCGTGGCGACGCTGTCGGCGTTTGATGCGGAGGCCGGCTGGCGGCACCGGCATCACCGTGCGTCGTGCTGCAATGCCTGTCCCACCACCTGTTGCGAGCCCGTCTGCGACCCCTGCTGTGATCCCTGCGCCGGCACGATGGTCTCGTACGTCGCCCCTGCGGCGCCGTGCTGTGGCACCGTCGTCCGGGAGGTGATCGTCAGTAGTTGCTGCTTGGCTTCCTCGTCATCGTCGTCCGCCACGCCGACGATTGCGGAGAAGGAAGAGTCCCAGTCGGAAAGTCGGACTGCCATCCTGCCGGTGTCGGCCTCGCGGCTGATCCGCTAAGGCGCATCCGGGAGCACGGTGCACTCCCGCGCGGGGCGGATCCGCGCGGGAGTGCAGCCTGTGGTGCCCGCGCGTCGGAGGGATGAGCGCGCGGGCCTCGGGAGTGTCAACGTTTACGGCAGCCGCGGCACTCAGGCGCCACGGCGAGCGTGATCACGATCACCTCCTCGCCGGTCACGATGCTGATGTCGTGGTGCACGTTCAAGGGCCTGCTGCCGGTTGCCTCGGCCACCAGTTGCTCGAGGACTGGCCGCGCGGCGAGCACGAGATGGCTACGGAGCTGTCTCACAAGTTCGGCGCCTCGGCCATCGCTGGGAGCGTGGCCCTCGATGAGTCGTTGCTCGGCCACGGAGAGCACGCCCCGCAGGTGCACGACGAGCGTGTCTTCGACGAGGCGGGTCTGGATGTCGCGCGGCCCGCGGCCGAGGTGGTCCTGCTGGAACCTCGCCACCGCGCCGCACACCGCAGCCTCGATCTCTCCACGGGATCGCATGACCGTCCTCTTGAATGAGCGATTAACCCCGAGGGGGGGTGTCATTGCTATCCTTTCGGCGGATGAGCAGTGCGCTTTTGAGGATCTGTACGGATTCCCGCAAGGCTTGCTTGCCTTCGCTAGTTTGTCACGTAGAATGCCAACGTCGGACGGGAGAAAGAAACCAAAAAACTTCTTTTTTCGGCCGACAAAACAACAATTTGCGGATGACGAATCGAGGGACAGACCGGCACCGCCGGGAGGTCCATCGCAGCGTAAGCCGGTGAGAGAGAGTGCCCTTGGGCGTTCCCTCTCGCCGGCTTTTTTCGTTTTTGGACACCCACTTTCGTGCTGCACGACGCTGTCACGATCGATCCCTCCGGAGTGCCGACCCCATGCCATCAATCCATGTCGCCCGACCACCCGCCCGCCGAACGAATCGTGACCGCGTGTGCGAGGCCCGCCGCATAGCCCGTGCCGCTGGCGGCTTCGAACTCCAGCTTCTCGGCCGCGTGCCGCGGAGCGTGGCGGTCGTCAGCGGCGGCGGCTGCACGGTGGTGACGATCCATACGGGGCTGTCGGGAATCGAGCGGCGGCTCGTCGCCACGCTGGACGGCCAGCGCCGCGTGCTCGCCTGGCACCGCTCGCTCATGGTGGCCTCATTCGAGGCGCTCCGCGACCACCTCCACACCGCGTGCGGGATCTGGATGCGGTCGGTGGCGACGCATGTCGATGCCGATACGGGCAGCCTGCTCAAGACCTGCACCACTGCGGTCGGCGTCGATCTGGTCGTGCTCGGCGGGCACGTGCCTGGCTTCGGTGTGGCGGTTGACGAGCATTTGCATGTCGATGACGCAGACGGGAACGGATCCGTCTGCCGTGATTTTCACCCGGAAGGATTCCAAACCATGAAGAAGGTGTCCCATGTTGGTACTAACGAGGAAGAATCGGGAGAGCGTGGTAATCGGTCGGCCTGAGGATCTGGAGGTCGTGCTCGAGATCACGATCTTGGAGATCGAGGGAGGGCGCGTGCGGCTGGGCTTTCGGGCCGACGCGAAGATGCCGATCCATCGCCGCGAGGTCTGGGACCGAATCTGTAATGGTCAGGCCAACGGCAACGGCCAAGCGAATGGGAACGGCAATGGTCAGGCGAACGGCAATGGGCATGCCAATGGTAATGGCAATGGCCATGCGAATGGCAATAGTACGGTGAATATCACCGGTCGCACGTTCGCATCGCGGCCTGCGTCGATGGCGGTGGAAGGAGGGCCCACATGAATTACGCTGTAGCCGAACCCGCCACCCGTAGCAGTTGCATGAAATCACAGGGCGAGATTGAAGCCGCCGTCTGCGACGGCATCTCGAGATTTCAGCAGGACTTCATTGGGCGCGGTCCCCGAGACATCCATTCGCACCTCGTTGGCGATCTCATCGTCGTGCGACTCCAAGGGGTGCTCACACCTGCGGAGCGGCAACTGATCGCGCCGCGGGGTGAGCCAGCGGGGGCGGCATCGGCTGAGGCAGGCCATGCCGCCGTCAGTGCGAATGGCAATGGCCACAGCAACGGGAACGGCAATAGCCACGTGGGCGACAACGGGAACGGCCGAGCGCTGCTGAAGCAGATTCGTGCCCACATGGTGTCGGCAGGACGGCCACGACTGGCGGAGATCGTCGAGATGGCGGTGGGTGTGAAGCTCGTGAGCGTGCACCACGACATCTCGACTGTCACCGGCGAAGAACTCCCGGTGTTCTCCCTTGCGGAAACGCCGGCCTGCCGCCCGAAGCGAAAGCCCTGACGCGACAGTCTGACCAGCGTTTTTGAACTGAGTCACTGAACGAACCAGGCCGTGCCGCGCACGGCCGCCCAGAGGAGATGGTGTGATGCTTGGCAGCCTGATCGAGACGATTGATGTGACCGTTCCGGTGAATGGCACCAAGGGAAAGGCTCTCGCGCTCGGAGGGCAGCTCGCGCTGCCCTCGCCGCCGACGGGGTTGGTGATTTTCGCGCACGGCAGCGGTTCGAGTCGGCACAGTCCGCGGAGTGCCGCCGTGGCCGAGGTGCTCCATGAGTCATGGATCGGCACGCTCCTCGTCGACCTGCTCACCGAGCAGGAGGCCGCCAGCCGCAGTAGCGTGTTTGACATCGCGTTGCTTGCGGAACGGTTGCTGGCGACGGTGAGGTTTGTCTCCAGGCTCGAGCAGACGAGACATCTTCCGCTCGGGCTCTTTGGGGCGAGCACCGGGGCGGCTGCGGCCCTCACGGCAGCGGCTTGCGAGCCGGCGGTGCAAGCGGTCGTGTCGCGGGGAGGCCGTCCCGACCTTGCGGGCCGGAGGCTTTGGGCGGTGCACCAGCCCACGCTCCTGATCGTGGGTGGTGAAGACATCGAGGTGCTTGCGCTGAATCGCCAGGCGCTCGCGGAACTCGCCTGCGAGGAGAAGCAGCTGGCAGTGGTGCCGGGGGCGACCCATCTCTTTGAGGAGCCGGGCGCGATGGACGAGGTGGCCCGGCTGGCAGCGGAGTGGTTTACGGACCACCTTCACGACTGACCGGTCATGGGCAACGCCGGCCGGAAGGCGAACCGGGACGGCACACAGGTTGAAAACCTGTGCTACGAGACGTACCGCAGGTTTGTGCTGCGGGACGTAGAGCAGGTTTTCAACCTGCTCAAAACAAGCCACAGGTTGAAAACCTGTGCTACGGGAAGGCTGCCACTGGGTGAGGCGTCGCTGGTCAATTCGACGCCGAATCGTCCCTTGCAAGGCCCTTGCGGCACGCCCTATCCTTCCCAGCCGCGAGTCGTTTGTCTTGTCACGGAAAGAACTCCACACATGAGCGATCCATCGCTTGGCGGTCTTCTCGGTTTCCATTGGTGGCGCGGTGGCAAGCCGGCCAAAGCGAATCGCGAGCGGCTCTCCGGCCCGAGACGAGCATTGCCGTCTACCCGGATCGAGATGCTCGAGTCACGGGCGATGATGGCGGTCGATATCCAGACCGTGTACGTCGGCAACGTGAACAACCCCGCGGATCCCACCACTGGCTATGGCAGCGTCGATCATGCGTACCGGATCGGCAAGTTCGAGGTCACACTCAACCAGTATTGCGAGTTTCTCAACAGTGTTGCCACGGTTCCGACGAGCCCTGCTATCGCAAACCTGTACAACCAAGATATGGCGGGCGACAAAGTCATCGGCGGGACGATCAGTCGCACGGGATCGGGAACAGCCGGCGATCCCTACGCCTACGCCCCCATCGGCAATGGTGATCGCCCTGTCCCATGGGTGACCTGGTTTGATGGGGCGCGGATGGCAAACTGGCTGCATCACGGCGGCACGAGCACCTCGAGCACCGAGACGGGTGCCTACACCCTCAACGGAGCGACCGAAGGGATCATTCCCAGGAATCAGGCCGCCACCTGGTGGATTCCGAGAGAAAGCGAGTGGTACAAGGCGGCCTATTACGATCCGACGCTCAACAACGGCGCGGGAGGCTATTACGCGTTCCCCACCAAGAGCAACCTGCAACCGGTCGATGAGCCCAATCCCCCAGGTGGCACCAACTCCGCGAACTACAACAGCCGCCGAACCGAGGGCGACAAGCTCACCGTCGGTGGTGTCTACACGGGCAGCGCGAGCGCCTACGGCACGTTCGACCAAGGCGGGAATCTCGGGGAATGGACCAACGGCGTGGTGGACCCCTCCCCGAGTTCGTCGTCGCCGTCTTCCCGGGTGGTGCGGGGCGGTTCGTGGAGCCTGGGTCTGACGGCCATCGGGGCGACGCATCGCCGCGACTACACGCCCGGATTCTACGAGGACGACGACACGGGGTTTCGGCTCGCCACCATTGTCGCGGCGTTCGATCGGCCGGCCATCGATCTCAACGGCGACGGCATCGGTGACACCGTCTGGCGCAAGACCGACACCACGGGCGCCACGACCGGGTATGTGGGCCGACTCTACGACGCGCAGGGCAACGTCGTCGGAACTCCTAGCCTGTCGGAGGGTGGTGATCGGGTGCTGGAAACCGCCGCGTACTTCAACACCGACTCCGTGACCGACCTGGTCTGGCGAAACCCCACCACCAACGCGACCGTGCTCTGGGTGATGAACGCCGATGGGACAGTCGCCAAAAAGCAGTATCTCCAGGGCCGCAACACGCCCGACGTTCGGGTTGAAGCCAGCGGCGACTACGACGGCAACGGCTGCACCGATCTCGTGTGGCGAAATGCATCGACCAACGCGCATGAGATGTGGTTGATGAAGGGCCGCACTGTGCTCAGTCAGGGTCCCATCACCGTTCCGAGTAACTCCCGGCTCGTGGCGACCGCGGCCGACTACGACGCCAACGGCGACGGCCGCGTTGACCTCATCTGGAAAGACCTCGTGAGCAACGTGCACAAGGTCCGCCTGATGAGTGGCACGAGCACCATCGGCGGTTTTACCGTCGCCAAGGGGACGGGATGGGATCTCGCCGCCACCGGCAACTACGATGCCAACCACATCGGTGACCTGCTCTGGCGAAACACAGCCACCGGCCGCGTGGTCCAGTGGCTGATGACCTACGACGCCGCATCCGGCACGGGCGAGTTCCGCAAGGAGACGGAGATCAGCCGCGCCGGCACCCTGCGGACGCCGGTTCCGTCGATGAGTTATGCGGGCAACTCCATCGCCTGGCGACGTCCCGCGAACGGGACGTACGCCCTCTGGAAGATGCTCGGTTCGACCGCCACCTCCAAGACATCGACCATCGGCGGCGGGGCGACCGAACGATTGGTTCGCCGCCTTCCACTGTCATGAGCGGGTCTGGCTCGATCGCTCGGATTTCATGAACGCGAACACTCCTCTGCGGCGATCGCGTGGAGGCAGTGGCATGAATAGCAGCGTTTGCACGCGCGGTATCAGAGTCCAGCAACATCGGCGGGCATTGGATCGTGAAGGTGGGGCCTGCCCTTCGCGGCGATCGTGATCTCACGCTGGGCAGGGCATCGCGAGGTGCTCTGCCCAGTGGTGTTTCTGGGCGGGACTATTCAGGCCGAGCGAGTCGCGGAGGGCTGCCCGTAGGGCGTGGCGGGTGGGGCAAATCGCTCCACCCCCCTCGTAGGTAGTGGGGCGAATAACTCCACCCCCCCGGCCTCAACTGGGGCGAATCGCTCCAGCGCCGGGGCACTTTTTCCCGATTCGTGCGCCAATTTCCCGATTCGTGCGCTTTTCGGATTTGGCACGGGAGTGCATGCACTTCCTGGCATGAGCCGAGCCGCGAGGGCGGTTGCCACTGGGTCCATGAGGGCCACTGGGGCGACCGTTCGCGGGCCGTTGCTCCATACCCGTCTGCAAGGTTTTTCGTTCGCTCTTCAACTCGTTGTCGATCCCACCAAAGGAGATTCTCTCATGAAGAGGTTTTTGAGTTCATGCGCCCGTCTGCCCCGCGTCGTCATGTCGTTTGGCATGGCAGCCTCATGCTCACTCCCGGCCGGAAAAAGGCAGTCACTCGCGATTCTTGTGCTCCCCAGATGCCTTGCTGCGATGCTTGCCGCAGGACTTACCTCATTCGCAGGCCACGCAAAAGCAGAGCCTCTCTTTGTTTCAAGCTTCAGCGGCTCCATTTCAAAAATCGAAACGAACGGAACATCAACCACTTTCTCTACAGGTTATAATCGTCCCTACGGAATGGCCTTCGATTCGTCTGGTAACTTATTTGTAGCAGTTCTAGGTGACAACCGTATTGCAAAAGTAACACCCGACGGGACATCAAGCACGTTTGCTTCTGGGTTAAACAGTCCCGTGTCGATTGCCATCAATTCGTCGGGCAATCTGTTTGTTTCACTCTTTGGCGATAACTCTATTGCGCAAATCACCTCGTCAGGAGTCGTTAGCACCTTTGCATCAGGGGGGCTTATCAATCAACCCTTTGGTCTAGCATTTAATTCGTTGGGCAACCTATTTGTTTCAAATGATGGCAATAACACTATCGCTGAAATCACCCCGGCAGGAGTCGTGAGCTCCTTTGCGACAGGGGGCGGACTTTCGGCTCCTACAGGTATGGTATTTAACGCGGCCGGGGACCTTTTTGTTGCCAATCAATATGCACAAACTATATCAAAGATCACTTCTGGTGGGACGGTGAGTACATTTGTCACATCTTCAAGTTTTTCAAACGCAGCGCAACTCGCAATCGACCCTTTAAACAACATTTATTTGGCCAGTGTTGACAATAACACCATTTTTAAAACCACCCCTGAAGGAGTCGTGAGCACTTATGCCTCCTCGGAACTACCAATAGGCTTGGCTTTCCAGATTGTCCCCGAACCATCCACCTGCGCCATGGCCGTCGCCGGTCTGGTCTGCGGCGGCTCTGTTGTGTTCCGCCGTCGCCGCGTTCGCTGATCTGAGCCCCTCGCGGCACTCGTGATCTCACGCTGGGCAGGGCATCGCAGGGTGCTCTGCCCAGTGGTGTTTCTGGGCGGGACTGGCGAGGGCGCGGGGTAGCGGCACCTCTCGCCGCGGATTCGTCCCAGCGTGCGCCCGATTCGTCCCAAAAATCCCGATTCGTCCCTGCCCATGCCCGATTCGTCCCTTTTCGGGGTTTTGTGGCTTCTGGGCGAGCGAGGTGGCTGTAGAAAAGTCCGCACAAAGGCCTGTTTCTGATCGGCTCGCAAGGAGTTTGCTCGTGCTGCCCGTCGCCCGTGTGCCCCGCGTCATTTTTTTCGTCGGCGTGGTGGCCCTGCTTGGTTCGCTGGCCGTTCCTGCCCGCGCCGCCACGACCACGTATACGTCGGTCTACACCGGCGGCACGATCGCCCCCGGCGACACCGTGCTCCTCAACAACGGCGCCACCGTCACGGGCAACGTCACCGCCAACGGCACGCTGCAGTTCAATCAGTCTGGCACCACGCTCACGATCAGCAACACGATCTCGGGCACCGGCACGCTCTCGCTGACGAACTCGGGCACGCTCAACCTGACCGGCACGTCGCGAGCCACGAATACCATCGTCCTCGATATGACAACCTCCGCGTCGGCGGGGTTGCTGCAGATTCGGTCTGGGACAGGAAACCTCTGGGTCGGCAACAGCGGCACCGGCACGCTGAACGTGACGGGCGGCTACGTCAGCAACACAGTCGGCATTCTCGGCAGTGGCATCGGTAGCGTGGGCACGGCCACGGTCTCTAGCGGAACGTGGGCTAACAGTAGCGGTCTCAACGTAGGCGGCACCGGTACCGGTACGCTCAACGTGAACGGCGGTCTCGTCACCAGCGGAACTGGCATTCTCGGCCTTAGCGCCAGCAGCGTCGGCACGGCCACGGTGTCGAGCGGCACGTGGGCTACCCGGTTCAATATCGCCGTCGGCGGCAGCGGCACCGGCACGCTCAACGTGACTGGAGGTTATGTCAGCAACGTGTCCGGCATTTTCGGCCTTAGCGCCAGCAGTGTCGGCACGGCCACGGTGTCGAGCGGCACGTGGGCCAACAGCGGCAACCTCGTGCTCGGCTCCGGCGGCACGGGCACGCTTACCATGAACGGAGGCGTTGTGATCGTCGGTGGAGCGCTCTCCAAAAACGCTGCCAGCACGATCAGCCTCAACGCTGGCGGCACGCTCCAGATCGGCACCGGAACCAACGGCGGCGTCCTCCTCGGCGGCACGGGCAGTCTCGTCAACAACGGCACGCTCGTCTTCAACCGCAGCGACGCCTCCACCTACTCGGGCGTGCTCAGCGGATCGGGGGCGGTCACGAAGCAGGGCGCGGGCCTGCTCACGTTCGCGGGTGCCAACTCCTACTCCGGGCTCACCACGATCGCCGGCGGCACGATCGCCCTCTCGGGCACCGGCTCGATCGGCACCGGCGGCCTGAACCTCGGCACCACTGGCAGCCCCGGCGTGCTCGACCTCTTGGGCCTCACGGCAGGCAGTTACTCGCTGCCATCGACGGCCAGCCTCGCCGGCGTGGGCACAATTTCCGGCAACGGCAAGTCGCTTGCCGTGCTCGGGTCAC
>CAMBSN010000049.1 GCA_945870505.1 Candidatus Kuenenia stuttgartensis | reverse complement strand
GCGGAAGAATGACAACGGCGTTCCATCTCGTCGATGAAACGCCGTTCGCGATTTCATGGAAACGCCAAACGGCGTTTCATCAACGCCGGTCGCGTGTCGGTATGACGCCAGCGTTGCGGGCGACGTTGTAGATAGTGCGGGGATCGCATTCGTACTTTGCAGCCAACCGCTCGCGCGCCTGACCCACGGGCATCATGGCGCAGAGTGTCACGTACTCGGCCACGATCCGCTCGTCACGCTGCTCAACCGTCATCACCGTGCCCGCGTACTCGCGCGGCTTTCTCCGCTTGGCCTCGTTGGCCTTGAGCGATGCGTGTCGCCGTGGCTCCAGATTGGCAATCCTGCCCTCGATGTAGCCCTGCGTGACTCCTTGCATGTACGCGGCCTCCAACCGCTGGAGCAACTCAAGCACGTGCGCCATCCGGTCGCCCGGCTGATCGAACGTCGGGACTTCGTACATGCCGGCGTCGAACAGGTGCATGGCAAACCGGCGAACGTCGTCAGGCAGCGTAAACCCGTCGGTGAACTGCTTAGGCCGACGCTCTAGCCTTGCTTGCCGCTCGGCTCGCCGGGCCGCTGCGGCGACACGCTGCGACTCCTTCCACCGTTCACGTTCACGGTTCCACGCTCGCTGCCGGGCTGGCGGCAGCGGTTTGGCCGGCGACGGCTTTACGGCCTCAACGCCTGACAACAGCGGCATCGCCGGGTCGTTGATGATCTGGCGCCGGGCCTTGGTTCGCTTCGTTGGTTTCTTCGCCATGTGGCACCTCCGTGAAGTCGTTGGAATCAGCCGCTCGCGGCCGCAGCACCGGCAGCGGCTTCCCAACTGGGCGGCGCGTAGTGTGCCGTCATTGAATCGCGGGTATGTCCCGCCGTCGCCCTCGCGGCCTCAGGGCCGTAGTCGCGACGAATCTCCCGCAGACGCAGATACCTCAACTGATAGGCAGTCCACGCCGGAACACCGGCAGCGGCAGCGGCTCGTTGAATCGCCACGCGGATCGCATTGGACGTGAACATTGTCCCGACGCGGGACGATGCACGACGACGCATCTTGATCGTGGGGCCGTTGCTGACGACGCGGGCGAGGCTGCGACGAGGATCAAAAACGCACTCCTCGTCGGCACGGCCAATCGAGTGTGACTCCAGTATCTCGCGAGCCTGCGGCCCGATTGGCACGTCGCGATACTGCCCACGGTGAGCCGTCTTGTGCATGGGCGGGCGATACCGCCACGTCTGCCGGTCACGGTCGTGAACGTCACACATCCGCAGCCTCGCGGCTTCGGACGGCCGGCAGCCAGTCCACCGAATGAACAACACAAGCGCCCGCATCTCGTCGGTGAGGTGCGGCAGAGTCTGATTCACAACGTCGGCGGCGACCTCGGTGCGTCGTGCAGTCTCGCGGCCCAACCCGACGGGCAACGCCCGTACTCGCGACAGTGCATAGGCTCGCTCTGGCGGGATCAACTCCAGCCCGACGGCCCAGTTGAATAACTGGCGGATTCGCCCCACGGTGTCGTTGACGTACCGGCGACTTCGAGGGATAGATTCAAACGACTCGCTGCCATTCGGCAGCCGCCGCTTTCGCTGGAACGGCGTATCGACAAGCCGGCGGCGAACATCCTGTAGAGCACGCGGCCCGAACTCACGGGCAGGCATCGCGGCCACGCTCCGCAGCGCCCTGGCCGCAGCAATCGCACCGTTCCAATCGCTGGCCCGCTTGTGGTTCCCGCCGCGTTCACGCTCAATGGACGCGATCCATGCCCGTGCCAGTTCACCTACAGTCACGTCGGCCGACGTAGGCAACTCGACCTCGACGGGGGCAGGGGCGGGCACCCGCTTCGCCGATTCGACCGATTTCCTGCCGCTGGCAATCCACGACGCAATCAACTCGTCGTATCGCAGGCGAGCCTCGGCCGTGCCCCACGGCCCCAGCCAGTGCTCGGTGCCACCAATCCGAACTCGTGCGTTGCCGCTGCGACTGTGGTGCCGCATGGCGGGCAGCGCGTCAGCGTGACGACGCCCCATGATGATCTCCTCCGGTGAGCCTCAGAGAGAAATCGGGGCGCGCCCCGTTTTCATCCCCGTTTGATGCTTCATCCCGTGAGGGCGCTGCCGACCATCGGCAGGTGTTTCTTGCGATGCTTGCTAATGAACTTGCGACTGACGTTGCGGACGACGTGCAACTCTTTTTTGGAGTGTGAACGTAGCGCTCTAACCAACTGAGCTAGTTGCCCGAAACGGGCGACGGCCGCCCGAAAACGACGCATTTCACCAAGCGGAAATGACATCGACTTCGGTAATCCTACAACCACACACGGCGTGCGCAAAGTGCCGAAAGTGCCGCCCGTGCCGAAGAAACCGGAGCCCGCACGGCAACAAATCCAGCCACACTGAAATCACCCACGAATCCAGCGACCGGCCGCACACCCACCGCCTTAGCGCACGATCACTATGCCACGGACCACCCGCTCAGGCAGCCGCTTTCGCTGTTCGCAGCCGCCGCCACCACATCAGCGCCGCAAGACTTAAGCACACGCCCAGCATAGCGTAGGTCGAGGGCTCGAGCAGGTTCACGATCTCCTCCTCCAAAGACCGGCAGAAACCAGAACAACGAGCAGTATTCATCGAGCAGCTCCACGAACGGGTTCTGGGGAACGCGTCGTCCGCTGACTCGACACGCGCCGGCATGAATGCGGGCGCCCAAAAAAAGAAGCCAACGCAGCAGAGATTGCCGCGGGGCAATCACGTGCATTGGCCTACGCTGTGCAGAAGCTCCGCGAAGAAGCGAAACCCCGGCAACTCGTCTTCCACGATTGGCGACGGCGAACTGTTCGCAGCGGGATTTGCAACATCAAGGAGACGTCTCGCGGCAACCGGCATTCCGCGGGTTTCAGCCGGTGTTTCAGCCTTCGTGCGATCCCAGACACTTCCGCTTCGCGGACGTGTGCTGCGTGGCCGCCGTCAGTCGGCCGGCGGCGGATCGAACCGCGGCGACTCCACCACCCGCGAGCCCGCCGGCTCATCGTCGAACCGCCGCCCCAGGCGAGCGGTCGGCCGCGATGTCGAGGCTTCGGCGCTCGCGGCCACCTCGAGCTCCCGCGAAAGCTGCTGCCACTGGCGACGCAGATCGCCCACCGTCTTACCGACGTTGCGGCCCACCTCGGGCAGCCGCTTGCCGTAGAGCATCACGGCAATCGCGCCGATCAACACGATCTCGAAGGGGCCGAGGCCGAACATGCTGGCCGCCTGCGGGGAACTAACGGGCGTCGGGGCGGCTCGCATCACGCGAGGCCGGACCGGTATCTTCGATGCCCTGCACGCCCCGCTTGAACTCGACGATGCCCTCGCCAAGCGACCGCATCACCTTGGGCAACCGAGTGCCAAAAAGGAGCAGCACCACCGCCGCCACGATCAGCAGTTCCGTGGGACCGAGGCCGAACATGGCAAACAGCGGATTGATCAAGGGGAAGCTCCATGTTGGCGATGCGTAGGCGATGCCGCGTCCGGCGGCTAAACACCCACACCCTAAGTTTAATCTTCCAACCCCGGCGGTCAAACTGTCGGCGACCTACGGCACCGCCGCCGAAGCAGGGGCGAGGGCCATTCGCCGCCCACGTTCGTGCAACGGCTGGTGGCGGTAGTAGACCTCCAGCGTCATCGCCGACAGGGCGGTGGAGTAGACACGTCCGCCATGCCCGCCCCAGACGGGGTCAGGATCCCAGCTGCCGTCGAGCGGGCCGCCGTCGCGCCGCTGCATCGACACGAGCGTGGCCTGCAGCTGCGCGTTCCAGCGATCCCACTGGGGCCCGCCCGCATGGAACGAGGCCACGGTGGCGTAGTACCAAGTATACGCGTTGGCCGTGGCGGCCGTGGGCGGCGACGCGGCGATGAACGCGAGGGCTTCCGCGGTGGCCGGTGCGGCCGGTGAGGCGCCCAGCACGAGCCTGCAGTAGAGGGCCTCCGCCGTCATCGCCACGCTGGACCGCTCGCCCGCACGGTAGGCCGCCAGGCCACCCGCCGCGCCGCTGGCGACGCTCTGCAGAAATGTCCGCGCCCGCGCCTCGGCCGCATCGAACCCGCCGAGGCCGGCGTTTCGCGCCGTCGCCAGCACCATCACCTGCCAGCCGCACTGGCTCGTGTCGCCGCGGTCACCGGCGGCATATCGCCAGCCGCCCGTGCGCGGATGCTGCATGGCGAGCGTGTGGGCGACGGCGCGATCCACGGCGGGCCGCAGCGACTCGTCGCCCGTGATCGCCAGGCACTCCGCGACCGCAATCGTCGCCATCCCATGGCAGTAGAGCGCCGCAAAAAACTCGGCGTCGCCGGCAAACGAGCCGTCGGCCTGCTGTCGGCCCACGAGAAACCGAATGCCACGGTCCACCGTGGATGCGTGCGGACCGTCGCGATGCGTGTTGCCCGCGCCGAGCATCGCCAACAGGGCCAGGCCGGTGACACCGTGGTCAGTGCGGCCGCCAACGCCCCGCCGTTCGCGGCCCTCCGCCGTGCGCTCGATGCCCGCGCCATGGCGAGCCGCCTCCCAGCGTCCGTCGGCCGACTGCGCCGCCGCCAGCCAGCCAAGCCCCGCCTGCACGGCCCGCTCCGTCGCCTCCGACCCGCCACGGGCCAGCGCCGCCGCCGCCCGGCGCTCGCCCACGCGATCGGCATAGATGGCGGGAACCGACCGCGAGGTTGGTAAGACGGCCTGCGCCGAAGATATCGCAGACGCAGCGGTGGCCGGGTCGGTCGTGGCAGCGGCATCAGGCGCGGTAGCAGCGACGGACGGCGGCGCGTCGAGCAGCGGCACGTGGTCGTCGGGCGGGGCGGCGGCCGCCTCCGCTGTGGAAACCAGTGGGATGAGCGGCGGAGGCATGGCCGCATCGGCTGCAGCTTGTGGCTCAGACGTGGCGCCGTCGGCCTCCAGCGGCCCGTCGGCCGCGTCGCGGTCGCCGGCTGCCCCCTCGATGACAGCGGCATCGCTCGGCTCATCGGCCACCGCCATCACGATCGTCATCCGCCCTTCGTCATGGCGGCCCCACGACGCCGGAGCCCAGCCGCCCACAAACGCGCACACGATCGCGAGCACGGCATGCAGCCCCACCGAGAGGGCCACGCACTTTTCGAGCGTGCGCGACTGCAGCCACCTGGTCCGCACGACCACGATGAGCCCGGCGGCCGTCGCTACCGCCACGCCCATCCAGACGATCGCCGCGGTGCTCATCGCCGACACGTCACCTCGTGCGACTCTCGGACCGCGCCTGCACGGCGATCGCCACCCGCGAGACACCCGCAGCCCGGCAAGCCTCGTAGACCTCGGCCATCCGGCCGTGCGGCACCGCCCGCTCGCCGCGAATGGTCACCGTGAGCTCGGGCCGCGCAGCCCGGGCAGACGCGAGCCGCTCGACGAGCGCCGTCGCTTCGACCGGCTCGCCCGCAAACCGTAGCCCGCCCGACGATTGCACCTCGATCACCTCCGGCCGGCCTTCGGCCGCGGCGGCCGCGGTGCCGGCCTGGGGAAGGTCGAGGTCAAACCGGCGATCGTCCGTGGAAAACTTCGTGGCACACATGAAGAAGATCGTGAGCACGAGGATCACGTCGATCATCGGCGCCAGGTTTGGCACCGGATCTTCCTCGTCGTCGAGTCGCACCAGCGGCATGGCTCATCCCGCGGCCCGGCGCCGCGACTCCCCAATCGCCTTCGCCTCGGTCAGCGACTCCTGCGAAATCGCGTCAATCACCTGCTGACAGGCCTCGTCAAGCCGGATGGCAAGTCGATCGATGCGGCCGGTGAAGAACGAGTGGAGGACCATCGCGGGGATCGCCACGAGCAGCCCCATGGCGGTCGTGATCAGCGCCTCGCCAAAACCCTTCGCCAGCAGGTCGGGGCGGCCCATCGCGCCGGCGGAGGCAACGTCGTTGAAGGAGTGAATCAGGCCGAACACCGTGCCGAGCAGGCCGAGCATCGGGCCGATCGTGGCCACGCCGTTGAACACGCGGCGGTAGCGACGGAGGTGGTTGAGTTCGCGTTCGCAGGCGTCCATCGCCGCCTGCTCGATCTCGACGGCGGGCCGGCCCCAGCGGCGGACGGCGGCGGCAAACACGCGGGCCGCGGGGCTGCCGTTCTCCTCGCAGGCATCAAGCGCGGGACCGCGGCCAAGCGAGCCCGACTCCACCTGTGAGACAAACCGGGAGACAAAAATCTTTGGCACCACGCGCGAGGTCCGCAGGCTCACGGCCCGCTCGATGCCGAACACCGCCAGGAGAAACGAGCAGCCGAGGAGCGGGATCATGAGGATCCCGCCGTCGCGGATCGTGGCGAGCAGGTTCCCCGTGGGGATCAGGCCGTCGCGGGGTGGCTCGGTAGTGTCTGCGGCGACCGCGGCGGCCGGCTGCGAGGCCACGCGCAGGGGCTCGCGGGCGGGCTCCGACGCGCCGGCCCAGGCTCGCGGCGATTGTGCCGTGGCGGCCGCCGACACGCAGGCGATCACCGCGCACGCGACGAGTGCAACGAATGGCCGAACAGCGCGTGGCGAAATCGGCATCATGCCGGTGCGGCCGAAGGGACGAGGCCCGGCCCCACTCCATCGGGGCCTCACTAGCAGTCATCGGCACGTTCGGCAGCGGCCCGCCGATGCTGTGGTCAGCCAGCATCCAGCCGTCACGATCCGCATGACCGGTATGACACGACGTGCCAGCGAGTAGCCGCAGGTTGGTAACCTGCGGTCTCCCCGGCCCACGTAGCCGCAGGTTGGTACCCTGCGGTTCCCCGAACGCCAGTGCAGGTTGCCAACCTGCACCTACGGGGCCCATAGGCCGGGGGCATGGATGCCCGCCGCCGCGACTAGAAGTTCGCGTCGCAGCCCGTGTCCACGTCGCCCACCATGTGCAGGTGGTCATGGTCGATGTAGAGCACTTCCTGGCAGTCTTCGTCGACGAGCGTGTGCGGCACCGGCCAGCCAACGCGGGTTACTTCCTGGAAGTAGACCGTGCACTTGTAGTGGGCGTGGTGCAACTGCACCGGTCCCACGAGCGGCAAGTGCCGAGGCGGATCGACGTAGTCGGCGATCTTGCACTTCGAGATGCGGACGTGGTTTCGCTGGATCTCGTAGAGGAACGGCCAGTTGCCTTGGACAGGGCGGGCCTTCTCGAGGGCCCGCATCACCTCGTCGTCGCTCGGCTCGTCGAGCGCCTCGCACGGGCCGCCAGGCTGGAGCGGGCCGAGCACCGGGGATCGCTCATACCGCTCGTAGTTCCAGAACTGGTCTTCCTTCTGCTTCTGAATGCCGACCGGCACCGGAATCGGGATCGCCAGCGGGCCGATGTTCGGGCCCTGAGAGGTGAGCCAGAAGCAGCCGCTCTGCGTCGAACCACCGATGGCCAGGATCAGGGCCGTCAGAAGGAAGCGTGTGCGAGAGGTCATGGGCGGCACTCCTGGCGGCGAGTCGAAGGGACGACGGGTCCTGACGGATGTATCGACGAGTCAGGCAAGGAACTTGCGGATTTTTCCGATTGCGCGGGTTTCGGGGGACCGGGCGGAGGCGGCGAAGGCAGCCGGAAAACGACATCGCTCCCCCGGGAAGCCCGGGGGAGCGATGCGATGTTCGTTGTCGTTCAGCCCAACCGACTAGCGGTGGTGGCTGTGCATGTGACGCTCGTCGAAGTCGAGCCACCACCAGCCGTCATCCCATTCGAGCGAAACCCGCCGCCAGCCGAGCGGCACCTGCGGGTAGGGGTAGAACGGGCCGATGTACGGCCACGCCGTGGGCGAATACTGCGTCGGGTACTGCACGGCCGCGTAGTTGGGCGAGGCGGCGTAGCTCGGCCAGGCGTAGTTGGGCACGTTGGGACCGTCGCCCCGCATCGGGACCGGCGGCATGCCGACACCCGCGCCACCCATCGGCATCGGTCCACCGGGAGCACCCATGCCGCCCTGCGGGCCCATGCCACCAGGCCCGCCCATCCCGCCGGGGCCACCGGGGCCGCCGGCCATGCCGGGCTGACCGCCCTCGCTGTAGCGCATCGTGCCGGGCACCATCTGGCCGTCCTGCACGGGGCAGTCGTAGCCGCCCGGGCCGGGGAGCGTCATCGGCTCCTGCATATTCGTCCGCATCGCCGTGCGGGCACGCGGATCGTACTGGCCGGGATTCATCGGGCGGGCCATCGGCGTGCCGATCGGCATCGGCCGCTGGCCGCTCGGGGCAGTGCCGCGAACGAGTTGCACCTGGCTTGTGGACGTGTCGGCCGAGGAACCGCCCGCAAAGAGCAGGCCGCTCGCCATCGACGCAAGCGTGCTCTTCTTGGCAGGTGCCGGAGCGGCGGGCTGCTGAACGCCGGCGGTATCCCAGGCCGACGACGGCATCGCGAGCGAACCGGCCTGGGGCTGTGCCTGCCCGGCAGCCGCTCCGTCGATCACGAGTCGGTTCACAACCCGCTCCACGCCAGGCGTGGTTTCGGCAATACCCACGGCCGCCGCAAGCTGCCTGTCGTCCGACACCCGGCCCTCGAGCCAGACGGTGCCGGACTTGCTCTTCACGTTGACGCGGTATCCGGTCAGGGCACCAGAGTCGCGGAGATTTCCGGCGACGGATGACGCCAGATCCTCGGCACGCCCCACCGTCGTCAGACACACCGACGCGAGGGCGGCGAGCAGAAACGTGGTCTTGGAAATCGACATGGATCGCTCCTTGGCTTCAAATCCGGCGGAGGCCGCGAAGCGCATCGCCGATGGCGGCGACGAGTCGAGCCCTCCCTGCCGAATACTCTTCGGCTGTGGGTCGCACCGAAGGGGAGTTTTTTTCCGGTTCCAGCGGACAGCAGGCGCATGCCGGCAAGTCTGGCAACCTGGAGAAGCAGGCAGCCGATCAGCCGTCGGTGGAGAAGTCGGCCACGGTGATCATGGTCATCACGGCCAGCGTGGTCGCGCAGACGGCCGCGGAATCGGGGCCGAGCTGGATCGCGACGCCACAGAGGCCGCCGATCACGGCCAAGGCCGTCACGCAGAGGAGGTGGCCGCCACGTTCAAACCGCGTGCCCTCGGCCATCCGCGAGAATCCCGCCGCCGCCACGCACAGCACCTGCACGGCACCCATCGCGCAGAGCGACGGGCTGACGGAAACAGCCAAGAGACCAGGGCAGGGCAGGGGCATGGGCGCATTCTCCACGGAGGCCAACGGGCCGCGAACCGTAGCAACGGCCCCGCGCCTCAGGAAGCCCAATCGCGTGAGCGATGGGGGGCTCCCCACACTCGCTTACTTACCCGCGCTGCCGATCAGCTCGTCGAGCCGCTTCTCGAGGCCGTTGATCGACACGTTGCGGTCGAGCACCGTGCCGTCAGCCCCGACCAGCACCATCGTGGGCAACGCCAGCACGCCAAACTCCTCGGCGAGCCGGCTGTCGAGCCCGCCCGGCTCGTGGAGCTGCGGCCACGGCAGCGGCTTCGCCTGGAGGAACTTCGCCAGTTTCGCCTTGTCGCCGTCGAGGGCCACGCCGACCACGGCGAACTTCTTCGACCCGTACTTCGTCTGCAGTTCGCGGATCTGCGCGAGATCCACCTTGCATGGCTCGCAGTCGGTTGACCAGTAATGCACGAGCACCGGGACACCCTTGAACGATGCCACCGCCACCTCCTTGCCCTCGAGGGTCGGCCCCGCGAGCGTGAGCGGCTTGCCGACGCTCTCGAGCCGGCGGACGGCTCCAGTTGCCTTCCTGGCCTGCGCGGTGTCGGGGAAGTTGGCCGCGATGGCGGCATAACGCTCGACCGCCTCGGCATCGCGGCCCTCAAACTCGTCGCGGAACGCAAGCTGCAGGAGGGCCTCGGCCGACTCCGGAGCCTTGGGGTAGGTCTCGGTGAACGTCTTCAGGTCGTCAAACCAGGTCTTCTGCAGCGTCTCACCGTCGGCGCCCGGCTGTTCCATGCCCGCCGAATACTTCGCTTGGATCAGCCGAAACGAGATGAAGGCCGACGCCGTCTCGTCGCCCTTCACGGTCTCGGCGATCTGCTCGAGCTTGGCGATGCCGTCGGGGAAGAGCCCCTCCTGCACGTAGGCCGCGAGCGTCTCGACGAGTTGATTCGTCCAAAAGCCCTTGTCGGCGTCGGCCGCGGCGGCCACGAGCTGCTCGAGCACGCCGATCTGCTCAGCGGCAAGCCCCTTGCGGGCTGCGACATCGGCCGATGGCATCTTGCCCTCGATCTCGCGGAGCTTGGCGAGGAGCGGCTTGAGATTCTCGGCCACATCGCCAGTGCCGCCCGCGGGCCCACCGCGAACGTTCACCCGCGGCGCGAGAAAGCTGAACGACTCCCCGATCCCGCCGGCGAGCTGGGGGGCATCGACCGGCCGCCAGGCATCGCCGCACTTCACCAGCGAGCCGACGAACACCTGGCCATTGCCCTGCTTGCTCTCCACGAGCGCCACGACGTTGTCGTAGGCGGAAACGTCTTTGGTCATACCGGACATGCCCGCGGGCAGCGTGCCCGGGGCCTGCGGTGTGAGCATGCTCGTCCAGCGGGCGTCGGCCCCGATGTCTTTCTGCTCGGCGGCCGCCTTGGCGAAGGCCGCCGGGGCGGCCGTGATGCGAGTGACGAGTTCGGTGAGCAGTTCGCCTTCGAAACCGGCGGCCTCGAGGTCGGCCTTGGTCGGCAGGAGCCGGGCAAACGCGGTGGCATCCCGATCGCGGATCGCGTTCACGACCTCGGCGGTGGCCTCTTCGGCCGAGAGCACCTTCCAGGCGTCGATCACGCCGTCGGCATTGGTGTCGGCACCCCAGCGGCTGCCCGCGCCGCCGAGCCAGCGATACTCGTCGGGCTTGGTGTCTTTGTCGGTGTCGAGTTCGCGATACACCTCCATGCCATCCTTGTAGTAGCTCCAGCGATCGACGACGCGGTTGCCGTCGCTGTCGGCGAACGCCCGCAGCACCTCGCCCGAGGGGCCGCGGACGACGAGCGCCATGACGCCCCCTTCCTTCTCCTGATTGATCGTGGCCTGCTTCACCTCGGCCTCGGTGGGCTGCGCCACCTCGATCCCCTTCTGCCGGGGCTTGAGGGCGAGGGCATCGGCCGGCGACGGGGGCGCCGCAAAAGCCGGGGCGGCGGCCGCGGCAACGGCCAGCAGGGCGGGGAAGGCGAAGACGCGAGGCGTGCGACGAATGGTCGGCATGACGGAAACTCCTGACGCGGATGACCGAAGATCAGCAAACTAGCCGGAACGCGTCCCGGCGCCAGCGCCGTTTTTTCCGGGTCCCCGGGGAATGTGCCGTGGCAAAGCCGCCCCTTTGAAGTCCCCTTTTCCCGTCCTACACTCGGAGTCGCCGGCCTCGGCCCACCGCCGCGGCCGGCACGCCGCGCGCGTAGCTCAGTTGGTTAGAGCGCTACCCTGATAAGGTAGAGGTCCCAAGTTCGAATCTTGGCGCGCGCAGTTCTGTTTTGTCCGTGATTCGTGAAGGTTGAGCCCCTGCCGACGGTCGGCAGCGCCCTCCGGGGAAACGTCAAACGGGTAGGAAACGGGTAGTCACTACCCGTTTGCACCCTGCCGGACGATTCCACAGGAGGGCGAGAAGATGGGGCGAAGAGGGGGCGGCACGCTGCCGCAGGTTCGTCGGCACGAGGGCACCGGGCAAGGCCGGGTGCGGTTCAACGACAGGACGTTCTACGTGGGGCGGTACGGTTCTCCCGAGGCCGCTGCCCGCTACATCGAGTTGATGGTCGAGCACGGTTTCATGGCGGCACCTTCCAGGGTCGCCCCAATGACACCTACGCCCGAGCCAGCCCAGCCCGAGCCGCCAGCCAGCCGACCGGCTGATCTGCCGCGAGGCGACGAGCCGGTGCCTGTCGGGCTGACCGTGGGCGAGGTCTGCCGGATGCACCTTCTCGACATCGAGGCGAACGTCCCCGGCGGGCAACGATCTGGAAAGTACACGAAGGCGCTCGCGGCGACTCGCGCCGTGCGTCCGCTGGCGACGATGCCGGCTGCGGAGTTCGGCACTAGGGCGATGATCGACGTGCGCCGCCGGCTGATCGACACGCCGGTTACCAACCGCAAGGCCGACGAGAAAGGCAACCTGCCGACACTGTGCCGGCGGTACATCAACGAGGTGATGGGCCACGTGCGGCGGATGTTTGAGTGGGCCGGTGCGCAGGAACTGATTCCCGGCGAGCGTGCGGCGACACTCAAACTGGTGAAGCCGTTGCGGGAAGGTGAAACCAACGCCCGCGAAGGAAAGCGGCGCACCAGCGTAAGGCCGTCGGTCGTGAAAGCCACGCTGCCCTACATGACGCAGGAAGTGGCCGACCTGATCTGGTTTATCCGCCTGACCGGATGCCGACCCAGCGAAGCGGCGAGGATGCGGCTATGCCGCCTGTTTGACCGCGAAAAGCCGGTCTGGCGGTACGTGCCCAAGAAGCACAAGACCGCTCACAAGGGCAAGTCACGGCACGTGCCTGTCGGGCCGCAGGCGCAGGCGATATTGCTTTCGCATACCGCCGGCCGCAGCGACCGCGACTACGTGTTCACGCCCAAGCGAAGCGTGCCCGCTCGCAAAGCAAAGGATGGCGTGATCCCCATGGAGCAGCGTTGCCCAACTGCCCACGCTGGCGAGTGGTTCACGAAGGACGGCATTCGGCAAGCCGTCATCCGTGCGATCCGCAAGGCGAACAAGGCGCGAGCGTGCCAAGGGCTGGAGCCGCTGCCGTTCTGGACGCCGTACCAGTTGCGGTACACGCGGCTCCGCGAGATCCGCAAGCGCGGCGGGCAGGAAGCGGCGCAGGCGACGGCGGGCCACAGTCGTGCCACGATGACTGACCATTACGCGCCGGCCAACTGGGGCCGGGCGGCACAGTTCGCGGCCAAGCACGGGTGAGGTGCCACATGGCGAAGAAAAAAGCAAAGCGAAGCAAAGTGAAGCCGAAGGTAAACAAGGCTGTGGCGGGATTTACATTCAACGATCTTGAAGAACTAGTGCAACAAGGGTTCATCAAGTTCGAACTGAACGAAGATGGCGACGACGCAGTCTGCGTGGTGGTTCCTGACGAGTTGCACGTGCCCGAGATTGTCGATCAAGAAACGCAGTCGGCAGAGGATCGCCTGTTGATTGAGGAGCACACGCTACCGGCTAGGTTGCGAAGCCTTTTGCGTGTTGAGGCACTCGCAGCGTGGACTTCATTCGCTCGGTTCAAGTTGTTGCCAATGCTCGAATCAGTGACGGGAAAGACGCCTCAGCAGCTCACAAAGATTCTCCGTGAACACGGCATTGAGTCCATGGCGTTACCGTTTCTTGAGCAAGTCACTTTCCGCGGATTTGACTTCGCATTGACGCGATACGCGGAGCAAATCAAGCACGTTCCGGAGTTGGCGGCGTGGCACAAAAAGCGTGCCAACGGTGGCGACACAGGCAGAGCCGAGTCTTCGCGTCGTGCGGATGACTTGGCTCATCGCATTCGCGCTAAGTGGGCGGAAATAGAGGCGGCTGGCGAAAAGGCGACGAATGACACCGTGGCGGCCGCGATGAGGCAGGACGGCCATAAGTGCAGTCGCTCCACCGTAATCCGCGCATTCAAGAGGCAGCCAGTAAAGCCGTCGAAGCGGTAGTCGTCACGACACACTGAGCATCGAATGCAGGCGGCCTACGGGTCGCCTGTTTTCGTTTCGCCATCCCTCGACATCGCTGCGATATCTCATTGGCTAGCCGTTGAAATGTCATTGGCTAGCCGTTGACACATTCGTGCGGCAGGTCATTGTCGAACATCCACATGCCCGCCATTCTTCCGCACGTTGATTGCGTTTCGCATTCAACACGTCGTGTTCACGGTCAACGTGATCGTCGCGACGAGCACACGCGGAGGAATAACGCATGGACAAGCCGGCCCCGAAAATCACGATGAACCAAGGTGCGGCCTACTGGGCACGCATCACTGGAGCACCTCGCCCGAATCGTTGCACGTTGATTCGTTGGGCGACCAAGGGCTGCCGTGGCAAGCGGCTCCAGGCCGAGCCGTTGGCTGGCCGCTGGTACACGAGCGAATCCGCCATCGAGGACTTCCTGCGGCACCTCGCGCAGCCGGCTACCGATGCGACTGATCGCACCGCCGGCCCGGCGCGAGCAGCGCAGGTGCAGCGGAGCCTCGACGATCTCGACCGCATGATTGCTCCGAAGCGTGGCGGCCGTCGCCCTAAAGCGAAGTGAGGGCCACGGCATGGACGCCACGAACAACGACGCCACGGATGACGCCGACAAGCCTTACACGCTGCCCGCTGCGGTGACACTGGCAAGCCGCTGCGAGTCTCGTGCGTGGGATGACGACACCGACGATGAGTCTCGCCTGCTGCTGGAGCAGGCCGCCGACATGATTCGCGGGCTGATGGGCCGGTGCGTGTCACTGGCTGCGGCCAGTGAGAAGCGAGAGGCGTGGAGGTCGAGGCGATGAACGCCACTCGCTCCATCACGACGCCGGCCCTAGCCTCTCGAGTTCGCCGTCGTCTCGCACGCGAGCGCCAACTGCTACGGCGGTGCTCACCGTGGAGTGAGCAGCACGCCACGTTGGGCACCTACTACATCGTGGCCGCCTACTCGCACGACGTGCTCGCGCGGCACGTCAACGTGGAGCAGCTGGCCCGCGACCTGGGCGTGCTGCCCGAGAACGTCGTCGTCGAGGACGACTACCCGCACACCGACGGTGAGGTGCCGTCGGCAACCCTGGAGGATGAGAGATGAGCACGGAAGTGTTTTGGAACGATGCGAAGCCACCAAGATCGGAAGGCGAGCACACTGCCGCCGGCTGGCTAGCAATGGTGGCCCGGCAGATTGGTTTGGCGAGCGTGACCGAGAGCAACCGCAGCGAGTGGTTATGGCGGTTTGCGTTTACGCAGGAGATGAATGGCCGGAGGTTCGGCGGGAATCGTGGATATGAGCGTGACATGGGCCAACTGGAAGTCGTGCTTGACCGGTTTCGGACGGCCACGATGGAAGGGCGAGTTGCCAACGTAGGCCGTGAGCAGTTCGTCGCAGAGTTCACGAGCGTGGCAATCGACGCGGCGCGAGAGCAGGCCGACGCCGTGATCGCAGAGCCGTGCTGCGAGGCCATTGCCTGACCAGCACGCGCCGCCGCCTCCACGTTGGGTTATGCAGGCTCGATGCCTGCGGGCGGCTTGGATGATGACCGTGGCGCGTGCTGCGGCGAAGTAAGGGAAGTTATGGAGCCACGGCAATGAGCACGAAGGCAATCAAAGCGAAGTCAGGGCCAACGTTGCCCCACCCTGCGAACAACCGTGGTGATGCGATGGCGGTCGGCGAGGGGCTGGAGGCGGCAATCCGGTGTGAGCACGAGGCCGCGACTAGCGCGGCCCAGACGGCGCTCGATCATGCCCTGGAGTGCGGCCGGTTACTCGCTAAGGCCCGAGAGGGCATCGTTCACGGCGAATGGGAATCGTTCGTCCGAGAAAGGTGCGGTATCCCTGAGCGAACGGCTCGCATGTATCTGCGGCTTGATGCCAATCGCGATCGGCTCCCGAATCGGCAACACGTTGCCGGTTTGACGGTGCGGGAGGCGGTGCGGCTACTCGCTGAGCCGAAAGTGACGGCAGAGCCTGAGGCGATACCAGTTGCCGTTACGGAGTTTGACTACCTAGGGCGATCGTTTTGCTCGCTCACTAGCACTGGCTGCGAGTTCAATCCCGATTGGGCAGTGGTGCCTTTTCCGCTGTACGAAAAAGTGGTCGCGGATGCGTGGGGCATAACCGCCCCCGCGCCGCCGTTGTGGTACGTGGCCGAGCATCGCCACGTCGGGCACCATCCGACTGGGTGGTGTTTTGAGTTGACGCCAGACCAGGGCATGGAACGGAGGGTTAACGCTCTAGTGCATGACGCCGTGGGCACGCTGCACCTCGCCACGTTCGACGGCATGAACCCTGCGGGCATCCTGCCATTCCTGACGGCATGCCATCGGCATCATGGCATGCCGGCAATGGGCGACGAGTGGACGGTGACAGTGGTCCCAATGCCGACCGCCATCACGCGGCTGGCCGAGCCGTTCCAGGCTGGAATCTTCCGATTGGCTATGCGGAGTTCGCACCGCTGCTGCTGCTGGATGTCGGTAGACGAGGTGATCGGGCTGGAGCCGCTGAATGACAACCGATGGTGGTGGCGAGCGTGGGAAAAGTTTGGATTCGTGATCGGCAAGTTCTTCGGCCCAAACAAGCCGTGCGGAGACTTTGACGGCGCGTCGATGTGGTGGCTCGGCGATTTCCTCAATCATCGCGCGACCGACCGTAAGGCCGTCAAGGCGGTGCCCGTTCGATCCGGGCTGGCGACATCGAGATGCCCGTCGTGAGGTGCGATGGGCCAGGACGACGAGCAACACGGAGGTGATGCGATGGTGGCGATGAATGACGAACACTCTCACGGTGATGGCGAGGCGTGCCCCGGCTGCCGGTTCAAGGCAGCACTGGCGAAGTTTCTTGAGCGATCGCACAGCGAGGGCCGCGAGGAGTGGCACATGGCAATCGGTGAACTGCGGCAGCACATGCACGCGGCTCTTCTCTCGCTCGACGCGATAGAGGCGGCAGCGTTTGGAGATGCCGATACCGACGACGACGAGCTCGACGACGAGCTCGACGACGATCCGGCCGAAGCGGCAGCGTTCGCAATCGTGAACGTCGGCAACGAGATCAACGAGTTGCGCGACACTCTGATCGGCAACGACGATGCGGGCGTTGGTCTGTAGGCGGCAAAAAATCTGCCGGATTCGATCTGCAAGGGTGGCCCAGTGACTCCATAACCTGACAGAACCGCCCCGCACTACGGAGTTATTTCGCGTGATGACAACGACCGAATCGCCTGACGTGCTGATCGACACCATCGAGGCCGCCCGCCGCATGGGCATCGCAGTAGCCACCCTGCATTGGTGGCGGTGGAACGGCTCGCCAGACCAGCCGCCAGCCGTCCGCGTTGGCAAGCGAGGCGTGCGGTATCGCGCCAGTGACATCGCCAGTTGGATCGCCAACCGGCAGACCAAGGTCAAGCCGCCACGAGCGAACTAGGAACGAACACGGCCCCGGTCAGCGTGAGCCAACCGGGGCCGCGATGCGATTGCCCAAAACCTTCGCGTGTCGCCGGCTGGAACCCGACGCCACGCACACCACTACGGAGGCCCGTCGTGTTCCATGAACTATGCCGATGCCGTCAAGCCGGCTGCACTGACTCCGACACCGCAGCCAGCCGCGTGCGGTTTCTGACCGATCTGGCCCGCGTTACTGAGTCGCAGCCAGCGCCGGTGAACCGCATTCGCTGGGTGATGGCGATGAGCACCGCGAGCAGCACTATCACCACCTGGAGAAACGATTCGTGAATCAGTACGAACCGGCTCCTGCCGGCGAGATCGAGGTCGAGATCGTGGCCGCGTCCATTGGCGACGTGGCGTGGAAAGTTTCCGATGACAACCCGCGAGGCGAATGCCTACGGCTGCGGCTGCGACCGGATGGAAACTTCTCGTTCGTGTTTGCCGACGTGCCGCTCGACTGGGGCCGGATGCTGGAGGCGGTGAGGAGGTCGGCCGGTGTTGAGGGCGAGGAGCTGCTGCCCGAGGCGTTCGTGGGCAAGCAGGCCCGCGTCGCGCTAAAGCACTACACCGGGCGAGATGGCAGCACGCGGGCATCGGTGGCGAAGTGGCTGCCGCCTGCGAAGCCTGAGCCGAAGCAGGCCACGCCTGCTGTCGTGAAGCAGGCCGCCACCAAGGTGAGCCGCAACGCGCCGCCGGCGTTCGGGGCCGATGACGATCTGCCGTTCTAGTCAACGCATCTACGGAGGGAATCAAGATGACGACGGCAGCGCCTCGCACGCGAGGCAGAGCGAAGCCGCACGTAGTCGCGGTGCCAGACTGCGAGAAGTCGTTGGTGGCTGGGGCGTTTGATGAACTGATAAACGACCCTGCCGCAGCCAAGGCCGCGTTGGCTGGGTTTGACGTTGAGTGGCTGACGATCCCCGCCGCCGCCGACGTGCTCGCGTCCATCGTGGCCTGTACCAGCGTGGCCGCTCCCAAACTGGCCGACGTGCGGGCAGACATTCGCAGCCGCCAGAAGCAGATTGGCAAACCCGGTGTTGAAGCGGCTGACAATCTGCTGATCGACTGCTGGGAACAAGTCAAAGTGTCACCGCAGGCGTACAGGCTTGGCCTGCATCGGTACGTTAACGAAGTCGAGGCCGCCTACCGCCAGCGTGTGACGCTGGAGCACGCCACCGACATCGCCAGCAAGGCCGCTGCCGGCACGCTCGACGTGTCTGACGTTGATCTGCTGAGCCAGGAGGCCGAGCGGCTGAAAGCCGTTCTAGAACGACGTGGCGGCCCGACCCGGCGATTGCTGCTGACACCAGTGAGCGAGATTGAGCGGACGCCAATCAACTGGCTCTGGCCGCAGCGTATTGTTGGCGATGGCCTGACCATCGTCACCGGGCCGGTCGGCAACACGAAGTCGCTGTTCACCATCGACGTGGCCGCTCGCGTGTCGCTAGGTTCGCCGTGGCCTGACGGCACTGGGCACTCGACTGCCGGGTCGGTGATTCTCTTCGGAGCCGAGGACGATGCCGGAAAGATCGTGCGACCTCGGCTGGAGGCCGCTGGAGCCGACCTGAGCCGCGTCCACGTTTGCCAAGGTGCTCTGACGGGTGCAGGCGACGACGCGTCTGCGGTCGTGCTGGAGTATCACATAGCCCAACTGCGGTCGGCGCTTGAGTCGATGCCGGAGTGCCGACTGATCGTGTTCGACCCGCTGCCTGACTACGTGGCCGCCGATGAGAACAACTCTGCGGAAGTGCGTGCGGCGTTGATACCGCTGGCGAAGTTGGCTCAAGAGAAGAACGTCGCGGTGCTCGCGGTGCTTCACCAGAACAAGAAAAACGACCTGACGGCGGTGCAGCGTATCGGCGGCAGCGGAGCGTTCGCACAGATTGCCCGCACCGTGCTTGCGATTGGCGATCACCCTGAGGACGAAGCCTCTGACGCCGACCGCCGTCGCGTCATGCTGGTGGCGAAGAACAACTACGGCGAGAAGTGCGTCGGCCAGGCGTACCGGCTGCGGAAGCGAATGAACGACGACGTGTGCATCGAGTGGATCGCAGGCACCGTGTCGATGGACGCCGACGCACTAGCCCGCCGACCCAACGGGGGCCGGCAGCACGATGACAAGAAATCTGATGCCGTGGATGCACTCCGCGAGCAACTCGCCAACGGGCCGCAGCCGGCGGCGGCGTTGAACACAACGCTCAAGGATGCCGGGTTCGGCCGTCGCCAGTTGGAGCACGCGTGCGACACGTTGAACGTCATCAAGGAGCGGACGCGTGATGGCTGGTTGTGGCGACTGCCGGTGAAGTCATCACCGCTCACGTCGGACTACGTGGAGCCTGAGGAAGCGTTCGCCGCGTTCGCTCCTGATGATGCGGGCGTGCTTGACCGCTGGCGATGATGCCGTTCGAGGTCGCGGTCGCGGGGTGAGTCGCGGGGCTTGACAACCCTGGGGGAACTTGCCCCAGGGTTTCGCCCGTGGTTTTCCAGTGTCGTGCCCCTGCGGGCGTGGGCGGGAGAAAACTGGTGGCGATCAAACGGTCGCCGCCAGTTGTCGTGCCCCTGCGGGCGTGGGCGGGATGGTCACTTAGTACAGACGTGTGTACTAAGTTGCGGTCGTGCCCCGGTGGGCGTGGGCTTCGCCTACCGCACGAACCACGTGAATCGGGCACCCGGCGTCGAGGCCCAAAGGTGGGGGAAAGCCGACCAAGATGCGCAGGTGAGCGTCGAGGCGCGCATCTTCAAGATGCGCGCTAGATGCCGTGGAGGGTGTGGGGTGCGCATCTAAACAAAAGAGAGAGATATATCCCTCTCTTTTAGGCACCAACCCAACATGCACACCCTCACCATCCACTTGAGCATCTTGCCACCATCCGGCGACCAAGGTGCGCAAGATGCGCGCCCCTCCCCTACCGGGCATCTTGAGTGTGCATCTTGCCTGCCGTGACGCTGCATCCACCGTCACCGCATGGCCCAGCCACTATCGCGGGCTGCGCTCTGCAAGGTCGCTGGACATCACCTGTACGTTGCATGAATACCGCGAGGAGGTCGCAGCCCATGCAGACGTTGATGACTACGCCCGAGGCCGACGTGCTCACTCGACGCGAGGCCGCCGCCCGTCTGGGCGTCACGACTCGCACGCTGGATCGTTGGGCCATGCAGGGCCGCGGGCCTGCCTACTCGCTCACTGGAGGTATCAGGGGCAGGGCGCTCTACACGTCGGCCACCATTGCCGAATGGCTGGAGAGTCGCCGCAGGACTGCGAGCCGCTAACGCACACGCCATCGCGGGCGTACCGCGAGGCAGGACGGGGAGGGTGGGTCGAATCACTGGCGGGCCGTCTGAGGAAAACCCGTTGTTCCTGCTGGTGTAGGCAAGCGGTACCCGCCCTATCGCAGATTGGCACCAAGCCTGAGATCGCAAGCACTAAGAGCCACCACGATGCCCCGTAAGCCCCGAGCAAGCCGAGCCGAGCACACGCTGCCGCCCAAGGCGATGCCGCTGCCCAGCGTCACGCCAGACGGGCCAGCGTGCATCGTGCTCACGGGTGATCGTCAACGGCTCTTTGATGACATCCGCAACCGCTACTCGCTCGATGCGGCCAACGAGGCGCTTTTGAGGAGCGCCTGCGAGGCGATGGAGCGTGCCGCTCAACTCACCGAGCAAGTGAACCGCGACGGCGCGACGTTCAAGGATCGTTTCGGCGCGGTGCGAGTGAATCCCGCCGCCCAGTTGGAGCGAGACTTTCGCGGGCTCGCGTCCCGCACGCTCCAGCAACTCGCCACACGTTTTGAGGGCTGACGATGCCACGTGCGAAGTCAATCATCCGTAAGCGATTCACCGAGGGCACCGAGGTGTTGTGCTCCGAGATCGAGGAGACGCTGGTCTTCGGCCAGGGCGTTCTCGGAGTCGCCATCCAGCTGCGGTGCCTTGATGACTGGAAACGCTACTGGTCCCTGTGGCGTGACACGATTATGCCCAAGGCACTAGAAGCCTTACCGGGCCGCAGGCCGTTTGCCTGCTACGTCGTGGGCGAGATCCCGCCACGTCCGATTGTGACTGAGCCGCCGCTATCCAACGGCTTCTTCAAGGTGTACGTACCGGGCAACAACGGCACGGGCCAATGGCACTACGAGATGCCCGAGCCGTTCCAGCAAGAAGAAGCCCGCTACCTATACGACCTGGGCTTGATCGACGCCGACGAGATGAAGGCTTACCGGGCCTCACTGCGAAAGCCGCTGTCGGAAAGTGCTCGCGGCAACCGTTACGCCGTTGGCAAATACGTTTGCGAGATGGGCCTGCATCACTGAATCACCGCACCGTCGGCGGCGGCAGCCGGCGAGTGCTCGACGTGCCGCATGGAGGATTGAGAACATGGCAACCGCCACTAGAACCAAGAGCGAGCCGAAGCCGGCACCGCAGCCGATTACGTTCGACGAGATCGCCCAGCGTCGTACCCGCGAACGGCTCACGGCGTATCGTGAACTGATTCGCCGGAACGCTGCGGGCGAGATTCTTACCGTTGAAGAGATGGAGCAGGTGCTCGAGCTGCTCGACGTGCTGGGACTGCCGCAGTGGGCACACGAGCGCGACGTGCAGGCGATGCAGCGGTTCAAGATCGCCATCGAGAAGTATCAAGCCGCAATCGACAAGCAACCGGCACACGCCATTCGTGCCAAAGAGTTAGCGGCCGAGATTGAGACGGCACAGAAAAAACTCGTCATGCTCCGCGAGCAACTCCACCACGAGAATGCCAAGTGGAACAAGCCGACTGCCTACGATCAGACGATCAAGCAGTTGCAGTCGGAACACCCGCACGTTCTCGCGGATCTCGATCTCGCCGTGCGACTTCGCACCGAGGAGTTGGACCGCCGCAAGCGTTCGCTCGTTGGAGGTGCCGTATGAGTCTCACTATTGAACGAGCGGCGATCACCGCCAGGCCCGAGGACATTGCCCGCAAACTGCAACACGCTCCCGCGTGGGTTCGAGCGCTGGCTGCGAAGCCGGCACCGTCACCGGCCAAGCCGATGCCGACGCCAGCCAAGGCGAAGCCCACAACGGCCGTGCGAAGTCTGCCGCCCGTGATTGGCTGGCTGGCTGGCACGTGCTGCCCGGGCGTATCGCGTCCGCTGGCACACTGCCGGCAGGATGGCGAGACGTTGCCCGAGACGTTCACGCCGGCAGCACTGGAGCGGATGCTGGCGAGTGCCTGCAACGGCGACGAGGTGCCGGTGACGTTCGGCCACGACGGGCCAGTGATCGCCACGACGCGGAGCCTCGACGTGATCTTTCGCGTGAAGCAGATCACGGGCCTCGAGTTCGAGGTGCGGTTGCGTGACAACGACATCGGCCGCAAGGTGCTCGCGGAGATCGTAGGCCGAAGCCTTGGCGTTTCCATCGGGTTCACCGGCACGAAGTCGTGGACGGTGGATCGTGACGGCGTAGGCCGGCTCCGAGTCGTGGACGAGTGCCGTCTGCATCACGTGGCGATTCTGCCGCGATCTGCAACGGCGAAGCCCGTCTATTCGGGTGCGAGGTGCTACGGCATCAAGAGCAACGGTGTGGGCTGCCCCGAGCAGCTCTACCGCGATGCGAGATCGTGGGCGTTCGGATTCATCAAGTCACAAGCAGGGTGCAAAGTATGAGCGATTCGGTTTTGAGTCATCGCACACGGTCGGGCGACGTTGCCGTATCGACGGCCGTGGCGGTGAGCTCCACTATCGACATGCGCGATATGGCCGCTGGCATGGTTCACGTATCGGGCGTGACGGCGACGGCGACTATCTCGGTCTACGGCTCCGGCGACGGCGTGACGTTCGCGGCGCTCTACGGGTTCGACGGGCAGGCCGCCACGATCACCGTGCCGGCCAGCGGCGGCACGTCAGTGTTGCCCGATGCCGTCTATCCGTTGAAGTTTCTGCGGCTGGTGGCTGGCACTGATCTAGGCACGAGTGCCACGGTCACCGTCTCGTTGAAATCGTGAGCCATGCAGAGGTCGAGGGCCGGTAGGTGC
>CAMBSN010000048.1 GCA_945870505.1 Candidatus Kuenenia stuttgartensis | reverse complement strand
GCTGCGCGGAGGAAGCAACGCCGGCTCCCGGGCACGGGCAGCCCCTCGCACCATCATCCCGTAGCACAGGTTTTCAACCTGTGTGTCTTCCCGGTTCGCATGGGGATCAGGTGTGATTCCGGAAGGGGGAGCATGTCACCGGCCGGCTGCGGTGCCATGACGACGCGCGAGGATCACGTGTGAACCGTCTGACGCGGCGGAGGTTCGCTTCGGATGGCGCAGAAAAAAAGCTGCCGCCCCTTGCGGGGCGGCAGCCGTAGGAACCACTGATTCGTCATCTGGCCGGCGGGGATGGAACGAGCCACCCTCGTCGCACCGCGATGGCGGGATTGGTGGGCTGCGTCAACGGCAGGCCCGTCGACTCGCCGCTATCGGCGCAGCCCTCCGATACAGTCACATTGCGTCACTGAATCACCTCCTTTGCTACGAGGAATCCCAGCCGTCGCGACCACTGCGGGATCGCCGCCAGGCGGTTCATTCCCCGGCCGTCACCGGGGACCGTAACTGCATAATAGAGCAGTGGCGGGCCGTGGCGAGCAAGGTTTGGGTCGGGCTTTCACCGTGACCTGGGCAACCGGCCGAGAAACAGCGTATTCCAGCCGCCGCCGCCGGCGTGGACGGTCGCCCGCTCCGTTTTCACGGTGAACCCGGCCCGGCCCAGCCGGTCGGCGAAGGCCCGATCGTCGTCGGCCGACCAGACGGCCAAACAGCCGCCGGGCCGGAGGGCGTGGGCGGCTTGCTGGAGCCCCTTCGGCGAATAGAGCCGGTCGTTGGAGGCCACGCTCAGGCCGGTCGCCCCGTTGTCCACATCGAGAACCACGGCGTCGAATCGGCCGGGGCTGTCGCGGAGCACGTTGACCACGTTGCCCTCGACCACCTCCACCCGCGGATCGGCCAGCGCGTCGGCGCCGAGGCCGTAGTCGGGGGTTCGGTTCCAGCGAATCACTGCCGGGATCAGTTCCGCGACCACCACTTCGGCATCGGGGGCGAGCCGGCCCAGCGCCGCCCGGAGAGTGAAGGCCATGCCCAAGCCGCCGATCAGGACGCGGGCCCGCGGCCGCTCCCGCAGGCCCGCGCAGGCGAGTTCTGCCAGTCGCTCCTCGGAGTGGTGCTGCCGGCTCGACATGAGTTCGACGGTGCCAACGCGGATCGTGAATACGCCGTCGTGCTCGTGGAGGGTGAGCGGTTGCCCGTCGGGGGTGACAGCGCGGTCGCGGAGGATCGTCGGCTTCATGGCTTGGTCCCGCGGCGGTCAACTCGCGGCGGCCGGATCCTTGCCGCCCACCCACGGACCGGCGAGTTTCTGATGGTCCTCGGGCTTGAGCACGCTGCCCGTCTCGCCGGCATGCCAGCCCGGCACGTGCCGCGGCTTCGCGCCGGACTTCGAGAGCGCCTCCCACTGCTTTGCCCACCCGGGGTTGCCATCGGTGTACGTCCCGCTCGCGGCGTCGAAGTGAAATACCTTCCCCTGGCGGTAGCTCATCGCCCCAAGGATCACCGTCGTCACCGCGGCAGCGCCGAGTTCGGGCGTGTTGTTGCACATCTCTGGCTTACCGGCCTGCATGGCGTCGAGCCAGTTCTGGAAGTGGAACGTCGTCGTGTCGTTCTTCTGGAGGTCGTCGGCCGAGAGGTCGGTCTTGATCACCTCGTCTTCGATCGTTGAGTCGAAGGTCACCTGGGGCCGCTCCGCGAGGAATGCGAACTCGGTGAACTCTTCGCCGTTGCCGAACTCGAAGGTGCCGTTGTGGCCGCGGATCACCTGCTTGATCCGCGACCGCTCGTTGCACATCGTGGCGGTGATCAGCCCCTGGCAGCCCTCCTGGTAGTCGGCCACCACCGTGGCCACGTCGGGCACCTCGCGGCTGTCGAGCTCGAGGTAGATGCCGCCCGCCCCGACGACGCGGGCCGGGAAACGCAGGCCGGTGGCCTTGAGCATGGCGGTGGTGCGGTGCACGAAGAGGTCGGTGAACATGCCCGAGCCAAACGGCCAGTAGCACCGCCACTGGGCGTAGAGGGCCCGGTCGAAGTCCATCATGGGGGCGAGGCCGGCGTCCACGCCCAGCCACCGCTTCCAGTCGATCGTGGCCGGGCTCATCGCGGGATCGAGCTTGTAATACCGCCACTGGCCGACCGACGAGTTGCGGAAGAACTCGGTCTGGAAGCCGAGCACCTTGCCGAGTTTGCCGGCCTCGATCAGTTCGCGGGCCTGGTCCCAGACCTTGAGGCTCGTCGACTGCACGCCGACCTGCATGACAAGGCCCGTCTTCCGCCAGAGCTTCACCACGTCGAGGGCCTCCTCGACGGTCTTGGTCATCGGCTTCTCGGCGTAGACGTGCTTGCCGGCCTTGAGCGAATCGACGATCTGGCGGTGATGCCAGTGGTCGGGCGTGCCGATGCAGACGGCGTCTACGTCTTTGTCGGCGAGCAGGTCGGTGTAGTCCACGTAGCGCTTCGGATCGGTGCCGGTCTCCTCCTTGATGAAGGTGCAGACTTTGTCTTCCTGGTTTTTATAGACCTCGCTGACGGCGACGAGGTCGATCTTCGCCCCCTCCTGGCGGAGTTTGGCGAGTTTGTTCACGTGGGCCTTGAAGCCGCGGCCGCCAGGGCCGATGAAGCCGATGCGGATGCGAGAGTTGGGGTCGGCGGCGACGGCCCGCGCCGAGGCGGCGGTGATGCCCGCGGCGGCGGTGATCCCCGCGGCGGCGAGCGAGGAGGCCCCAAGGAACGAGCGACGGGAGAGGTCGGGCGCGGTCATCGAGAGGGCTCCTGTGGGAGGTGATGCTTGGTCGGTATGGTAACGGAACGCGCCGGCTGCTGGTGGTTCACCCCACGCCTCACGGCGTTGGGCTTGTACGGCGCATGGTGCAAGCCGACCGGCCGTAAGGCCGCGGATGAACCACGCTGGACGCGGCGGCGGAGTGCCTGTCCACCCCACGCCTTACGGCGTTGGGCTTATACAAACGGCCGCGACCCCCCTTATTTGACCGGGCAGCTCGCGCCGAAGTAGCCGTTGCGGTCGATCGCCTCCGCCACCGGCGGCGGCACGAGGTCACGCCACGACGGGTCGCTCGAGCAGATCCGGGACCGCACATCCTCGCTGGAGTACGTACGGAGGGCGTTGGGATCGCGGGCCAACGAGAGGATCAACCCATTCGCCCGCAGGTGCTCGAGCAGGTGGGCGAGGTGCGGCGCCACGGTGAGCGTGTCGGCGGTGACGACCTGCCCCGTGATCACGTCGCGGGTCGGATAGACGTAGAGCCGCACGCTGTGGGTGAACAGCCGGCCGAACGCCTCGAGGATGCCGCCGTCGAGGCGACGATAGTGGCTCTCGTTGAAGAGTTCGCGGAGCAGCGGCACCCCGAGCACGAGCCCCGTGGCCTCCACCTGCCGGTCGGCGAGGTATTCACCGAGGGCGTGAAAGGCGCCGATGTCGCTGACGAGCACCATCTTTCCCACCGTGTTGATCAGGTCCACGCGGGCTAGGAAGTCGGCATCCTCGGCGGTGCCGCGGTCGCGGAGGTTGTTCATCGTCACTTCCATAATCTCGCGAATCGGCGCTCGCGGAGTGTCGGCCTTCGCGGCGGGCACCGCCTCGAAGGCCGCACGGGCGACGTCGAGCATCTCCATGTTGAGGTTGGTCACCGGCGCGAATCGGCCGCGTTCCACGAGCACCCTCGTATGCCGGATCGATTCCGAGGCGAGCAGCGGGGAGCCATCGACGTCGAAGAGCACCGCCGGCGTGTAGCCGAGCCGAACGAGGTGCAGGCCGAGCAGGCGGTTGTCCACGGCCTTGAAGGCGGGGCCCGCCACGTGGATCCAGTCGATCTCCAGACGGTCGCGGCCCACGTGGTCGAGGAGTGTCTCGATCAACGAGTGGGGCGACTTCCAGTGGGAGAAGGCCCCGTGCACGAGGTTCACACCGAGCCGGCCGAGCGCGTCGGCCTGCTGGGCGTTGGCCGAGTCGAGGAGCCGGGCGTGGAGCACGACGTCGCTCGTCGCCGATCCAACGGCGTGCTGGAAGCGAATCGCCATCCAGGCGTGGCACTCGTTGCCCCCGACGAACGACTTCGCCGCGGCAGTGTCTGCGATCGCAAAGAACCGGGTGCGGTCGCCGCGGGATGCCGCCAGCCGCTCGTGGAGGAGGCCGTATTCGTGGTCGAGCATCTTCTCGACCCGCTCCCGCGAGACGTAGCGGCCGGTCTTGCCGTAGATGGCGTCGCTGACGGTCATGTCGTAGGCCGACATCGTCTTGGCAACGGTGCCGGCGGCCCCGCCGGCGGCGAAGAACCAGCGGGCAATCTCCTGTCCGGCCCCGATTTCGGAAAAGCTGCCGTAGGCCGACTCGTCGAGGTTGATGGCGAGGGCGCGCTGGGCCGTGGGGTCAACGGCGTGCGTGGCGGTGTGGTTCGTAGTGGGGGGCATGGTCGAAATCCGGGGGATCCCTTTTTGACGAAGTCGAGGGGAGAACCCTATTCTTTCCGGCGGCGGGGCTGGTGCCTACACCCGACCCTCTTTCATTCTCGACCGACCTCACAGGAGCCTCACGCGATGGCCAGGTCCCGCAAGCCTGCATCCAAGCCCGCCACGACCCTCGACCAGATTCGGTCGCTCCTCACCTCCGCCGAGCAGCAGGTGGTGCACTCGAGCATGGGGGCGGCGATTGCCAAGGCGACGAAGGAGCAAGTCGAGGCGGCGAGGAGCCGGGCGCGGATCCTGCGAGACAAGTGGCGCGACCTTCACGAGAACCAGACCCGCTCGACCAAGCGGTCGAGCAAGGCGGGCACTGCCGTCAATCAGCGGACCAAGGCGAAGCACGACGTGTTCGATGGCGCCGTGAAGCGTCTCGAGGCCCGGCTCGCCGAGTTTGCCGCGGGCGTGAAGTCGGTCGTGGGCAAGCAGGCCGCCCGACTCGGGGCCGCCAAGCCGACGAAGGCTGCACGGACGAAGGCGGCCCGTGTCGGCCGCGCAAGTGTCCGCAGCGATTTGAAGGAGGCGGCTGCGGAGATCAACCGCGTCCGGAAGCCCAAGAACAAGAAGGTGAAGGCGGCGGCCAAGGCAGCGGCCAAGGCGGCATTGGAGAAGCCCGCTGCGCCGGCGGCCCAGGCGGTCGTGCCGGCCACGCGGACTACGAGCAAGAAGCGGAAGAAGCCGCTTGCCCCCCAGGCCGTGGCCGCTCAGAAGCGGTTTGGCTTTGACGTGGCACAGCAGCGATCAGCGAAGACCTCGGCGAAGGCCGCGCGTTTCAAGTTTGACGGGGCAACGACCCGCCGCGCCGGCAATGCCCTGGCCAGCACGAAGCGGGCCCAGGCCCGCCGCGACGGCCGGAATCGCTAGGACCAGGCGAGGAAGGCCTTTACCGTGCGCGGGGGCTCTCGGCCATGCTGGGCGGCTCCGAGTCGGTCGGCTTGAGTTGCTCCAGGCAATACAGCCGGCGGTCGGTGCGGAGGAAGACGCGGCCGCCGGCGATAGCCGGCGACGCCATTACCATGTCGTCCTCGCCAAGCAGGTTCGTGTGCACAAGCTCGAACTTCGGGCCCGCACGGACCACGAACGTCTCGCCGTATTCGTTCGCGCAGAACACCAAACCGTTGTAGGCCCATGGTGACGCCGTGAAGGCCCGCCCCTCGGGGAGCCGCTCCTTGCGGTAGTGCTGCTCGCCCGTGCGAGCGTCGTAGCAGGCGAGCAGGCCGCGGTCGGCGAGCACGTAGAGCTCGTCACCGTAGACGAGCGTGGTGGGGTTGTAGGGGGCCGCGTCGTCGCGGCTCCAGGCGATCGCGGCGCTCGTGGTCTCGTCGGCGGGGAGCGTGAGGTCGCCCGCGCTGCCCGGCCGGATCGCCCAGATCGGCCGTGTGCGGTCGAGCACGAAGCCCGAACTCACGTAGAGCAGCCCGTGGGCGGCGTAGGGGGTGGCGATCGTGATCGCGGACCCGCCGGCGAGTTCCCAGAGCAGGCTGCCGTCGAGTGAATAGGATCGCGTCTTACCGGTGCCGGGCGTGACGAGTTCCGTCCGCAGGCCGGTGGTCCAGACGAAGGGCGTGGACCAGTTGCTCTTCTCGTCGCGGGCCGCCCGCCAGATTTTGCGGCCCGTCTTCGTGTCGAGGGCCGCCACGAACGAGTCGTCTTCGTTGTCGTTCACCACGTAGAGCCGGTCGCCGTGGAGCACCGGCGAGGCCGCCGGCCCCCAGCCCGCCCTCATCGTCCGCGGCTGCCACGGGTGCTCCCACAGGCGGCGGCCTTCCATGTCGAGACAGACGACGCCGACGCCGGCGAACGCGGCGTAGATTCGCTCGCCATCGGTGACGGGCGTCTCCGAGGCGTAACTGTTCTTTACGTGCACCGGGCCGGGGGGCGGGCCGCGGGCGATCACGGTCTCCCAGCGGGTCATGCCGGTGGCGGCGTCGAAGCAGGTGACCACCCAGCGAATCTCGCCGTCGGCAACGTTGGGCCGCTCGCCGCCGAAGTAGAGGCCCTTCTTGGCGTCTTCGGGTGGCGCCGGCGGGATCGCGGAGGTGACGATCACACGGTCGCCCCAGACGATCGGCGACGACCAGCCGCGGCCCTCGAGTGCAGCGCTCCAGCGGACGTTTTTCGTGGCGGTCCACTGAGATGGCAACCGCTCGTCGTCGGCCGCGATGCCTCGCGCCCCCGGCCCGCGGAAGCACGGCCAGTCGGCAGGCGCCGTGGCCGCCATCACCGCCACGAGCGCCAGGGCGGCGATGGGCCGCAGTCCATGTGGCATGGTGCACTCCCTTGCACGTTGAGTTTGGGAGCCCGGTCCATCGGGCTTGGGGGCTGGCGGCCGGGTGTCAGCGCTTCGCGGCCGCCGTTGGAGTGATCAGCTGGGCGAGCAGCGGCAGGAGTTGTTTCTTGCGGCTGACCACGTTCTTGAGTTCGTAGAGCCCGCGATCGAGCCGCGGGTAGTTGATCTCGTCGAGTGCCTCCGACTCATGCGAGAGGAGCAGCAGCGATCCCTGTTCCACCACGTCGGTGATCAGCAGCGCCGAGAAGTCGAGGCTGCGGCGGTCGGCGAAGTCTTCGAGCGCGGCTCGCAGCTCCTCCTTCCGCTCCCAGAAGAGGTCAAAGCCGGTCTCCTCAATCTGCGAGATCGAGAACCGCACTCCCTGCTCGATAAACTCCTTGCAGTCCTCGGCGATCACGCCGGCGGGCGGTTTCGTCCGCAGGGCCGAGCCGATCTCGAAGAACTCCCGCGCGTAGCGGTCGAGATCAACCTCGCAGAGGCCGCGGAGCCAGGTGAGCACCTCGCGGTCGATGTCGGTGGTGGTGGGCGAGCGGAGGAAGAGTGTGTCGGAGATGATGCCCGACGCCATGCACAGCGCGATGGCGGAGGTGGGCACCAGGCCTGCGGCCCGGAACTGGCGGGCGACGAGCGTGCAGGTGGAACCGACCGGTTCGTTGATGAACCGGATCGGCTGCGTCGATTTGAGTCCGCCGCCGAGGCGGTGGTGGTCGAGCACTTCCACGATCTCGGCGTCTTCGGCGCCGGCCACCGCCTGCGTGAGCTCGTTGTGATCGACGAGCACGAGTTGCTGCTTCGGCGGATTGATGATGTCGGTTTTGAAGCAGTAGCCGACGAGTCGGCCGTCGTCGCCCAGCACCGGGAAAACTGGCTGCGATGACCGCTCGACCACGCTCCGGGCATCGGCCAGGGCGGCCTTGCCGTCGATCGTGACCACGTCGCGGTCCACGACGGAGTCGATGAACTGGGCCGAGCGGATGCGCAGCACCGTGTTGAGCGTGTCGAAGGGACTGGTGATCACCGACACGCCGCGGAGCTTGGCGAGCTCGACCAAGCCGGCGGAGAGCGTGAAGCCGCCGGTGATCACGAGCACGCGAACGCCGTGCTCGATCGCCGGTAGGTGGATCGTGGGGCGGTCGCCGCAGACCACGATCAGCCGCTGGGCCGCGAACTTCCGCATCCGCTCCGTGAAGCCCTCGGCGCTCATCGCGCCCACCATCACCATCAGTTCGTCGTGTTGCCCCGGATCGACCACGTGCTGGAAGTCGCCGCCGAGAACGCCGTGGATCTTCTCCAGGGAGGTGCTCACGGTGCGCGACTTCACGGGGTCGTGTTCGTTGTCGAAGAACAGGCTCATGACGTCGAGCACGGAGAGCACGCCCTCCACGCGGCGATCGTCGTCCACCACGGGGATGGCCCGCAGGTCGTGGGCCTGCATTCGGCGGTAGACCTCGTGAAACGACTCGCCAAACGAGGCGGTCACCACGGCCTTGCGGCAGAGGTCTTCGGCGGACGGGCGGACGTCCATGATGATCCGCGGGGGTGCAATTCCGGCCCGCTCGAGCACGTATTCCGTCCGCTTGTTCGGCGGCCCGCAGCAGGCGGCCACGGCGTCGGGCCGCGTCGTCTTCTGGAGGAGATCGGCGTAGGCGATTGCCGAACAGATGGCGTCGGTGTCGGGATTGCGGTGGCCGAAAACGAAAACGCTCATGGGGCGGGCGGGTCGCTCTGGTGGGGGCAGGACGGACGCTCGGGGACGACCCTTGAAGTGTGGGCTATCGACGTGGCCCTGTCCATGCGGCTTCGGCGTTTGTGACTCGTTGCTCCCCCGTAGCACAGGTTTTCAACCGGTGTCTGTCCATCGCGGCGGCTCGGGGCTACCCACGCCCTTTCGCTGGACGCTCGTCTCGGCCCTCCAGGCCTCGACTCGCTGCATGTCCGCTGCGCTTCGCCATCGTGGCTTCGCTTGCTCCCATAGCCCGCTCAAGGGCATGGGCAGCCCCTCGCAGCATCATTGCTCGAATCCGGTTTCGGAAGGGGGGAGCAATCGGCGGTGTGCAGACAACGCGTCAGGATCGCCTGTGACCCGTATCAGGGCGCGGCAGCGTCGCGGATGCTGCGGACGATCGCGGGGTCGGTGGCGATCCCCAGCACCCCGTTGACGATGAACTGGATCCCGATGCAGAGGAGAAGGAAACCCATTACCTTCGTGAGGGCATTCATTCCCGCGCGGCCGATCACCGCCACGATCGATCCCGAGAGCCGCAGGGTGGCGTAGGCGATCAGGGCCACCGCTACGATGCCGACGGCGATCGCCGTGTAGTCGATCCAGTTCTTGGCCAGCGATGTGAGGCCGAGAGTGACGGCGATCGAGCCGGGGCCGCTGAGCATCGGCATGGCGAGCGGAGAGAAGGCGATGTCGCGGTCGGCTTCGGCCGTGTCGTCGCCCGCGTCGGCGGGCCGGCGGTCGGCCGAACCGGTGAGCATCGCCGATCCGATGCCGGCCACCATCAGGCCCCCGGCGATCCGCAGGCCGGGGATCGAGATGCCGAAGAACTGCATGATCAGCGACCCGGCCACAAGGAAGGTGACGAGGATCCCCGCCATGTAGCAGCAGGCGGCCCGCAGTTGGGCGATCCGCCGCGCCGGTGCCATCCGCTCGGTCATCGCCAGGAACGCTGGGGCCGAGGCCGGGGGGTTCGTCACTGGCAAAAGCGCGAGCACCGTGCCGAGGACGAGTTCTGCGAAGTGCGTGAGCGACGTCATGGTGGGCTCGCAGGCAGGCGATCGGCCCCCCGCGTTGGCAGTATGCCAGGAAAACGGGGGTTTGCGTCGCGGAACAAGTCGAGTATAGATTACTGAGGTAGTGAACAATTGACGTGGTTTGGAGCCGTCCGCGACAGGTGGGTTCCATGCAAAATCCGGTGCGAATGCAGATGGGGTGTGGCACGGACGCTGGTCGAACGCGCCGCGGGTTTACGTTGGTCGAACTTCTCGTCGTGATCGCGATCATCGCGACGCTCATCGGCCTGCTGCTGCCGGCAGTCCAGAGCGCCCGCGAGTCGGCACGACGCACGCAGTGCGGCAACCAGGTGCGGCAGGTCTCCCTGGCGGTCATGAACTACGCGACGGCCAAGCGCGACAAGTTGCCCGACGCGCTTTCGAACGTGGTGAAGAGCGGCACGACGTCGTCGGGCGGCACGCCCACGACCTATCCGCTGCACGTGTTGATCATGTCGTACGCCGAGGACGAGGCGCTGCGGCAGACGTTCACGGGCGTGTCCACGCTGCTGACCAACAGGCTCCCGTTCGTGCCGACGTTCAACTGCTCGTCGGATCCCACGAAAGACCTGGTGGCCCAGGAGTTCAGCGGCAACAACGCGATCCCGGGAACCGTGACCTATCTCTCGAATGGCGCGCTCTACTCCAACAGCCCGATGCTGCGAAAAGTGACGGACGGCACATCGAAGACGATCTCGATGGCGGAGGCCTATTCCCGGGCGGTCGCGAACGGGGCCACGGTGGTGTCGCAGTACAGTTCCCGAACCGGGGCTAAGGCCCCCACGTTCGCCCACCCGGAGACGACCACGGCGGCGCCGCTCGGCCGCGCCAACCATCCCGCCAAGTCGATCGCGCCGGGGCAGACTGGTGCCTGGAGCGGCGGCTTCAACGCCCAGGCGACGGGAGCGATGAGCGACGTCGTGTCGCCGCCATTCCAAGAAAAACCGGCACCGGCGGACGCCGACGGCCTGCGGCTCCAAGGCTCCCACCCCGGCACGATCACGATCGGGATGCTCGACGCCAGCGTCCGCAGCATTTCCGGCGACGTTGATCCGGCGATCTTCTGGTCGTCGGTCACGCCCGCCGGCGGCGAGGTCGGCGACCTGCCGTGACGCCGTCCGGCGCGGATCAATCCATGCCCACCCTGCCTACCATCCACGACGACATCCGCACCCGCCGGCTCAAGGGGCTGCGCCGCATGGTCGGCGACACGCCGCTCGTGAGCGTGCGGCTCCGCTATCGCGGCCGGGAGTGCCGCGTGCATGCGAAAGCCGAATACCTCAACCTCACCGGCAGCATCAAAGACCGGATGGCCTTCCACATCTGCCGGACGGCCATCGAGCAGGGGGCCCTGCGACCCGACGACACGATCGTCGAGGCGACCAGCGGCAACACCGGCATCGCCTTCTCGGCGCTGGGCGCCGCGCTCGGGCACCCAGTCGTGATCTTCATGCCCGACTGGATGAGCGAGGAGCGGAAGGCGGTGATTCGCTCGTTCGGCGCCGACATCCGCCTCGTGTCGCGTGAAGCGGGCGGCTTTCTCGGCAGCATCGAGTGCGCCGAGACGCTGGCCCGGGAACTGGGCCGGGTGTTCCTGCCCCGGCAGTTCGACAATCAGGCCAACGTTCAGGCGCATGCCACCACCACCGGGCCGGAACTCATCGGGCAGTTCGCCAAGCTCGGCCTCGTGCCGGCCGCCTTCGTGGCCGGCGTGGGCACGGGGGGTACGGTGATGGGCGTGGCCGAGGCCTTTGCCCGCGAAGGCATCGAGGCCCGCGTGTATCCGCTGGAGCCTGCCGAATCGCCCACGCTCTCCACGGGCCACAAGGTGGGCCGGCACCGCATCCAGGGCGTGTCGGACGAGTTCATCCCGGGCATCCTCCGGCTCGACCAGCTGGCACCGGTGATCCAGGTGAGCGACGGCGACGCGATCCTGATGGCCCAGAAGCTGGCCCGCGAACTCGGGCTCGGCGTCGGGATTTCGTCGGGGGCCAACCTGCTCGGCGCCCTGCAGGTGCTCGAGCGCGAGGGCTGGGATTCGACCGTCGGCACGATCTTCTGCGACGACAACAAGAAGTATCTCTCGACCGACCTCGCCCGCGTCGAGGAGATCCGGCCCGGCTTCATGAGCCCCGACGTCGAGCTGCTCGACTTCGAGACCACCCTCGCCGTCTAAGTAGCACAGGTTTTCAACCTGTGTGCCTATCCCGCTCCGCGTCCTGCGCCCTTCTTGGCCGCGCGCTCGGGGCTGCCCATGCCCCGTCGCCGGACGTTCGCTACGGGCTCCGGCGCTCCGCTCACTCGATGCTGACTGCGCTTCGCCGGGCACCGATCCGCCGCAGGCGGATTGGTCGTGGCTCCGCTTGTCAGCAACGCCTGCTCCAGGGCACGGGCAGCCCCTCGCTGCATCGTTCCCCGTAGCACAGGTTGGTAACCTGTGTGTCTTCCCGTAGCACAGGTTTCAAACCTGTGCCTGTCCACTTCGCCGCGGCTCGGTCTGCCTCCGTCCCGCCATCGGACGCTCGCTTCGGACATCCTGCCGTCGGTGTCCGCCCGCACCGCCCACGCGGCGACATCGCTGATGCCACGCGAATCCGCTCGGCATCCTCAAGGGGCTGTGACCCCCTCGTAAGAACTAACACTGCGAGGCTCGCTGCGCCCCGCCTACCGCGACAACTCGTCGCTCTCGGCCGCCTCTCGAGCATTCGTGCGCCGCTGATTCGTCCCTACCTGTGCCCGATTCGTCCCAAGCGCGCCTGATTCGTCCCTGCCTGTGCCCGATTCGTCCCTGCCTGTGCCCGATTCGTCCCTGCCTGTGCCCGATTCCTCACTTTTTCGCCAAACGACCTTGAACGCTTCTTCCGACTTGATAGCGTGAGAAACGTTGATCCCGCCACTAAACATTCCACGCACTCGTTTGGATCGTCACAGAGTCACTCACGAAGGAGAAGTTTCTCATGCGCACCCTTGCAACTCGGACGCTCGCGATCGCCGCGATTGGCCTGAGCGTGTTCGCTTCCACGGCCTCGGCCCAGACCACGATCTCGCAGTGGAACTGGAACGGTACGACTGGAACAACGAACGCGCAATCGGCCGGTTACAACCTCCCCTGGACGGGCACGGTGCGGACCGGCACCGTGCTGGGCTACGGTCAGTCGGCCCCGTCGACCGTGCTCAACACCACAATAAATAACGGCACGCCGACCGACCCCGGCACTGTGATTACGAACACATCGGCTCCCGTGGGCACCTTCACCTACAACCGCTCGGCGACGATCAACCCGCCGCTAATCACAGCGGCGAACTCTTCGGTGGGCGTGTGGTTTCGGGCCCCGACGACCGGCATGAATGCCGGTGAGGCCGTGAAGCTCTCGTGGAGCCAGACGGTGGGCTTCCGGTCGAGCCGCTACTGGCAGTTGCTCGTGAGCACGAGTGGAAGCAGTGGACTGGCGGCCCCCACCGGCGGCACCGGCTCGTCGATCAGCCAGTTCGTCAACGGGCTCACTTCCGGCACGGCCCCGATCTCCGGCACGGCCACGGTCAACGTGAGCTCGGGCGGCATGGTGGACTTCCGCACGATCAACGAAAACTGGCTCAGCCAGGCGGTGACGACTACCGGCACGCTCACGGCCCCGTTGGCCGCCGGCTGGGTCGACAACATCACGTACACGCTGCCGACCGGCCAGGGCTACGAGAACAACGCCAACTTCGCGTTCGCGATCGTCGGCCTCTGGGATCCGAATCTGTCCGCCTCGAGCGGCACGACGGGCCTCGTGTCGTCATTCGCCGGGACCGACTCGACCGTTTTTGGCACTGGCTACAACCGCTCCTTGACTTCAGGCGGCAGCATGCGGCTCGACCTCATGACCGTCTCCGCCGTCCCCGAGCCCACGATCTCCGTTCTCGGGGCCTCGGCCCTCATCGGCGGTGCGGTCGCATGGCGGCGTCGGCGTCGCAGCCGCCTCGAGGCCTGACGCACGCCTCGTCTCGTCCAGACGACAGCGGGCCTCGAGGCTGGTCAGCGGCTTCGAGGCCCGCGTCGTGTCGGTATCCATCTAAGCCAGTAACGGCCCGTAACGGCACCCGCCGAAAGGAACGCATGCCCCACTCCCCGATTTGCTCCTCGCTTTGGCGATTCGCCTACGGCCTCGCCGGAGCCATCACGGCGACCGCGGCCCTCGCTGCCCCGCCGCCGGCGGACGCCGACGAAGATCTCCGCGAGCCCGTCAAGGTGCGGCTCACGCTCAACCCCACGGCTCTCGATATGGACCGGCTCAAGGCGAGCCGGATGGGCTACATGCCCACGGCCTTGAAACTCGTCGCGACCAAGCCGGCCGGCGTGGCGAAGGAGCCGGCCTACGAGGGCACGCCCCGCTACGGCATCATCCGCGTGGGCAACGGCCCGAAGAGCGACACGCTCGTCGCGGTGGACGTCCGCGAGGCGGGCAGCCGGCTCTACATCGACTCAAACCAAAACGGCGACCTGTCGGATGACGGCACCGGTGAGTGGGACGTGACGCGTGACATCAACGGCACCAACGTGGAGTTCGCCACGCGGCCCGTGCGGGTGTCGTGGGGCACGACGACGGAGGAGACGGAAAGCGGCGACTACCGGCTGTTCATCTTCCGGCGTCCCGACATGCCCGGCTTCTCCTATGCCACAATCTCAGGCCGCGAAGGGAAGGTCGAACTCGGCGAAACCCCCGAGGCCGACGGCAAGGAATACCCCATCGTGCTCGCCGAACACACCAACGACGCCCTCTACACGGTGCCGGCGAAAGGCGACCTCACGCGGCGGATGGTGGAACTCTGCGTGGACCTCGACGGCGATGGCACCTTCAAGGGACTGATGTCGAAGGAGGGCGACAAGGAGTTTCGTTCGCCGGAACGCTTCAACCTCGCCGACCCCTTTCGGATCGACGGCCAGTGGTACATCGCCCGGCCATCGATCAGCGGGGCCGAACTCACGATCACGCCCGTCGATTCCCCCGGCAGTGATGTGGCGTCGCTCCAGAAGCCAGTCGAGGTGCGGCCGCTCCTGGAGCCCGGCATGTCTGCCCCCGCCTTCACCGTCGAGACCCCTGAAGGCAAGCCGCTGAGCCTTGCCGACTTCAAGGGCAAGGTGGTGATCCTCGACTTCTGGGCCACCTGGTGCGGTCCGTGCCTCTCGTCGATGCCGGGGCTGGAAAAGCTCTATCAGAAGGTGAAGGACCAAAACGTCGAAGTGCTGAGCCTCAATGTCTACGATGACAAGGACTCGTTCGCCGAGTGGGTCGCCGCCAACCGCGGCACGAAATACAACTTCACGTTCGCGTTCGATCCGGCGGAGAAGGGCTCCGCGGAGAGCGTGGCCGGGCAGAAGTACAACGTGCCGGGGCTGCCGACGCTCTATCTCATCGATCGGGAGGGCAAAGTGGCGGCGGCCTTCGTAGGCGCCCAGGAAGCGAAGCTCATCGAGGCGCTCGCCAAGGTGGGCGTCGAAGTGAAGGAAGACGAGTGACGGCGAGCAAGTGACGCGATTTTCACAGGAGCAGGCCTGACATGAGCAAGCGAAACGTTGGCGTCGTGCATCGGCTAGCGGCTGCCATGCTGGTGGCGGCGGTGGCGGTGTCGGCCGGCCGGCCGGTGACGGCCCAGGTGACGTTCGACTGGGCGACCGTCGGTAACCCGGGCAACGCTCCCGACACGCTTGTGATGAACAAGGGGTCGGCGGCCGACTACACCACGGGCTACGGCTCCGTCGGCTACACGTACCAGATCTCGAAGTACGACGTCACCAACACGCAGTACACGCAGTTCCTCAATGCCGCGGATCCGAGCGGGTCGAACACTACGAAGCTCTACGACGCTCGGATGACGACCGCCAACCTCGGCCTTGCCTACACCGGCGGCATCGACTTCAACGTCGCCGCCGCGAGTGGTTCGAAATACAGCGTCAAGGCAGGCCAGGAAAGCTTTCCCGCCACCTGGATCCGGTGGGACTCCGGGGCGCGGATGGTGAACTGGCTCGCCAACGGCCAGGGCTCGGGCAGCACGGAGAGCGGCGTCTATGACATGTCGGTGCTGACGAGCGGCTTCGCCACGCCTCCGACGCGGGCGCCCGGTGCGACGTTCTTCCTGCCGAGCGAAAACGAATACTACAAGGCGGCCTACTACGACCCCACGAAGAGCGGCACCGGCGGCTACTGGCAGTACGGAGTGATGAGCGATACCGCCCCCGTGGGCGTGGCGCCTTCAGGTGGCAGTAAGAGCGCCAACATCGGCAACGGCAACAATGGCGGCGGCTCCACTGCCGACACGATGGCCACGACCGGAGCGGCCTTCAGCGCCTCCGTCAACTACCTCACGAATGTGGGGGCCTACGCCACGGCCAAGAGCTACTACGGCCTCTATGACACGGAGGGCCTCCTCTACAACTGGACCGAGGCCACGCGGACCACGTTTGGCAACCAACTGCCCATCTACCGCGGCGGCTCGTGGCGGTATGGCGATCAGTCCGACGGGGCCGCGTACCGCAACATCTACTCCGGCGCCGCGGTGGCGTCCTACGCGTGGTACGGTCTGCGGATCGCCAGCCTGCCCTCGGCTCCGCCGGGCACCACCGTGAACGTGGCCAGCGGCACGCAGACGCAGGCGCAGGCGGGCTACGCGCTCTTCTCCGGCACCGCGCCGCTCACGAAGACCGGCGCCGGCACGCTGGTGGTGAATGCCGCCAACACGATCACCGGTGCAACGACCGTGCAGCAGGGCACGCTGCAACTCGCCAACGCCGCGGCGCTCGCTTCGAGCCGAGTCGTGCCCCTCACCGGCGGCACGGTGTCGCTCGCGCCCTATCTGCAGACCACGGTGGGCGGCCTCGCCCCCAACGCCGGCGGCCTGGTGGACCTCGGCAACGGCCTGGTGACGGTGGCCAGCGGCCTGACTCCCACCGAACTCGTAACGGCGATCGTGGAGGGCCGTGCCGGCGGCTCCTGGACCGGCACGAGTGGCATCACCTCGAGCGTGGCCGCATCTGATCTGGCCGTGAGTATCCCGCGGGCCGTCGGCTGGCTCGACAACGGTGATGGCTCGGTGACGGCAGCCTTTGCGGCGCCCGGCGACACCAACATCGACTGGGTGGTCGATGTCCTCGACGCGAGCAACTTTCTGTCGTTCGGCAAGTATGACACCGGGCTTCCAGCGACCTGGCTCGAGGGCGACTTCAACTACGACGGCGTGGTGGACGTCCTCGACGCCTCCGACTTCTTCGGCACGGGCCTCTACGACACCGGCAACTACAACACGCCGTTGGGAGCATCTGGCATTGCCGCCGTGCCCGAACCGTCGGCCTTGTCGCTCGCCGCCCTCGCCGGCGCCATGCTCCTCTGGCGACGCCGCGAGCATCACGCCTGACGGAGTGCGGACTCCCATGCATTCGCTACGATTGCGGGCGTGGCCCGCACGTCGGCCACGCACCCTCTGCGGGGCGTGATCGAATGCTCGAGCCCGTCGTGAACATCGCCGCGTACCTGTTCGCGCCGCTCGACCGGCTGCCCGAGCGGCGTGCAGAGGTGCGGGCGTTGTGTGCGTCGCGGCACCTCAAGGGAACGGTTCTGCTGAGTCCCGAGGGCATCAACCTCGTTCTGGCCGGGCCGCGTGAAGGCATCGACCTGCTCGTCAGTCATCTCCGCAGCGACCCGCTGCTGGCCTCCCTCGACCCCAAGGAGAGCGTGAGCGACCACCAGCCGTTCAGCCGACTGCTCGTCAAACTGAAAAAGGAGATCATCGCCTTCGGCATCGAAGGCGTGAGGCCCGGCGATTACACGTCGCCGAAGCTCCCGCCGAAGGAGCTCAAGAAGTGGCTCGACGAGGGGCGCCCCCTCACGCTCCTCGACACCCGAAACGACTACGAGGTGCGGCTCGGCACCTTTGAAAACGCCCTGCCGATCGGCGTGAATCACTTCCGCGATTTTCCGGAGGCGGTGCGGAAACTCCCGCCGGAGCTGAAGCAGCAGCCGATCGTGATGTTTTGCACCGGCGGCATCCGGTGCGAAAAGGCGGGCCCGTTCATGGAGCAGGAAGGCTTTCAGCAGGTCTACCAGTTGGAGGGAGGCATCCTGAAGTATTTCGAGGAGTGCGGCGGCGACCATTACACCGGCGACTGCTTCGTCTTCGACCATCGCGTGGCGTTGAATCCGCGGCTCGAGGAAACGGCGACAACCCAGTGCTACGCCTGCCAGCAGCCGCTCACGGTCGAAGACCAGCAGTCGGAGCACTATGTTCCCGGGGTGTCGTGCCCCTCCTGCTGGAAGTCGGCAGCCGAGCAGCCCGCGGTCACCCTCGCGGAGCGCGAAGCGTTGCTCGCCGCGGCGTGCGATCCCTTGCCCGGGTCGGCTCCCGCCACCAACGAGCGGCCCCTCAACGTGCCGGCGCGGTACGACCGCTGGACGCTGATCGATTTTCTGTGCGATCACCATCCCCACATCGCCCGCGGGGAATGGCTCGCGATCGTCAGCCGGGGGTACCTTCGCGATCGCGACAGCCCGCTATCGGCCGACTTCATCGTCCGAGGCGGGCAGCGCCTCGCGCGGCTCGAGCCCGACACGATCGAGCCGGAAGTGAATGCGGCGATCCGAATCGTTGCATGGGAAGATGACTACGTCGTCTTCGACAAGCCGGCGCCTTTGCCGATGCACCCATGCGGTCGTTTTCACCGCAACAGCATGACCGAGATCCTGGCCCGTGCGTTTCCCGGAGAGCACCTCACCCCCGCTCATCGGCTCGATGCAAACACGACGGGGCTCGTGGTGTTTGCCCGCAGCCGCCAGGCAGCGAAGGCCATCCAGCCGCAGTTCAAACGCGGCATCGCTGGGAAGACCTATCTCTGCCGCGTGGCTGGCCACCCTACATGGAACGACACGACGTCACGCCAGCCGATCGCGCGCGACCCGTCGAAGAACGGCTTCCGGGTCATCGACCGCGATACGGGCGATGCGGCTGAAACAGAGTTTCGCGTGCTGGCGCGTCTTGAAAATGGCGAATCACTCGTGGAGGCTGTGCCAAGAACAGGACGCACGAATCAGATTCGGGTGCATCTCTGGGATCTGCGACATCCCATCGTCGGCGATCCCGTCTATCTGGCCGACATGAAACTGGGCGAGCGGCAGACGCTCTCGCCGGCAGATCCTCCGATGTGCCTCCATGCGTGGCGGCTGACGTTTGAGCACGGCCCCGATCGCGAGTGGCGACGATACGAAACAGCTCGGCCGGCGTGGGCTGAGTGACCGGTGACTGCCCGTGAGGCCGCGCGTGGCTCGGGGCCAAACGTTCTAACGCGTGCCGGGGCCCGTGTCGCGCGTGGGTCAGTTGGGCTCAGGGAGGTTCTCGAGATCGAGAAGATCCTTGGGCCGGCCTGCGGCCTGCTTCATCCGACGGAGCCACTCGAGCGACGCAAAACGCACGCCGTCGAGTGTCACGGCCGTGTTCCAAACGGTGGCCACCGGCTCGTCGGGAAATCCCGGGACATAGTCGAACAGGTCGAGAAATCCGGCGGTGGTGCAGAGCATCATCAGCCGCCCAGAGCGAACGAACGACTCGGTGATCGGATACGTCCGCTCGATGCCGGTGGCCGGGTCGATTTCGTCGCCGATGAAGTGGGCGTCAACTTCGCGGAGCGCCGCCAACAGAGTCGCTTCGGTATCCGGCGACCGGATCCAGAGGATGTCGGTGTCTTCGGTAGCCCGCAGCGAGCCGTGAAAGTTTACCGCATGCCCGCCGACGACCACGAACGGCACGCCGTGCCGGGTGAGGACCTCGATGAGGCGGAGATCAGGTGCCATGCGTTTACGGCTCCGATCGTCGGCCGACGGAGCGAGCCCTGAAGTTGCGGCGGCGGAAATGGGCCAGTCCCTCGGGGTTGGCTTGGAGCAGCGCCCATCCCTCATCGATGAGTCGTTGCATCGCGGCGAGGCGTTCGCGAGGCGAAAGCGCCCGCACGCGAGCCCGCTCGACGCGGTCGCGTGGCTGAAGATTGGGGCTCGGCGGTGGGACGTCGTCACGCATGACGACAGTATACTCGTGGCCACCAATGCCGATGGCCGGACCGACGAGCCGTTGCTGACGACCGAGGCGGTGACGGCGGGGACGTACGATGGGCCGCTGCTGGTCTCGCCGTGGAGCGCAGGGTGATTCGGCACAGGTTGAAAACCTGTGCTACGTAGGTGCAGGTTGGCAACCTGCACCAGGACGAGTATTGCGTTGATTCGGCACAGGTTGAAAACCTGTGCTACGAGGGCACGTGCATGCAGTGGGATGTCGTCATTCGCGGTGGTCGTGGCGGAGGCCCGGGCTCGCGGCGTGAATATCGCTGCGAGACCTGCCCGCGACAGGTACCAGTATGAACGCTGGTCTGCACGCGATCCGAGGCCCGCTGCTCAACCCGTCGCCGACGGCGGGCGTGGACCACTTTGCCGACGGCGTGCTCGTGGGGGATGACCGTGGGCGGATCGTGGCCGTGGGTGCGTGGGACGAGGTGTCGCCGCGGCTGAATCTCGATGCCGCCGCGGTGCCGCGGAGCGAGGGCTTGATCGTCCCCCCGCTGCTCGATGCCCACATTCACATCCCCCAGCATCCGATTCGCGGCCGGTTCGCGGACAACATCGGCGTCCAGCCCGCCGGCGGTCGACTGCTGGCGAGCCTCGAGCAGAACGTGTTTCCTGCCGAGGGCCGCTGCGAGGGGCCGGCCCACGCGCGGCATGTGGTCGCCGACTTCGCGACCGACACGCTGGCCAATGGCGTGATCGGCGGCGCTGCGTATATGACCGTGCATCCGCGGGCCACGCGGATTGCGCTCGAGCAGCTGCCCGAGCCATGGAGCGTGGGTCTCGTGCTCATGAATGGACGCTGCCCGGGCTATCTCCGCACCGACGAGCCGTCGCTCGCTGACGACATCGCCGCCCTCGCCCATGACTTCGGCCGCCGGCTGATCGTCACCGACCGATTTGCGGTCAGCGTTGACACCCCACTTCGAAAGCAGGGCGTGGCCCTCGCCCGGAACCACGGCCTGCGGATGCAGACGCATCTCGACGAGCAGCGGGCCGAAAAGTCGCTCATCGAAGACGTTCTATACCCCGATGCCGGCAGTTACACCGGCGTCTACGCCCGCGACGGCCTGCTCGACTGCGAGCCGATCCTGGCCCACTGCATTCACCTGCGGCCCGAGGAGGTGGAGCTGATCGCCGCCACGGCCTCATCGATCGCCCACTGCCCGGTGTCGAACACCATGCTCGGCTCAGGCGTGATGCCGCTCGATGTGATCCGCGCTGCGGGCATCCCTCATGCGCTCTGCACCGACGTGGGGGTCTCGCCAACGACGTCACTCTTGTGTGAGATGGCGCAGTTCCTCAAGGTTCATGCCGGCTCGTCGGCTGCCGCCACGCCTGAGGAGGCCTTGCGGTTGGTGACGGTCGCGCCTGCGAGGATGCTCGGGCTCGGCGACCGGATCGGCACGTTCGCGTCGGGGATGGAATGGTCGTTCATCGAGGTGGCCTGCGAAGGGCCGTTGCCCGTGACGGCCCGGGAGGCGATCCTCCGTGGACTGCTCGGCACGACGGAGGCCGTTCTCGAGAAGTGGCAACGCGGCGACGGTGCGGAGGCCGTGGCGGTCCGACGACTCCGTGACGAGGGGCTCGACTGGGGCCACGACCTCGCCGTGCTCGACGCCGATGTGCGGGTCACGACCGTGCGACTCGAGGGCCGCGTGCGACGGGTGACGCGGGCGGGACGAGTCCTCTGGACATCCCCCGGCACGTTGCGATGAAGGCTCCAGAAAGCCCCTCGCTGAGTTCTGCCTTCGTGGAAGCGGAAGGCCGTATGGCCTCGGGCTGAACCGCGCCAGACGCCGTGTCGCCTCGCAGCACGTCCCACGCCTCACGGCGTTGGGCTTGGACGACTCGTACCGGCGGCTGGCATGATGATTGCATGACCGCAACTCCGGTGTACGACCTTGACCCGTGTGATCCCGGGTTCGTCCGCGATTCGTATCCGTTCTACGCCGCCATGCGCGACCTCGGCCGCATATTCGAGTGGCGGCAGCTCGGGCATCGCTGCTGCGGCCGTTACGACGATGTGAATGCGATCCTCCGCGATCGGCGATTTGGCCGGCAGATCCTTCATGTGACCACTCGGGAAGAACTCGGCTGGCCCGAGCCCGCGGCGCACCTCGGGCCCTTTCACGCCTTCGAAGAGCATTCGCTGCTGGAGCTCGAGCCGCCGCGGCACACGCGGCTCCGGAGCTTCGTGAACGCGTCGTTCCTGCCGCGGCAGGTGGACCGATTCGCCACGCCGATCGAGCGGCTGGCCCAAGACCTTATCGACGGCGTCGCGGCGTCAGGCCGCTGCGACCTCGTGGCCGACTACGCCGCGCCCTTGGCGGTGGGCGTGATCGCCGACTTTCTCGGTGTGCCGCAAGGGCTCTCCCCGCAGTTGCTCGCCTGGTCGCACGACATGGTGGCGATCTATCAGGCCCGCCGCGACCGCGGCATCGAAGACCGGACTGTGGCTGCGACGATGGAGTTTTCGGCGCTCGTGCGGGAGTTCGTCGCCGCCCGCCGCCGCGATCCGGCGGAGGACTTCCTGTCGCAGTTGGTGACGGCTGCCGATGGCGCCGGCCGCGGTCTCACGGACGATGAGGTCGTGACGATGGGAATCCTGCTGCTCAACGCCGGCCACGAGGCGACGGTGCATGCCCTCGGCAACGGCGTGCGGGCAATTCTCGAGCGGGTGCCGGATCCAGCGGCCGCGGTTGCCGCCAATGCTGCGGGCCATGTCGAGGAGATGCTGCGGTTCGACGCCCCGCTCCATATGTTCACGCGATATGCGCTCGAGGACGTCGAGGTTGCCGGTGAGCGATTTCGCAAAGGGGATGTCGTGGGGCTCCTGCTGGGGTCTGCCAACCGCGATCCGGCGAAGTTTGCGGACCCAGACCGGTTTGATGCCATGCGGTCGCCGAATCCGCACGTCAGCTTCGGCATGGGCATCCACGCCTGCGTGGGCGCCCCGCTGGCCCGGCTGGAGATGCAGGTGGCTCTCCGGGTGTTGTTTGAGCGGCTGCCCGGGTTGGCGATCGTGGAGCCGCCGCGCGTGAAAGACGCCTGGCATTTCCACGGGCTTGAGGCGCTTCACGTGGCGTGGTGAGGGGCAGGCACAGGTTGGCAACCTGTGCTACGTGTAGCCGCAGGTTGGCAACCTGCGGTGAGGCACAGGTTGGAAACCTGTGCTACGGGGAAGGGTTCGTAGCCGCAGGTTGGCAACCCGCGGTGAGGGGCAGGCACAGGTTGGCAACCTGTGCTACGTGTAGCCGCAGGTTGGCAACCTGCGGTGAGCGACAGGTTGGAAACCTGTGCTACGGGGGCACTGTGCTACCGGCGGCGGGCGAATGCCACCGCAGCCAGGCCGGCCGCTGCGAGGATCATCGCCGATGGCTGCGGCTCGGGCACGCTGTTCACCATGACGAGGCTGCTCGCGTCGAGCGACGGTGCGGACAGCGGCATTTCGCCGAACGCTGCGCCGAGTTGAGCGGTGCAGTCGTACACCGGCACCGCCCCGATCGCGTCGAGCGCGGCGAGCCCCGCCGCTCCGACCACGTTGCCAAACACGGCATAGTTGCCGTCGAGGGCAGGGTTGCTCTGGACGTTGAAGTAGAACTGGCTTGTGGCGCTGTCGGTCGCGGCCCCGCGGGCCATCGCGATCGTGCCGCGGACGTTGCCCACGCTGCCAGACTCGAGAATGATCGGTGCGTTCGTCGGGATGGAGAGGACTTGGTTGGCGGAAAGATAGTAGCCGCCTCCCTGCACGATCTGGATGTCGGACGGGTTGTAGGTGGTGCTGCGGTGGATGATCGACGACGTGTAACTGCCCGCGTT
>CAMBSN010000047.1 GCA_945870505.1 Candidatus Kuenenia stuttgartensis | reverse complement strand
CGCCGCTCATCGCGAGGATAGGCCACCATCAGCTTCACCTCGTGGCGGCCTCGCTGGAGCCGCATCACCTCCTCGCCGTAGAAGCAGCCGCGGATCGTGGAGGCGACCTCGGCGAGCGATACGCCGATCGTCTCCGCGTCCGGGTGAACCTTCATCTGGTATTCCCACTTGCCGGGCCGTGAATCGTCGTCGATGTCGATCACACCCGGATACTCGGCAAGCCAGTCTTTCGACCGCTCCACCGCCGCCTCCAGCTGCCGCACCGACTCCTCGTCCGACGCCGCCAGCAGCTTGAACTCAATCGCCTTACCGGCCGGGCCGATGTTCTCGCTGACAAACACGACGCTGTCGGCTCCGGGCAACTCCCCCGTCGCCTTCCTCCACTCGCTCACGAACGTGTCGCTGTCGGTGGTCCGGTTGACGGCGTCCTCCAGTTCGACGCTCACGGCCCCGAGATGACTGCCAGAGAACTTCTGATCGGCCCCCGGCTTGCCCTGCGTTTCGAACGAACCCGCCGAAGTGTGCACGAACGTGACAATCGGTCGCCCGCCGGCCGACAACCGCTTCGCGGTGTCATCGAGGGCCCGCTCCACCTGGGCGATCCCCTGTTCCGTCACACTCGCCGGCGTGCCGTCGGGATAGATGATCTTCGCCTGCAGCCGTTTCGCATCGACCTTGGGGAAGAGCTTGAAGGGCGTCGTACCGCTGCGGATCAGGCCCACCGCCAGGATCAGGATCGCCGCGGCCCCGGCGAGGACGGCCCAGCGGTTGTCGATCGACCATTCGAGCGCCGGTGCATAGGCCCGCTTCACGAACCACTTGAGGCCGTCGTCGCAGCTTCGCTGGAGAAACTTCAGCACCGGCGCGAGCGGCTTGAGGGGCGTGCAGAGGAAGCTGATGGCACGGAGCAGGAAGCTGTCTTCATGGGCGAGATGGCCCGGGAGCACGAAAATCGCCTCGGAGAGCGAGACGAGCAGCGTGGCGATGAACGCAAAGGGCATGACGGCGATGAACTTGCCCATCACCCCGGAGACGAAGAGCAGCGGCATGAACGTGATCACCGTCGTCATCACGCCCGACACCACCGACGGCACCACCTCAGCCGTGCCGTCGATCGCTGCCTGAATCGGCCCCTTGCCCATCTTGCGGTGCCGCTCGACGTTGTCGCTGACCACGATCGCGTCGTCCACGTCGATGCCCACCGCCATCAGGAAGGCGAACATCGAGAGCATGTTGAGCGTCTGATCGCCGGCAAACATCAGCGCCCCCGTGCCGAGCATCGACACCGGCACGCCCATCGCCACCCAGAAGCCGACCTTGAGGTCGAAGAACAGCGCCAGGATCACGAACACGATCAGCAGGCCCTGGGTGCCGTTCGACATCAGCATGTCGAGCCGCTCACGCACGTCCAAGGAGGCGTCGGCACAGGTGACGAGTTCGTAGCCCGGCGGCAGCCTGGCCTCGGCCGCATAGCCCTTCACCGCCGCCACCATGGCGAGCAGATCCTCGCCCGAACTGCGATCGACCGAGATGGCGAGTCCCTGCCGGCCGTTGATCCGGCTCTTGCCCGCAACGTCGGCAAACCCGTCGCGGACGGTGCCCAGATCGCCCACCGTGAGCACGAGGCCGCTGGGCAGCGTGACCAGTGGAATCTTCGCGATCTCGCCGCCCACGTACTTCTTATTTTTTCCCCGCAGCAGCACCTCGCCCCCCTCGCTGCGGATCGTGCCGCCGGGCAGTTCGAGATTCTCGCGGCGGACGATATCGGCCACGGCCTTGAGCGTGAGGCCGTACTTCCGCAGCGTGTCTTCCGAGATCTCGATCGTGATCTCGTAGTCCTTGCCGCCGGCGATGTTGACCGCCGAGACGGTGGGCAGAGCGAGCAGGTCGTCCCGCACCTTCTCCGCCACCTCGCGGATTTCGAGTTCCGAGCGCTCGCCGCTGTCGGTGTCGGGCGGCGCGAGCACGCCGACCTTGATCGCCGGCGTGCGGAGCGTGACCTGCTCGACCTTCGCGTCCTCGGCGAGTTCCGGGAACGTCGGAATCCGCTCCACTTCCGAACGGATCTCGCTGACGACCCGCTGCGGTTCAGGAACGTTGTCGTTCATCTCGAAGAGGCAGTAGCCCATTCCCTCGCGGGCGACGCTCGTGATCTTCTTGATGCCGACGACGCTCCGGCAGGCCTCCTCGACCTTCTGGCAGATGCCCTCCTCCACCTCCTCGGGCGTGGCCCCGGGATAGACGACCGACACGAGCGCCATCTCGAGATCGAACTCGGGGAACACCTCGCGCCGCATCGATGAGAAGCTGATCCAGCCGATCGCCATGATGGCGATGACCAGCACGTTCATGGCCGGCGTGTTGCGGACCGTCCAGGCGATGAGCGACTTCACTTCGCAGCCTCCGCGAGTTCCATCCCATCACGCGGATTCGAGATCTGACTGACCACGACGCGATCCCCCGGCAACAGGCCGCTCTCCCGCTCGTCGTAGGTGATCCGGCCCGCGGCGGCATGAAACGGCCGGGGACGGAGTATCGCCAGCCTGCCATCCCGCATCACGAACAGGTCGCCCGTCGGCCTGACGGCCTCCTGGGGCACCGAAACGAGCGACTGCTCCACGTCAACGTGCAGCAGGACGTTAACGAACATCCCGCGAAGCAGCGACGCGGGCGCCTCGGCAGGAAGGGTGGCCCTGGCGGCACCGTACCGATCGATCGCCCGGAGTTTCGTCGGCTCGGGCACGTGGACCAGGCAGGAAAGCGTCCGTGTCTTTTCGTCGAGCCCCCTGCCCTCCTGTCGGGAGAGCACGCCATCCCATTCATACCGCTGGTCGCCGATCGTAAACGACACCTTCGCGGGCAATTCGGGGAAGCCATGCTCGCCGTCGCCGCCGTTCCGTCCGCCCAACACGCGGCCCACCTCGTCCATCCGCAGGCTGGTCTTCACCTCGGTGGCACTCGTGTCTTCGATCGTCACGAGTGGCGCGCCCTTGGCGACGAACGAGTCTTGCTCGACATTGTCTTCCACCACGATCCCATCGACAGGCGAAGAGATCCGCGTCCGCGAGAGATCGAGCTTCGACTTCTCGATCATGGTGGAGGCGAGCGACCGAGCCTCGAGAAGCCTGTTTCGTCGCTTGGCGAGCACCCTCTTCTGCCCCTCGAGCATCGTCAGCGAGTTGGCGGCGGTGAGCTCATCGCGAAGGGCCCGATCGTGCTCGGATTCGGTGACGATCTTGCTGGCCTTGAGCCCCTCGAGCCTGACGGCTTCCCGGCGGACGAGTTCCACCTGTCGCTTCGCGAGTTCCGTCGACGTCGCGTTCTGAATGAGTTCTTCGTCGACCTCCTCGATGGCGAGCCCCGCCTGGGTGAGTTCCTTCTCGAGCCTGGCCACGTCGAGTTCGTAGTCGCGGGGATCGATCTCGAAGAGCACCGTTCCCTTGGCCACGAGTTGGCCCTCGTTGCAGGCGGCGGTCTTGCGGAGCACGCGGCCTGGCACCTCCGCAGCGAGCGTGACTTCACGAAGCGGCACGACCACGCCATCAACCGCGAGGTCGATGCCCGTCGTCTGCTGCTCCACCTGCTGGGTCCTGACCACCACGGCCTTCGGCGTCTCTTTTTCCTTCCGCGGCGGCGCCTTCGGGCCGCCAAGCACCACGAATCCGCCGATCGCAGCCCCGAGGATCACGAGCGGAAGGAGCCAACTGAGGAGTGTCTTGAGAACCTTCATCGCGGTGACTCCAGGGCAGAGACAGTCCCAAGGCCAGGACGGGCGAACGGTGCCGCGACCCCGATCGCGGCGAGCGTGAACCGCGTGACATGGTCGGCAATGGCCTGCGGCGTGTGGTAGGCATCGATCTCGCCACCCGGCACGAGCATGGCGACCACGTCACCCGCGGCACGGTAGAGGAAGCACTGGCCGATGATGCTCAGGCCGAGGCGTCGGACTTCCGACTCAGGCAACGCGCTCCCCGTCAACTCGTCGAGCACTCCAAGCAGGATTCCAAAGTGGGGGCGGATATAGTCCTCGACCAGCTCGCGGCAGGCCTCGGTCGGCTGGAGCAGTTCCCGCATCATCAGCCGCACCTGCCACGGAGGCTGGTCGCCCCCGAGCATCCGGTCGAGCATGCTGCCCACGAAGTCGCGGAGTTTCTGCGCCGCGGGAGTTCCGGGAGCCCACTCGGGCTGAGGCACTTGGCGAAGCCTCGCTTCATGGGCGTGCTTCACGCTCTCGATGTAGAGGCGGTGCTTGTCGCCGAAGTAGTAGTTGACGGCCGCCACGTTTGCGCCCGCCGCGGTGCAGATGTCACGAACCGTGGCGGCCTCGTAGCCCCGTTCCGCAAACTCGCGGCCAGCGGCCAGCAGGATCCGCTCCCGCGGATCACGAGATTCCGCTGCGGAATCGGGCATTTTTGAGAGAGTGTGGTGGGACACGGTGGATGGAAGAGAGGAAATCAAACAAGCGTTTCAATCGATTGTATAACTCCGAACCGCAGACGCAAATGCCGATTCACAGCCGCCACAGCTGGGACCACCTGGCGAGCCCAAGCAGAGGGCAACCCCGAGCCACGGACTCATCCGGCTCACACTTGATGCTCGCGCGTGTATCAGGCTCGGGGCTGCCCATGCCCGTCGCCGGACGCTCACTGCGGCCATGCGACTGTCGCGCCGTCGCCGCCGTCCCGGTGTCGGCTCCGGCTTACGGTCGCCGGGCGCGGCCCGGCTCCCAGCATCCTGCCCTTCGCTCGCTCGATGCTGACCTCGCTCCGCCATCCATGGCTGCGCTCGTCAGCAACGCCGGATCCCGGGCACGGGCAGCCCCTCGCTGTCCGCCCGTAGCACAGGTTTTCAACCTGTGTGTCTTCCCGGTTCGCATTGGGCTCGCGGCATCATCGCTTGCATGTGCGATTCCGAAAGGGGGAGCAGCCGGCCGGCTGCGGTGGCCCTCCAACGCGCGAGGATCAAGCGTGGCCCGTATAAGTCCCCCCGAGTCAACCGGTCGCTAGGATGGACTCGGCGCACTGACGACCACTGGCGAGGGCGCCGTTGATCGAGGCCGCGCCGCAGTGGTCGCCACACAGCCAGAGCCCGGCCACAAGCTGCGGGCCCGCTGGCCGCGAGCGCCGCGCCACCGGAGACTCATCCGGCAACGCCCGCGGCACCTCCACCGTGGCGAGATGCCGCCAGCCGTCCACCGCCCTGCCAAACCAGCCTGCCGCCTGCCGCTCGACGGCGTCTTCGACCGATTCGCCCGACCAGTCTCCGCGCACTGACACCGTGATCAGTGACGTGCCCGGGGGTGCGTAGCCGGCAGCGACATCGGACGGCACGGTGAGATTATCGATCGGGCCAGCGGCATCGGCGCTGACGACGAGCGTGCGGGACCGGAGCGGTGAGGCATCGGCTGCAAACGCGACCATGCGAGTGGCCTTCCAGCGGCGGCCAGCGAGCGGGCTCCGCAGCGACTCCGGAAGTAGCTGCGACGCCGATCCGCCGTCGGCGGCCACCACCACGCAAGGTGCCTCGAGCGTGCTGCCGTCGTCGAGCGTCACCCGCCCCGGCTCGACGCTCCGCACCCGCACGCCGAGCCTCACGCATCCCTCAGGTAGCCGCGCGGCGAGTTGCCGCGGAATCGCGTCCATGCCACCCGCGGGGAGGCAGGCGCGGCCCAGCGAGAACATTGCGAAGTCAAAGAGGAACACCGGGGCCGCCGTGTCGAGCGAACGCTCCAGAAACACACCGCCGAAGAACGGCACGAAGAACCGCCGGACAAATGCATCCGAAAATCCCCGGGCTGCGAGCTCCTCGCGAGTGGTCCGTTCGTTCGCTACAGCGACGGCATCGGGATCGATCGCGCCGGACCGCACGCCTGCAACGGCGTCCCACCTGAGCCGCGCCGTGCGCAGGCCATCCGCCAGGCCCACGCTGCCCGACAGCAGCGAACTCACCGCGGCCAGCGGCCGCCGCCACGGATCGCTCACGCTCCGCAGCCTCCCCGCCTCCGCCACCAAGGCACCCGGCTCGAACGTGCCGAGTTCGAGCGACCCAAGATTGAGTTGTCGGCGACCTTCGGGATAGGCGTCGTTGTAGACCTGGAAGCCACGGTCGATCCGAAATCCTTCAACTGTGTCGGTGGCCACGCGGCCGCCTATGCGATCGGCGGCCTCGAGCAGCGTCACGCGGCGGCCGGCACGGACGAGCGCGCCCGCGCAGGCGAGGCCCGCGAGCCCGGCCCCCACCACCACGCAGTCGACCGGTTCATTCATCGCCCACCTCCGGCGAGCCGGTCCGCGAGCCACGATCCCGCTGCCGCGCCGCTCACCGCGGCGCCCTCCACGCGGGGGCCTGCAAACGCATCGCCGCAACAGACAACAGGCGGGGCTTCCGACACGGCCACGAGTGGATCGGGCAGGATCGTCGTCGGCGTGGCGAACTTCCAGCGGTGGATCGACCGCTCCACGATCGCCGTCCGCGGGTCGCCGTCGATCCAGGGCCGGACGGCATCGATGAGCATGCCGGCCACCTCATCGGGTGGCACGTCGAAGTGCTCGCGGCTGAAGGATCCGGTCGCATGCACCGTGAGCGCCGGCACGGCCGAGATGCCCTTCCGCTGGTTGTCGGCCACCCACGCCACCGGCCCGGGCGCGTCGCCGCCAAACTGGATCGCCCCAGGCTCTGGCAGCAGGCTCGGCCGGTCGAGCACGAGCATCACCGCGAAGCACGGGTCGTAGTCCACGGTCCGCAGCCGCGCGATGGCATGAGCCTCGAACCGTTCGAGTGAACCGCCCGCCGCCAGCAGGTCGAGCGCCTGCGGCACGGGGGCCGTGAGCACGCAGCCGGCCGCCTCGACGACCTCGGCCGCTCCATCCTGCCCCTCGATGGTCACCCGCACGCAGTCGGCCTCGACCGCCACCGACGTCGCCTTCGCCGCGGTCCGCACCTCGACCTCATTGCCCCCCGTCGCCAGTGTTGCCGCCAGCCACTTCGGCAGGTCGGTCATTCCGCGCGCACCGCGGTATCGCGGGTGGCCATCGCCGACCGCCGGGCCATCCGCGGCGATGCTCCCGTCGCGAGAGAAGCCCCGGCACCACTCGGCGACCGTGCCGTCGCGGACCGCATGCTCGATGACGTCGCGGAAGCCGAGCGTCCGCTGTGTGAAGAACTGCGCCCCGTGGTCGCAGACCGCGCCTCCAATCCGCCGGGTCGCCATCCGTCCACCGACACCCCGCGACTTGTCGAGCACCAGCACACTGCGACCGTGGCCCCCGATCCGCGCGGCGGCCATGAGTCCGGCGATGCCGGCCCCGATCACGACGGCATCGACGGCGGCTTTTCTCTCGTGCACGCGTGGTCTCGCTGGCGGGGATGGACGACAAAAGGACGCCGCCCACACGCGACTCCAGGCAAAGTTATACCCCCGCGCGGTCGTCCTTCAGGTGGAGGCCCGAACTCAGCGAGGGGCTGCCCATGCCCTGTTGACAGGTACGCACTCAGCGAGGGGCTGCCCGTACTCCGGGAGCTGGCGTATGCCGCCAAGCGCAGCCAGGATGGCGAAGCGCCGGCGGCATCCGAGTGAGCCGAGGCCACGATGGCCGAGGCGAACGTCCGGCGACGGGGCACGGGCAGCCCCGAGCCGCCGCGGGATCACGACCCGCCGTGGAATGCTTGTGCAGGTTGCCAACCTGCACCTACGTGGGGAGCACCAAGTCAACCTTTCGCCGTCGGCGGAAAGAGCATCCGCATGGGCTCGGTCGTGAGCGGCATGCGGCTCGACGCCAGCACCTCGCCCGCCGCACAGCCGGCCATCATGCCCACCGTCTCGGCCAGCGACCGCACCCGGGGATAGATGTGAGCCTTCTCGGGCGGAAACTGCGAGGCGTAGCAGGCGATTGCCGCGAGCTTCGTCTCCAGGTGCGGGGCGATGTCGACCACGAGCGGCCAGTGGCCGTGCGGCACCTCTGCCACACCCGCGAACAGGAAGTAGGTGAGCAACTGCGGCACGGTGTGGACCGGCAGGCCGGCGAAGGTGTCGTCCCACTTCGTGAGCCGCGAATAGAAGACGGCCGCCTCGGTGATCGCCACGGCCTGGGCGTGATCGGGCGAGGCGAGCGGCGTCTTGTCACCGAGACCGAGCACGAGCCGCGGCCGCCAGCGGCGGAACACCTTCGCCAGCGCCACGCGGACCTCGAAGTCGTCAAACAGCCGGCGGTTTGTGAAGGGCAACGTCTCGCGGTGGACCACACCGAGCGTCTGCGCCGCTGCGGCCGCCTCGCGGAGCCGCTCCTCGGGCCCGCTCGACCGCGGCGTGGGTTCGCCATCGGTGAGGTCCACGATGCCGACCCGGAAGCCCTGGGCCGCGAGCAAGGCGAGCGTGCCACCACAGCCGATCTCGACGTCGTCGGGGTGGGCCCCCACCGCGATCACATCGAGCGGCTCTGGCAGGTCGGCCATCACGGTCACACAGGCTTCGTGGCGGCGATCAGGAAGATCGGGTTGATCGCTTCGAACCGGATGCGGTCGAGCTGCTCGATGCCGCGGGCGATGTTCACCATCCAATAGGCCGCGTCGTTCGACCGCGAGCGAAGCAGCGTGTGCATCGCGGCTAGGTTTTCGATGCTGTTGCAGGCGGTGACGAGCCGACCGCCCGGCTTGAGCCGACTCCAGGCCTGGTCCACGAGCATCGCCACGTCGCGGCCGCTGCCTCCCACATAGATTGCGTCGGGATCGGGGAGCGAGGCCCACGCCTCCGGCGCCCTGCCGAGCACGGGATTGAGGTTCATCACCCCGAACCGGGCCGCATTCTCCCGGATCAGCGCGTGGTCGTCGGGATCCATCTCGATCGCATGCACCCGGCCATCGCGGGCGATCCGCGCCGCCTCCAGGCCCACCGAGCCGCTGCCGGCGCCGACGTCCCAGACCTCGCTCGCCGGCCGCAGCTGCAGTTCGGCGAGTGCCAGCGACCGCACCTCGGCGGGCGTGAGCAGGCCCCGCTTCGGCCGCGACTGCAGGAAGCACTCGTCGGGGTTGCCAAACATCCGCGTGCCCACCTGGCCCGGCTTGTCGGCCACGCGAGCCTTGCGGACGAGGATCATCACGTTCGGCGTCGCGAACGAATCCTTGGCGATATCGGCCAGGCTGCCCTGAGTCACCCGCTCGTCGGGCGAGCCGAGGTTTTCGCAGACGTAGGCCTGGAAGTAGTCGATGCCCTCGTCGAGCAGGGCGCGGGCCACTGCCGGTGCCGGCCATTGGTCGCTCGTGAACAGGCCCGCCGTCTCGCTCGACCGCACGCGGTCAACCACCCGCTCGATCGACTGGCCCGAGAGGTTGGCGAGAAACGCATCCTCCCACGACTCCTTCACGCGGGCAAACGCCAACTGCATGCTGCTGACGTGCGGCACCACCTCGAAGCGGTCCTTGCCGAGTTTCGAGCAGACGTAGCGGGCCGTGCCGTAAAAGAGCGGATCGCCCGATGCCAGCACCACCACTCGCTTGGCCCCAGCGGCCTCGATTCGCTCGACGAGTTCCTCGAGGTTGGCGGCGGAGACGAGCCGTCCGCGGATCGCCGCCGGCACGAGCGTGGAGCACGACTCGGGCCCCACGAGCACGTCGGCCGCCTCGACAAGCCGCCGTGCCTGCGCGGTCATCCCCTCAACGCCGTCGTCGCCGATGCCGACGATGTGGACTTTCTCGGCAGCCACGTCGATGGGGTGTCCTCGGGGGTTCGGGCAGCCGTCAGGCCGCAGCGGGCATCAGGCCTGGAACGAGCTACCGCAGCCGCAGGTCTTCTTCGCTTGCGGATTGTTGAACGTGAAGCCCCGCTTGTCGATGCCGTCGTGGAAGTCGAGCGTGGTGCCGTCGAGGAACAGGTCACTCTTCTTGTCGACCACCACGGCGATGCCGTGCTGCTCGCTCTTGGAGTCTGCCTTGGGGTCGAACGCGGTGTCGAAGCCCAACGAGTAACTGAAGCCGCTGCAGCCGCCGCCGGCCACGCCCACGCGAAGGACGGTCTCGGGAGCGAGTTTCTGCTCCGTGATGATCTTCTTGACCTCGCTGGCGGCCTTTTCGGTGAGCATGATCGACATGGAAAACTCCTGGTGCTGGCGGGCGACGGGACTTCTCGCATCCCTGGATGACGAAATTGTAGCCCGCCGCCGCCGCCGCGGAAAGTCCGGTGGTGACCGAGGCTGAGCTCGAGGAAAACGGTGCCAGCCACCTTTTGTCTGCAGACCCCGGCCTGTGGCCGGGGCCGTGTCGCCTGCGGCGACCGGCAAAAAGTGGCTGGCACCGTTTTCAGGCCAGGTGCTCCGCCTCACATCCCCCGCAGCCGGGCGACACCCGCGGCGATCCGCCGTGCCGCCTCGTCGATCTCGTCCTCGGTTGTGAATCGCGAAAGACCGAAGCGGAGGCTGGCCCGGGCTTCGTCGTCGCCTAGGCCGAGGGCCAGGAGCACGTGACTCGGCCGCGGGCTCTCCGATGAGCAGGCGCTGCCCGAACTCACGGCGAGGCTGTCGCCCGAGAGCGTGGCCAGGAGCGACTGCCCATCCACGCCCGGGATCCGCACATTCAGATTGTTGATCAGTCGCAGCGGCCGCCCCCGGTCGTCGACCGCGTCGAGTGCCGGGCCATTGATCGCGACACCCGGCACCCCGGCCTGAAGCGTCTCCCAGAGCCGGTCGCGGAGCCGCCGCATCAGCGGCACCTCGTCGGCGAGCCCCTCGGTCGCCAGCCGCGCCGCCTCGGCGAACCCTACGATCGCTGGCACGTCGAGCGTGCCGCTCCGCATGCCCCGCTCCTGGCCGCCGCCAAATACAAGCGGCTCCACTCGGACCGCGCGACCGCGGCGCCTCACGTAGAGCGCCCCGCCTCCCTTCGGCCCGTGGACCTTGTGGGCGGAGAAGCTCGCCAGATCCGCGCCGAGCGAGTCCACGTCGACAGGCATCCGGCCGATCGCCTGGGCGCAGTCCACGTGCAGGATCGCGCCCGCGGCATGGACAAGTTCGGCGATTGTCGCCACGTCCTGCACGACTCCAATCTCGTTGTTCGCCAGGAGCACGGAGACGAGAAACGTGTCGGGCCGAAGCGCCGCCTCGAGATCGGCGAGCCTGATCCTCCCCGGCACGCCGGCCGCATCGTGCTGCGACATGACCGGAAGCCGCGTCACCTTGGTTCCCTCGCGTTCGAGGTGCTCCACGGGATCGAGCACGGCGTGGTGCTCGGTCGCAAGCGTCACGATATGCCCGGGGAATCCGTCCGCCGCCTCGAGCCGCGCATGCCGCGCCGCTGTGCCGAGGATGGCAAGGTTCGTGCTCTCGGTCGCCCCGCCCGTGAACACGATCTCCCGCGGATCGGCAGCGATCGCGTCGGCAAACGTTCCCCGCGCGGCTTCCACCGCCTCACGGGCCTCGCGGCCCATGTCGTGCGTCACACTGCCGGCGTTGCCGTAGCGATCGGTGAGCCACGGCAACATCGCTTCCAGCACCCGCGGGTCGAGCCGCGTGGTGGCGTGGTTATCAAGGTAGATGGTGCTGCGCTGCTCGGCCATAGCCTCAGCTGAGTTTACCATCGCGAATGGCTTCGAGGGTGATCTGCGACCAGGTCTCGAACCGGTCGCGGTCGGCGAGCAGGGCCTCCAGCGTGGCGAAGCCGCAGTCCACCAGTTCGCTCTCTCGCGAGGCCACGCCCGGCTTCTCCAGTTCCAGCACGTGCACGATCCCGAGGTGCACGCTCCCCACCGCGTTGGAGTCGTCGTTGATCAGGCCCACGCAGCGGGCCGTCCACCCGCCCTCGATGGCGATCTCCTCGGCGAGTTCCCGCCGCATGCCGGCGTCGTACGACGTGTCGTCGCCATGCTCGCCATCGATGCTGGAAATATGGCCGCCGATGCCGACCGACCGCTTGGCCCGCAGCCGGGCCTCGCTCTGGCCACCGCCACGGGTGTAGGCGAAATAGTGCGGCGTGCCGGCGGCATCGCGCCACGAGAGCACGCAGTAGGGAATCAGTTGCTTGAGCGATGGGTCATCCTCGACCGTGGCCCGCGGCCGCCACGAGGTGTGGGTGGGATCGAGCAGCGCGGCGAGATACGAAGCGGTGTCGCCGCAGAAGCCCTGGAAGGCCCCCACTCTCTCGAACAGCGACCGCGGCACCACGAGCACGTCTTCCTGCGGCAGTTCACCCATCACCACCATCTCCTTCAGAGGATCAGCATCGCGTCGCCGTAGCTCAGCATCCGGTAGCGTTCCCGGATCGCCTCGGCATAGGCCTGCATCACGAGGTCCCGCGACGCCAGGGCCGACACGAGAACCATGAGGGTTGTCCGTGGCATGTGGAAGTTCGTCAACAGGGCGTCCACCACGCGGAACGGAAACCCGGGTTTGACGAACAGGTCAGTCGCCCCGGACCACGGCGAGAGCGTCCCCGCGAGGGCCGCGGTCTCGAGCGTCCGCACGGCCGTCGTGCCCACCGCCGCCACTCGGCCGCCCCGTGCCTTCGTCCGCTGCACGGCCTCGATCGTGTCCGCCGGGCAGGTGCACCACTCCGAATGCATCACGTGGCTATCAATCCGGTCGGCCGTGATCGGCCGGAACGTGCCGAGGCCCACGTGCAGCGTCACGGCGGCTCGCTCGACGCCCCGGGCCGCGAGGTCCGCGAAGATCTCGGGGGTGAAGTGCAGTCCGGCGGTCGGCGCCGCGGCCGAACCGGCCTCGCGGGCGAAGACGGTCTGATACCGATCGAGGTCGCCATCGCGCTCGACGCCGCCACGGATGTAGCCGGGCAACGGCACGCGGCCGACCCGCGCGAGCACCGCCTCCGCCGGTTCGGTCGCCGCGGCGCCCAGCGGCCGTGCGAGCCACGCGCCCCCTTCGGCACGGCCGAGGAGTTCGAGCGTCGTGCCGTCCGTATCGTCGCGGCCGGTGAGGACGATCCGCTCGCCCACCTCAGGCCGACCGCGGGTCTGCGCGAGCACGATCCATGCGCCAGCCTGTGATCCGCTTCCCTCCACCCGCAGGAATAGCCCTTCCCACTTGCCGCCGGTTTTCGCACGGTGGCCCACCAGCCGCGCAGGCACGACCTTGGTGTCGTTGACGACGACGAGGTCGCCGGGAGCGAGCAGGCCCGGCAGGTCGCGGATCGACCGATGGGCGAGCGAGCCGTCGGCCCGGTTCACGACGAGCAGTCGGGCCGCGGCCCGGTCGGCGAGCGGATCCTGCGCGATCAGTTCCGCGGGCAGCGCGTAGTCGTAGGAGTCGGCGGCGTGAGGGTCTGGTTCTTCCACAGACGCCATCGTAGCGTGGTCTTGGTAGAGTGGCGTGCATGACGTCGCCCAGCATCCACACCAGCGTTCTGCCCGCCGAAGTGATGTCGTTTCTCGCGATCGAGCCGGGCATGACCGTCATCGATGGCACCCTCGGCGGCGGCGGCCACACGCGGTTGCTCGTGGAGGCGGTCGGCCCCACAGGACGCGTGATCGCCCTCGACCGTGACCCCGCCGCGATCGAGCGGGGCTCCCACGAGTTCGCCGGCAAGCCCGTGCGGTTCGCCCAGGCCAACTTCTGCGACATCCCCGAGGTGCTCGACGCGCTCGAGATCGAGAAGGTGGACCGCGTGCTCCTCGACATCGGCCTCTCGAGCGACCAACTCGCCGACAACACCCGCGGCTTCTCGTTCGACTCCGATGGTCCGCTCGACCTCCGCTTCGATCCCACGGAGGGCGAGCCGGCCTGGCGAATGATCAACCGCGTCCGTCCCGAGACGCTCGCCGACATCATCTACGAGTTTGGGGAGGAGCGGTTCAGCCGGCGGATCGCCCGCCGCATCGCCGACGCCCGCCAGCGGGAGCCGATCAAAACCTCCCGCGACCTCGCCCGTGTCGTGATGGCCGCCGTGCCCCGACAGAAGCCTCCGCAGCGGATCCATCCCGCCACGCGGACATTCCAGGCGCTGCGCATCGCGGTCAACCAAGAACTCAAGAGCCTCCGAATTGCGCTCGAGCGGACTCCAACACGGCTCGCCGCCAACGGCCGACTCGTCGTGATCTCGTTTCACTCTCTGGAGGATCGCCTGGTGAAGGAGGCGTTCCGAAATCGGCAGGTCTGGGAAAACCTCACGCGGTCGCCGATCGAAGCGTCGGACGACGAACTGGCCCGTAATCCCCGGAGTCGGTCCGCCAAACTCCGCGCGGCGAGGGTCCTCACCGCGGCCGCGGCAGAATAGGCAAGCCCGGCAAGGCAGCCTTGTGGCCGACGGTCTGGCGACGCGGGGGCGTTTTCCCGACACTCCCGCCCTGCTCACGGGGGCGGCCGACCGCCCAGGTTCGCGGACTGCGCATGGGACGAGAAACCAAACTTCTGCTCGGCCTCTTGGCCACGCTCCTCGGCGTGTTCGTCGGCGTCTTGTCGATGAAGCTGCTCGTGTCGCGGCCGCCCGCCGGTGCCGGCCCCGATATTCAGTCCGACGTGGCCTCGACGGAGCCGCAGGATCTCGTGGAACCGCCACGGTTCACCGCCGATCCCCTGCCGCCGCCGACGACGACCGCGATGCCTCCTATCAACGAGCCTCCTGGCCGGAGCCGGTTTGCCCCCGCCTCGGCGGCCGGAGAGGTCGCTCCTCCGGCAAGCGATCCCTTCGTGGCCCGGGCTTCATTCGAAGCACCCGCCACCGCGCCGTTACCGCTTCAGCCACAGGCCGTGGCCTCACGCGTTTCGGCGGCGGGCTTGGACGAGCAACGCCTCACCGTCGAACCGCCACCGGTGCCGGGCTCATCCTACGTCGCCCGCCCGGGTGACTCGTGGTGGTCGCTGACCGAAAAGGTCTACGGCGACGGCCGCCTCTACCGGGCCGTGTTTGCCTGGAACCGCGCGCTCGACCCGCGGGTATCGCTGGTGGCGGGCACACCGATCGAACTGCCGCCACGCGACCGACTGGAGACCGCCTGGCCGGCTCTCATGCCCACGCCCGCAGGCACCACGCAGGCCACCCCATGAAAGACAAGGCGGAGATCGTCCGCGACTGGCTGCCGCGATACACCGGCCGCAACCTCGACGAGTTCGGTTCCTACGTGCTGCTGGTCAACTTCTCGCACTACGTCGAGGCGTTCGCCGAGCGTTTCGGGGTATCCGTGCATGGAGATGGATTCCCGATCCAGTCGGCCACGTTCGACGGCGTGACGATCCTCAACTTCGGCATGGGCAGCGCGATGGCGGCCACGGTGATGGACCTCCTCGCGGCCGTCAGCCCGCAGGCGGTGCTGTTCCTCGGCAAGTGCGGTGGCCTGAAAAAGACGAAGATCGGCGACTTCATTCTTCCGATCGCCGCGATCCGCGGCGAGGGCACGAGCAACGAGTACTTCCCGCCCGAAATCCCAGCGCTGCCATCGTTCCGCCTCCAGGCCGCCGTCTCCACCGCAATCGCCCGCCACGGCTACGACTACTGGACCGGCACGGTCTACACGACCAACCGTCGCGTCTGGGAGCACGACGACGTCTTCAAGGACTACCTCCTGAAGACGCGGGCCATCGGCATCGACATGGAAACGGCCACGCTCTTCGTCGTGGGCTTCGCCAATCACATCCCCAAGGGTGCCCTGCTGCTGGTCTCCGACAGTCCGATGAGCCCCGAGGGAGTGAAGACATCGGCGAGCGACCGCGACGTCAGCCGTCGGTTCGTGGAAAAGCATCTGGCGATCGGGATCGACGCCCTGCTCGAACTCCGCGACTCTGGCGAGTCGGTGAAGCACATGCGGTTCGAGGAACGCCGTTAGGTGGGCACTCAACAGTCTCCGAGGGTGGATATGGCCACGCAGCGCATGACCCTCGACATCATCGTCTCGGTCTACAACGAGGCGGCGTCGCTGCCGGCCTTTCACGCGGAGGCGACACGATTGGTGTCGCAGCTCGCCGCCGAGGGCACCGACGCCACGATCGTCTACATCGACGACGGCTCGGCCGACGAGTCTCCCGGCCTGCTCGACCGGTTCGCGGCGGCGCCGGGCGTGCGGGTGCTTCACCTCTCCCGAAACTTCGGTCACGAGGCCGCGATGCTCGCCGGACTCGACGACTGCGATGCCGACCATGCCGTCTTCCTCGATGCCGACCTGCAGCATCCGCCGGAGGTTGTCTTGCGGGCGATGGCAGTCGCCCGCGCCGGGCACGACGTGGTGCTGATGCGTCGCGAGGTGGCCTCGGGGAGTGGACTCCGCCGGGCCTGCAACGCCGCGTTCTACCGCGGGCTCGCCGTGATCTCCGCACTCCCGCTGGAACCAGACGCCTCTGATTTCTTCCTCGTCGGCCGGCCGGTGATCGACGTCTTGCAACGGGAGATACGGGAGCGAACCCGGTTCCTCCGTGGCCTCGTGCAGTGGGTCGGCTTCCGCCGCGCCGTCCTTTCCTACACCGCCGCCCCGCGGAGGTCAGGAAGGTCGAAGTATCATCTCGGCCAGCTCTTCGGCCTGGCCCGGGATGCCACGCTCGCCTTCTCCACCGCGCCGCTCCGCGTCGCCTTCATCGCGGCGATCTCGATGCTGCTCGTCTGCCTGGCGACGGCGGTGTATTCGCTCGGCGGCTGGTGGCTGGGCAATCCGCCCTCGGGCTACACGACGATCATGCTCTTCAGCACCGCCGTGGCCGCCGCGCAGTTCGCGCTCCTGGGCATCCTCGGCGAGTATGTCGGCCAGCTGGTGGACGAGGCCAAGGGCCGACCCGTCTACATCGTCGCCCGCCGCATGGGCCAGGCGGCCGACCACCTGGTCCGGCGAGCCGCCTGATCGCGGCCTCCCCGCGGAAGTGGATTCCCATGAACATCAGCCGCAACGCAGCGCTCGCCATCCACTTCCTGCTCGACGACTGCCTGCCGCCAATCCTGCGGGACAGCCGCTGGTTCATGTGGCTGCCCTTCCGGCTGCTCTTTGGCCGACAGGCGACGACGTTCATGGCGCTTAAGGACCGGGCTCACCTGCTCACGGAGGACGAGTTCCGCCGCGTCTACGAGGAGACCGCGGCCGTCCATCTGCAGCGTCCCACTGACCTCAATGCCACCTGCATCGCCGAGATCCTCCAAAACGCCTCCGGGAACGTGCTCGAGGTGGGCTGCGGCCGAGGGCACCTCGCCGGCCTGCTCGCCGCGGACCACGACGTCACCGCCTGCGACATGGCGATCGGCCCAGAACTCCAGGCCCAGTTCCCACAGGTCGCGTTTCGCCAGGAGACGCTCGCCGGCCTGTCGTTCGACGACCGGAGCTTCGACACCGTCATCTGCACCCACACGCTCGAGCACGTGCTCGACCTGAGTCAGGCGGTCGCCGAACTGCGGCGGGTGGCCCGCCGGCGGCTGATCGTCGTCGTGCCGCGGCAGCGTCCGTACCGGTTCACGTTCGACCTCCACCTGCGGTTCTTTCCGCTGCAGTGCATGGTCTTCGACTGTTTCCGTCCCGGCCCCGGCATCGTCGCGCAGCGGCTGGAGAACCTCGGCGGCGACTGGTACTACCAGGAAGACCGGTCGGAGGAGTAATCCGAGCCCGACGCGTTCACGAGGCTCGGGCCCTCTCGTAGCACAGGTTTTCAACCTGTGTGGTATCCCGGTTCGCGTGGGGCTCGGGGCTGCCCGTGCCCGTCGCCGGACGCTCGCTGCGGGCTCCGGCCCTCCGCTCGCTGCACGCCGGCTACGCTTCACCATCCTGGCTTCGCTTGCCGCCGAGCCCGGCTCCCGGGCACGGGCAGCCCCTCGCAGCCTCTCGTAGCACAGGTTGGTAACCTGTGAGTTTTCACGGTTCGCCTTTGGGTCGGATGTGATTCCGGCCGGCTACAGTGCCGCGACGCACCAGGTTCATCCGCGACCCGTCTCACCCGCCCGTCGGCAGCCGTTCACTTCGCGCCGAACTTGTAGGCCGCGTTCTTGGGATCGAAGTCGGCGTCGGTGAAGCCATTGTTGATCTTCACGTTCATGTAGGTGTACTCCTCCATGAGCACCGGCTGACCGCCCGCTTCCTGCGGCCAGTCGTAGGCCTCGTAACGGACCGGGATCAGGTATTCGTCGTCGATGAACACCCGCGCGAGGTGGAAGCGGAAGTTCCGCCGCGGCACCGGATGCACCACCTGCACACAGGTGCAGACGCGGCCGTTGACCTTGGCGTTGGGGAAGAAGTTCACCTCGCACTCGCCGAACTGCTTGTCGTGCTCGGCGACCTCGACGAGCCGCTTGGCTAGGTTTTCGACGCCAATCTCGGTGACGGCGTAGCGGTTGCCCTGCATCGCCAGCGCGCCGTTTGGCTTGAGCGACACCGTGCCCACCATCGCCCGCACGCCACTCCCGGCATGGGCGAGCATGTTGCCGTCGTTCTGTCCCTCGACCCAGATCACCTCCTGGCCCTTCACGTCATCGGGTGCCAGAAAGTAGAGGTAGACGCTGAACGGCTCATGGCGGACCTTGGCGAACATGTACTCGTGATCCTTGAGCTTGCCGTCGATGCGCTCCCGCTTGACGACGGTGCACGAGTAGTCCTTCATCGTGGTGCGGAGCTGCGCGAGGCCCTTCTGGGCCAGTTCGAGAGCGGGCTGCAGTGGGTGGGCGCCGCCGCCGGCCACCGCCTGGGCGTCGGCCGCACCGATGTTGCCCTTGGCCACGTCGCCGTTGGGGACCAGGCCGGTCCCCAACTCCTGGGCAGACGCCACCGCGGTCAGCAGAACCGCCGCCGCCATGCTGCGGATCGTGGCCACTTGAAACACACCCATCCATGCACTGCGGGCCATCGATCCCTCCATGGATCTACTGAAGAAAGAGCACTCCCCACCGACTTCATCGACTGGGAAGGGTGGGAGTCTACAGGTGCTTCCCGCGTGGCCGCCATGGCAGTTCCAACCCCGAAAGGCCGCATTTCCTGCCGGAAAGAGGGCGTCCTTGTAGCCCGGGCGTTCGCGAACGATGCTCGATTTCCCGTCTCCCGCCCTCGCATTCACGCTCCGATGGCCTCCATCAGTCTGTTTTCACCCGCAGAATCGCTCCAGGTGGCCTGCGTCGAGTCGCAGCCCTTCGGTGAGAACACCTACGTCGTGTCGCGGACCGGCGACCGCCGCTGCGTCGTGATCGACCCCGGTTTCGAACCCCAGGCGATCATCGACTGGCTCGACTCGCACGGCCTCGAGCCGGAGGCGATCCTCTTGACCCATGGCCACTCCGACCACATTGCCGGCAACGCCGCCCTCCGAGAACGCTGGCCGTCGCTTCCGATCGTCATTGGCAGGCACGACGCCGCGAAGCTCACAAACCCCGCGGGCAATCTCTCGGCCGCGTTCGGGATGAATCTCGTCAGCCCGCCGGCCGACCGGTTGCTCGACCACGGCGAGATTGTCTCACTGGCGGGGCTCGACCTGGCCGTCCGCGAGATTCCGGGCCATTCCCGGGGTCATGTCGTCTTCGTCGCGGAAGCCCTCTCCCCTCCGGTGGTCTTCGGCGGCGACGTGCTCTTCACGGAGGGCGTGGGCCGAAGCGACTTCCCCGACGGTGACTTCGCGGCCCTCGCGGCCGGCATTCGCGGCCAGTTGTACACCCTCCCCGACGAGACGATCGTGTTTCCGGGCCACGGGGGGCCCACGACGGTCGGCCACGAGAAGCGGCACAATCCCTTCGTGCCCGCGGGGGCTGCGCGTTGACCGCTTCCACCGCCCCGGTCGAAGATGCCTGCATGCTCTCGCCCGCCGACATCGCCGAGAAGGAGCCCGCCCCGTCCCGCAAGGCGTCGGGCCGGTCGCCCCTCTGCCGGGCCGCCGGCCTCGGACTCGCGGGGCTCGCCCGCCTGCTCGCCGGCGCGAGCATCCGTTGGATCGCCAGCCAGCCCGACACCTGTCAGCGGGTCTACTTCGCCAACCACACCAGCCACCTCGACGCGCTGATCGTGTGGTCGTCGCTGCCGCAGACGGTCCGTGAACTGACGCGGCCCGTGGCAGCGAAGGACTACTGGTCGCGGGGGCTCGTCCGCCGCTGGCTGGCGGAGGAGGTGTTCGACGCCATCCTCATCGACCGCACCGACATCAAGGTTCACCAGAGTCCGGTCGACATGATGCTCCGCGAGGCGGGCACCACGCACTCGCTGATCGTGTTTCCCGAGGGGGGCCGCAGTTCCACCGGCGAGGTCGGCGAGTTCAAGAGCGGGCTCTACTACCTGGCCAAGAAGCGACCCGACCTCGAACTGATCCCGGTGCACATCGACAACCTCAACCGCGTGCTGCCCCGCGGCGAGTTCCTGCCGGTGCCGCTGCTCTCCTGCATCAGCTTCGGTCCGCCGATGTGGCTGGAGCGTGGCGAGGCGAAACTCGATTTCCTGGCCCGTGCCCGTCGCGCCGTGCTGGCCCTGAAGGAATGACGCCGGCATGAACGACAACCGCACCATCGCGCTCGTCGCCGGCGTGCTCGCCCTGCTCACCGCGGCCACGGCCGTAGGCCAGTTCCTCAAGCGGCACCCCGACCGCGGCCTCGACCCAGCCGCGATCCGCACGTTCAACAACCGGCTCCGTGGCTGGTGGATCCTCTGCACGGTGCTCGCTGCGGCCTTCTGGCTCGGCACAACGGCCACGGTCGTCCTCTTCGGGCTGGTGTCGTTCTGGGCGCTCCGCGAGTTCATCACGCTCACGCCCACCCGCAAGGGCGACCACCGCGCGCTGTTCTGGGTGTTCTTCCTGTTCACCCCGCTCCACTACGTGCTCGTGGGGCTCAACCGCTACGACGTGTTCAGCGTGTTCCTGCCGGTCTACGCCACGCTGTTCGTGCTCGCGAGAGTCGCCTTCGCCGGCGACTACAAGCGGTTCCTGGAACGGACGGCCAAGATCCAGGCGGGCCTGGTGGTCTGCGTGTACTGCCTCTCGTTCGCCCCAGCCCTGCTCCAGATCCCGATCGAAGGCGCCTCCGACGCCGATCGCACCGGTAACTTCCGCCTGCTCTTCTTCCTGATCCTGCTCGTGCAGTTTGCCGACTGCATGCAGTATGTCTGGAGCCGGATGCTCGGCCAGCGACTGGTGGCCTCGGCGGTGAGTTCCAACCGCACCTGGGAAGGCCTGCTGGGCAGCGCCACGAGCACGGCCCTGCTCGCCGCGGTGCTCTGGTGGGCGGCGCCTCCCTTTCAGCTCTGGCAGGCCACGCTCGCCGGCCTCGTGGTGGCGGTGATGGGATTCGCCGGCGGGATGACGATGAGCGCGATCAAGCGCGACCGCGGCGTGAAGGACTACGGCACGCTGGTGGTGGGCCACGGCGGCGTGCTCGACCGAATCGACTCGATGTGCTTCGCCGCGCCGGTCTTCTACCACATCACGCTGCTGATCACAGGCGTGAAGCCGGGTTGAACGCGAACGATCCGCATCGATATACTGAACGAGCGTTCCGATGACATTCGACCCGGAACCCGCCCATGCCCAGCCGACCCGACTTCGCCGATGTGCCGTTGGCCGCCAAGGATCGCGCGGCCGTGCTTGAAGCGGCCCAGGTGCTCTGTAACCACCTTCCGGTGGATCGCGTCGTGCTGTACGGTTCGAAGGCGCGGGGCGACGACCAATCGGACAGCGACATCGACCTTCTGATCCTCACCACGAGGCCCCTGAGTGCCACTGAAGGCTTTCAGGTCACCGAACTGCTCCAGCCCGTGCAGCACCGTCATCATTGCATCGTTAGCCCTCTGCGGCTCTCTGCTGACGAGTGGTATCACGGCGTCTACCAGGTGCTTGGCATTCGCCACGAGATCGACCGCGACGGCATCGACGTGCCGCTCTCTTCCAGCGGCCGGGAGTCGCCGCAGCCGGAGCCTGCGCCGCAATGAGCCCCGAAGAAGCCCGTGCCGACGTGATCGCGTGGTCTATTGAGCGAGCCCAGGTTCGGCTGGCTGCGGCGGAACGCGAGCTCGATGCCGGCGTGCCGCAACTCGCGGCTGACCATGCCTATTACGCCTGTTTCCATCTGCTGTCGGCGATCTTCTTGCAGGAGGGGCTGACGCTGAAGCGGCACTCGGCCCTGCGTTCCGCGTTGCATGAACGACTGATTCAGACCGGTCGCCTTGACCGAACATGGGGCAGCGTCTTCGATCGACTCGCCGAACTCCGCACCAAGTCGGTGTACGCCGCATTGTTCGCGCTGGATGAAGCGACCGGCCGAGCGGTGGTGGATGACGCCACGAGGCTCTCGGCCGAACTGCGGCGGTTGCTCATGCCGACGTAAGCCGGCCCCACCCCGATACTCGGGGCTGCCCATGGCCTTCTCGCCGGACGTTCGTCTCAGCCCTCCAGGCCTCACACGAACGACCGGCGACGCATGCCCCGGCGAGACGCCAGGGCGGCGAGTGCTCCGATCACGCCCAGCAGTGCCGTGCTCGGCTCGGGCACCACGATGATGTCGCCGGTGCTCTCCCTGAAGGTCAGCGTCTGCGCGTCCTTGGCGATCGTGAACGTGCCGTCGTTGTTGTTTGACCACGTGCCCGCGTAGAAGCCGGTCGAGACGAGCGTGGCAAAATCGCCAGCTGCCGATCCTGTGAAACTGAAGATCTCGAGCTCCGTGTTGTCGGCGATCGCACTGCCACCAAAGGCAAACGCCAGCGTGCCGCCGTACGTCAGCCCGGAGGCATCGAGGATCGTCACGCCGTCGTACGCCGTGCCGCGGGTGCCGGCTGAGGCGACTTCGATCGCCGTCACGCTCGTCGAAGTCAGCACGAGTGAGCCGAGCGTGATCACGCCGGGGCTGTTGCCGGGGCTGAGGGTGCCACCCACCGTCACGATGCCGGGAGCGGTGCCAGTTCCCCCGAGCCAGGCCGCCGCCGCCACGGAGAGATTCGATCCCACGGCGAGTGAACCGTTGAGCACAAGCCCGCCCACATTCACCGTCGTCGCACCCGTGTAGGTGTTGGCATTGGTGAGCGTGAGCGTGCCTGCACCGGTCTTGACCACCGACCCGGTACCATCGACCGTGCCTATCAGCGAGAGATCTCCGGGGCCGCCAATGCCGATCGTGCCACCCGACACGGTCACAATGCCCGCCCAGCTTGCGGCCGTGCCGCTGTTGTTGACGAGATAGGCACCGGTTCCGGTCGTGTTGTTCGTATTGGTGCCGGTCAGCGTGAGTGATTCAGCGGAAACACTCAGGCCGTTCAGGTCGAGCGTGCCGACGAGGCCTGCCACGGTCGAGGGCCGAACCACCGTGCCGGCGGCCGCGCCCGTGCTCCCGAGCGACGAGGCATTGCCGATCTTCAGGGTGCCCGCCTCGACGGTCGTCGTGCCGTTGTAGGAGTTGGAACTGCTGAGCGTCAGCGTGCCGGTCTGACTGGCCGCCGTGCCAGTCTTGGTGATCGAAAAAATCGTCGAGCCGGACGAGCCGGTCACGGCACCGGAGAACGTCAGGTTGCCGGCACCTTGCACAATTAGCGACCGAGAACTTGTAGAACTTCCCAGAAGGTCAGCCGACCCCGAAACGGCGACAGAGGTGTTGGCGTCAACCTGGACGGTCTTGTTGGCATTCCCGCCAAGAGTGGCGCTCGCGAACGTCGCCACGGCCGTGCCGCTGTCGGTCGTGAAGTTGCCGTTCGATATCAGCCATGCGTTAAAGCCGTACGTGCCGGACTGCCCAAAAGCCAGCGTCGGAGTAAAGTTGGCCTGATTTGAACTATTCGTGGTAAACGTGCCACTCGAGGCCATGATCGTGCCCGGGGCCGTCAGCCGGAGCGTTCCCAGGTTGATTCTCATCTGGGGAGTCCCGAGCGACCCGGTGACGATCAGCGACCCAGAGCCCTCTTTCGTAACGTTGCCCACGCCACCCTGCAGTGCATTAGGCAGGGCGATCGATGCGGCACTGTTCGCCGCCGTACCGCCGGTGGTGATCGTGGAAGCCGCTGTGGAAAACACCGACCCCGACCACGTCGAGGTCGTGCCGATGGCGAGATTGGACAGCGAACCGCCCGACATGGTGACCGTTTTTCCGACGACCGAGTAGCCGTTGAGATCGACGACGGAACTGGAGTTTGTTCCGATGGTCAATGTGCCGGTTGTGGTTCCGAGCGCACCCGCACTTCCGAGCCTGATAACGCCGCCATTCGCCCTGATGTTGCCGTTGTAGGCCGACATGGTTCCATTGAGCGAAACCGTGCCTGCGTTTACCAAGAGGCCTTCGTTGCCGGCGGTCGAGGTGAATGTGCCTGTGAGCGACTGAAATGCAGCGCTATCCCAGACCAGTGTCTGGCCGGCGCCCGTGCCAACAACGTTTGAGTTGATGCTGCCTGCATAGGTTCCCGATCCGAGCAGACCGCTCCCCTTGATCCGCAAACCACCGCCACTGCTCGCCAGTCCGAGTTGAATGTTGCCCGTGAACGTGCTCGTGCCCGTCAGGTCGACCCATCCACCCTGGTTGGTCGACACTCCGCCATCGCCGGAGATCGCGCCATTGATTTGAAAGACCTGGCTTGAAGTCGTGGGATTTCGCAGG
>CAMBSN010000046.1 GCA_945870505.1 Candidatus Kuenenia stuttgartensis | reverse complement strand
TCGGTCTGTGTGACGCCAGCCGCAACGCTGATCGTGTCGTCCTGCAGGTCGCCGGCCGTGGCGTATTGCAAATGCACCCAGTCGACCGTGGTGTTGGGCGAGAAGGCGAGATTCAGCGTGCCGTCCTGCAGCGCGGCCAACTGGGCGGCCGAGAGCGTGAACTCGCGGGACGTCGGATTGGCGTCGATCGAACTCCAGCCGAGGGAGGAGTAGCTCTGACCGGTCGTGGAGTCGAGGTACAGAAGATCGGTGCCGGTGGTCGAGCCGGTTGACTTGAGGCTTGCCACGAGCCTGGCCCACGTCACCGTCTCTCCGCTGGTGAGCGGCAGCGACAGGGTGACGGGCGTGACGCGGCTAGCGGTGTTTGAGTCGAGAGCCTTCATCGACAGGCCCGTGGCCCTGGTGATCTGGCTCGACCACGTCGACGACGAGGCCGTGGCGTCGGCGATCGAAGTCGACGCGTACCCGTCGAGGTCGCCACCCCAGGCCTGACGGCCGGCCTTGGGCGCCCACGCGGCCAGAGCCGTCACTGCGGGGGTCATGGCCGGGGCCGACTGGCCCGACTTCAACGGCACCATCCAGACGGCGAGCCGCTCGCTCGTGGTGCCGGTGTAGCGGATCGTGAGCTTGCAGCATCCGCTGTTGCTCGTCTGGCCGGTCACGCTCGGCGAACTCGGCAGCGACACCGCCTCGGAGACGGTGAAGGTGGCGCCGGTGCCCGAGAGGATCCGGCACTGCAGGCGGTTCGAGCCGATCGTGACCGTGGCCGTCTTGCCGTCGCTGCTGATCGCGATCTGCGACATCCGGCTCGCATACGCCACGGGAACGTGCATGAACCAGCAGACTTCCGGGGCCGTCGCCGCCGTGATCTCGTCCTGCACCAGCAGGGAGCCATCGGTGCGGTCGAGCACGAAGCCACGCTGCACCGTTGAGACCCGCATCTTGGAGTAGAGGTTCGTCAGGTCCACGATTCCCATCGACTGGAGATCGGTCGAGAGGCTCTTGATCACCTCCGCGTATGCGGGCTTGCCGGTGGCGTCTTTGTAGACCTGGTCGGCGTTGAGGGCCCGCTCGTTGGCGTCGCTCGACGAGAGATAGTCGTTGGCGGTGGGATTGATCACCAGCGTGTTCTGACCCTCCGCCCGCTTGCGGTAGGCTCCGTAGTTGGTGCCGCCGACCGGCGCGAGCGAGTAGGAGTCGCGGCCCAGGTCGGTCGCCCAGCGCTGGCCGAGGGCGTCGAACAGGAAGGAGCCGCCGTCGAGGTTCTCGTGGCCGTCGACTCCCTTGTAGCCCCCCTTGAACATCACCGCGCTCGAGGTGCTCGACCACGAGTCGCGCCACACGTTGACGTGCTCGGAGTAGTTCTGCTGGCCCGACGTTCCCCACTGGAGAAGCCGGGGGTCGCCGAAGAACGACATGTCGGTGCGGGCGGCCTCGGCACCCGGCGAGACCACCTTGCCGCTGGCGGTGTCGCCCCGCTCGTCATACCAGAGCAGCGACCATGGAGTCCGGAACGAGTAGACCGTCTTGTTGCCGCTCGTCACGCCGCCGGTGACCACGGTGGTGGTTGTCGTCGAGTCAGCCCGGTCGCGCGTGAGTTTGGCGACGTCACCGCGGTTGAAGCGGGCGGCGAGCCAGTTGAACCACGGGTCGCCGTTCTGCGACCAGTCGCCGTTGGCGTAGGGATAGGTGCCGTTGTTGCCGTTGCCCGTCACGGTCGTCGAGATGCCCATGAGGAAGTTCGGCACCTGCTGGAATCCCTTCTCGAGGGAGAGGGCGTAGTCGGTTCCCACGGCGTTTTGCAGGTTGGCCATCAGCCGAATCAGGTAGAGACCGCCGTAGCCCATGTAGCCTGGGCCCTCGTGCCAGCCGCCGTTCTCGCCGGCGAAGTGCTGCATCGACGACTGGAGCACCGGCCAGCCCTTGGCGAGCAGCGTCTCGGTCTCGGCCTTGTAGTATTCGGGTGCAAACGCCAACGCCGCGCTGCCCACGCCTCCGATGCAGACGAACGCCCAGTTGCCGTACCACTGCGTCCAGTAGTTCTTCGCCGTGCAAGTGTCGATCGTGGGCTTGATGGCGAGAGCGTAGACGCGGTCGGCGATCGCCTTCCGCTCGACCGCTGTGAACTTGTCGTACATCCAGTCGTAGCAGACCGAGATGCCCTGCGAGACCATCGCTGCGCCGAGGAACTGCGACCCGGTGTCCCAGGTAGACCACTGTGTGACGGCCTGGATCACTGCCTTCGCCTTGTCAAAATACTTCTGCGTGTTTGTCTCGTTGCCCTCGACCGCGGTCCGCAGGGCGTAGGCCCCCGCCAGATAGGTCAGGTTGTCTTCGAGGCCAGCGAGAACGGGCTGGGTGCCGCCGTTGGCAGCGGACGGTGCCGTCGTGGCCGGAAGGTCGTCGGTCAGGTAGAGGTCAGCCCGCGCGACGACGGAGTCGTACCAGGTCTTGAAGGTACCCCCCTGGGCGACGAGGGCCTTGGCGCGGGCGACCATCTCGGGGCTGGTGAGAATCCGGTTCCGACCGGTGGACATGCCGTTCAGGATTCCGGTCGCCGGCAGACTCGTCGTGGCTCCCCAAGGCTCGATCGCATCGGCCCCGATCACGGTCACCGAGGACGAGAGCGGTGTCGTCCAGCCGACGGCCCAGTGGTTGTAGCCCGAGTTTTCCTTGTGGAGCACTTCGAAGTAGTAGCGCCGTCCCTGCACGAGCGCGATCGCCGCCGAGGTCTGCGTGGCGGTCGCCGTCCAGGCATAGGGGGCGGTCACGGCCGACGTGAAGGCGATCCGCGAGGCGTTGGCGGTAGTAGCGTCAGTCGAGAGCGAGAGTTGCGCGTCGTCGTTGCCGGCGACTGAGAACACGTAGGATCCCGTGGTCGGGGGCACGATGAAGCCCCGGATGCGGGAGCCGTTGGCGTCGCCGACATCCTGCTGCAGCGACTGCAGGCTGGTGATCATCTGCCGGTAGGCGGGAGCGCCTGCGTAAGCGGTGCTCCCGGTGAGGTCGGTCACCTTACCGCCTGCGACTCCGGTCCACGTCTCCTGGAGAGCCGTGCCGCGGTTGTCGGCCGCGGCCGTGGCGTTGAGCCGCGACTGCGGGATGACTTGCTGTGGCAAACTCGGGCTCGACCACTCCAGCTTCACGCTCGCGGTCCCGGTGCTCTGGAAATACTCCAGCGTGATCGGTACGGCCATGCCGGCACGGAGCGCGATCTGCCCCGTCACCGCCTTGGCGTCCTGATTGACCCAGTTGGTGACGATCAGTTCGTTGTCCACCCAGAGCCGCACGCCGTCGTCGGCGGTCACCGTGAAGGTGTGCATCTCTGAGAACTGCGGGACGACCGCGCCCGACCAGCGGACGGAGTAGGTGGTGTTGGCCACACCGCTCGCAGGGCTCGTCGTACCCCAGTCGAAGTTCACCGTGGCGTCCACGCGCGTGGCCTTCAGGGCGGTGAGGTCGGCGGCGTCGTAGTACTGCCCGGTCAGACCCTCGCCGTCGAGCATCTGCCGAGGCTCGAGCGGCTCGAAGCGGCCCAGCCACGGGCCCGCCATACGGCGGGTGGACCCTCGGCGACGGTGGGCGTGGCGGACGCGGGGCATGAGGGGATGAGCTGCCAGGTCGCTGCGAGATGGGTCTTCTTCAGAGTTCGGATCGGAACGGTCTGCCACAAATCCATCCTGATCGGTACGCCATGGCACCCGCAACGGTTCCCCCGTTACCTCGACACTTCGCTCCAAAACAATGATATGCCCTGGTTTTTCGCGATGATGTCGCACGTTTATGGGGTGTGGCTTCATTGCCAAAACCGCCACCGAAAGCGAGACGGCCTCAGGATCGCAAGAGGTGCTCCGGCAGCGGGGCTGAGGCCTACGAATCCGGGGCGCGTCGCATGAAATCGCTCATGCTGGGCGATGACGCCGGTGGTACGATGGGGTTTTGGAAAGGGGCGGAAAGGCGATCCCCCCGTTTGGTGCTCCGAGTCGGCCGTGCAACTTGCCTTACCCACGGGACTTGGTCCCGTGTCGTTCGTTCGGGAGGCCGTCGTCAGCCCCCAGTTTCTGAACAAATGGGCCGGCTCCTGCGTCTGACAGACAGGCCGAGGAGCCATGCCCGGCATTGAGTTGGGCTGAACCACGTTATGCGTCGCCTCCTTCCTCTATCGTGCCTGATGCTGGCGGTCGCCGCGGCGGCAACCGTGCGCGGCGACGATCTCGACACCGTGGCGACGCGAATCAAGACCGACCGATGGTCAGCCGCGCCCGGCACCTCGACGGTCAACGGCTACATCACGTCGCTCGGCACCAACGGCCGCTGGGGCGATGTCAACTATGCCGACACGAGCCAGACCGGTTGGTCCCAGCAGACCCACCTCTCGCGGCTGCTGAGCATGTCCCAAGCCTACGCCAACCCCGCGCACGCGCTCTATGGATCGGCTTCGCTTCTCACGGGCATCGTGAAAGCCTACGACGCCTTCGTGTCGCTGAATCCCAGAAGCACCAACTGGTGGTACAACGAGATCAGTACGCCGCAGCTGCTCGGTGAGACGATCCTCCTGGTACAGCCGCAGCTCACCGCAACCCAGGTTACGAGCGGCACCGCGATCGTGGCGCGGGCATACATCCCGCGAAGCACCAATGCCGGCACGAACACCGGCACGAACCGGATGGACAGGGCCTACGCCACGATCCTCCGCGGAGCGATCACCCGCGATGTGCTGCTGACGAGCGAGGCCTTCCTGGCGATCGGCGACACGCTTGTGAAGACGACCGACGAGGGCATCCAGCCCGATGGCAGCTTTCATCAGCACGGCGCCCAGCTCCAAAACGGGGCCTACGGCCTCACGTTCGCATCCGAGGCGGTGAATGTCAGCGCCTACGGCGCGGGCACGTCGTTCGCGCTGCCGACTGCCGGTAGTGCGGTGGTGGTCGATTACCTGCTCGACGGCCAGCAGTGGATGCTCCGCGGCACGACCTTCGATGCCACGGCGCAGGGCCGGGCGATCACGAGAACGAGCAGCAAAAACCTCGGCGGCGGCATCATCGGCGTGATCGACGGGGTCAAGACGCTCACCCCGTACCGGGCGGCGGAACTGACCGCGATGCGCGACCGCCTGAGCGCCGCGAAGACGTCGGGGACGGCGGCGGCGGCGCTGGCGCTCGCCGGCCACCGCCATTTCTGGAACTCCGACTTCACCTCACACCAGCGGCCTGGGTTTTCGGCGACGGTGAAGGTTTCCTCCACGCGGACGCTCGGGCCGGAGTCGGGCAATGGCGAGGGGCTCCAAAACCTCCACCTTGCCGACGGCGTCAACCTGATCCAGCAGCGGGGCAATGAATACACCGACATCCAGCCAATCTGGGACTGGCGTCGGCTTCCTGGGACCACCACCGAGCAGGCGGCGTATTCGCTCAAGCCGCCGGTCGATTGGGGCGTGTCGGGGTCCACGGGATTCGCGGGAGGCGTGTCGGATGGTCGCAATGGGGCCACCGCGCTCGACTACGCGCAGCGAAACGTGAAGGCCCGTAAGTCGTGGTTTTTCTACGACGACGTCGAAGTGGCCCTGGGCGCGGGCATCGACGCCCCGTCTGCGACCGGCGAGGTTATCACCACGGTCAATCAGACGTTTCAGAAGGGCTCGGCTTTCTGGGTGACGACGTCCGGCGCGATCGGAGTGCTGGCCAGCGGCACCGCGTCGCGGAGCGACCTCTCGTGGGTGCTCCATGATGGCGTGGGGTACGTGTTTCCGACGCCGCAGAGCGTGACGCTGCGGGCTGCCGTGCAGAGCGGATCGTGGTCGGGCCTCAACACCGGTCAGTCGAGCGCGCTGGTAACGGGGAGCGTGTTCAGTCTGCAGGTGGGCCACGGCACCGCCGCCTCTGGCGGCACCTACTCCTACACGGTGCTTCCCGGGACCAACAGTTCGGCGATCAGTTCCTACGCGGCGGCGCCGACGGTCCGGATTCTCTCGAATACGCGAAACCTCCAGGCCACAAGGCACGACGGCATGGCCCTCATGCAGGCGGCCTTCTACGCGTCGGGGACGCTGGCCACCGGCAGCGGCACTACGCTCACGGTCAGGGAGCCGTCGCTGGTGATGCTCGACGAGTCGGCGGCCGCGACGAAGCTCTCGGTATCGAATCCCTACGGCCTCGCGACCACGATTCATGCCGATCTCGCGCGGGCCACGGCGGAGGGACCGGCCGAGTTCACTCGAATCACGATGCGGCTTTCGGGCAGCGATCAGGGAGGGGCTACGGTGAGCCGGGTGATCGACAAGCCCGCCGCGCGAACGTTCGCCTTCCAGCTGCGGGACGGTGCCAGGGCGGCGGCGCCGCTCGCCTTCCAGTGGAGCTTCGAGGGGGCTAACGCGGCCGATCGCCTGCAGAACACCGGCACGGGGGCGAATGCGACGCTCCAGGCCGTGGCCTATGGCAGCGAGGGGAGCACGACCAGGATCGGCTATGGCATGGGCCTCGACGAGACGACCACTGCTATGTCGCCGCAGCGGATCGGCCGTACCTCCGCCACGGCAGGCGGCGCAATGTTGGCGACCACCGGCAGCGTCGCCCTGCCAGCCGCGTTCACCGTCGAGGCGCTCGTCCGGCCCGATCTGGTCGAGGCCGGCGGTTCGATCGGCTACGCCGTGATGGCGGGCGGGCAGGCCACCAACAACCGCGGCTACTTCATCGTCGGCCAGGAGGGGACGTCGTCGGACTCACTGACGACGATCATCGGCGATAGCATCAGCCAGGCCGACAACGTGGGGCAAACCGTCGCGGCGTTCGTGCCGGGACACTGGTACTACGTGGCCAACACCTACACCGTGTCGGGGTCGCAGACCACCATCAACAGCTACGTCGCCGACCTGACACTGAACCAGACGTCCGTCACACGTGCGGTTACCTCGCAGGTCGCCAGCAGCAAGCCGCTGACGGCCGCCCAGATGGCGATCGGGGGCTACTTCGCTTCGGGTACCGCCCAGGAGGCGTGGTCTGGATCAATCGACGAGGTGTCGCTCTTCGGCCGCACCCTCACGGCCACCGAGGTGCAGTCGCGGCTCGACAGCCTCTACCGGGCTCCGGATCAGGTGTCGTGGTCGGCCGCTGCCTCTGGCACCACGATCGGCGGCAGCGGCACGTGGAACACCGTCGGCATGCGGTGGGTGAATGGCACCGGGCGGATGTTGCCGGTCGCGACGTCGCGAGCCGTATTCAGCGGGTCGGCCGGTACGGTGACGGTGTCGGGGCAGGTCGGTGCCTCGGGGCTGGCGTTCCAGTCAACCGGATACCTGCTCACCGGGGGCACGATCGCGTTCCCTTCCGGCGGATCGCGTCCGGCCATCGACGTCGCGGCCGGCGTCACCGGTACGATCGCCGCCACGCTCTCCGGCTCGTCCGGGTTCGTGAAGACCGGGTCGGGCACGCTGGCGGTGACGAGGCCGCTGGCCATCACGGGCACCGCGATCGTGTCGGCGGGGCGGCTCGCAGTGTCGGGATCCTTCGCCGCGTCGCAGGCGGTGCTATCGGTGTCGGCGGGTGCCGGCGTGATGCTACCCGACGACCCGCTCTACGAACTCCGCATCGCCGGACTGTCGATCGCCGACGGTGGCGGCCGCTTTGACGTGGGACCGGGGAGCGTCACGATCGCTGCCGGTGGTATCGCCCAGGGGGCGCTCGTGGCCGACCTTGCTGCTGGCCGCGGAAGCGGCGACTGGGATGGGGCAGCAGGATTCGTGTCGCGGACCGCGACCGCCGCGATCAAGGCGGGGCAGAACCGGGGCCTGGGCTGGATCACGGCCGGCGACGGATCTTTCCGTGTCGCGTTTGCCGCGCCGGGCGACGCGAACCTTGACGGCCTGTTCGACATCCTCGATGCGGCCAACGTGTTCTCCTCAGGCTGCTTCGACAGCGGCGCGGCAGCGACGTGGGCCGAGGGCGATTTCAACTACGACGGCACGGTAGACGTGCTCGACATCGCCGACTCGCTGGGCACCAGCTTGTTCGACACAGGGACCTACGTGCCTGCAGGATTGGCGGCAGGACCGGTCGCCGCGGTGCCCGAACCGGCGAGCGAATGGCTGCTCGTCGCGGCTCTGGGTGCCGTCGTGGCGCGGGCATGTCAGAGTGTCGGTTCCGCCCGCCGGCGGAAATGATCGGTCGGCCGACACGGCGACCGCTCACTTCGTCTTGATGTCGATGTCGAACACATTCGCCCCGCGTTTGACCTCGTACGTCAGCGTAGACTCCGTGTTGTATTGCGGCGGCAGGGTTTGGCCAGCATCGCCCCCCGTCACGCTCACGCGATTCTTCCCGATCATCGCCCCGACCTTGCTGCCCGGCCGGATCACGCGGTAGCGGCCCTCTGCGTTGGTCGAACCCACACCCCGGACGGCGTCTGGCCCCTCCGGCACGAACGTCACAAACGCGCTCTGCAGAGGCTTGCCGTCCACGAGCACCGTGCCCCTCACCTCGGCAAATCCACGGCCCCCGCAGCCGGCCCCGGCAAGGAGGGTCATAGCCGCCATGGCTACCATGCCGAGAAACGCCGGCGACCACATGGACAATGGGGCAGACGACTGGCTCATCGGGTGTCGCCCGTGACCGTGCCCTCGTTGCGGTGCGCCATGCCGAGGTGGATGACGGGATCGACGTTTTCCTCTGCCCACCGCACTGATCCATCCACGAGCATCATGTTGACGCCGCCGGTGTGCATGCTCGAGAAGATCTTGCCGTTGTTGTCGATGTCGGCAGCCGTGGGAGGTGAGTTGGCCAGCAGAAAGTTCAGGTTTATGAAAAACCCACTGGTGTTGACGCGACCGATGATCCGTGCGGTCTCGTTCGCCGAATAGCCGGCCGCGTTCCCCGCCCCAACCCAGACTGCCGCGTAGTTCACCTTGCTCCGCTCACCGATGCACCACGTCTTGGAGGTACCGTCGGTGACGTCCTTGATCCTCAGCCCGAGCGGCCCGCGGCCCGGGCCAGACTTGGGGATCGCCCCGGTGGCCACCGCAGCCTTGTCAGCGGTGCCGAAGAGCATACCGCCAGGATCGTGGGAATACTTCGGTCCGTAGTTGGGTACGAGCGAAGGATCGTCGCTGTTGCGGTTCGCCCAGCCAAGTTCGCCGCAGCTACCGACGTAGTTGGATGTAGCCACATCGAACGCCCCGCTGCCGAACCTGAAAAGCGTGTTGGGGTTCGGCGCGTCGTCCGACGGACAGCGATAGGTGGAGACCGCGGCCTGCAGGGCTGCCTTGTCGGCCGCCGACGCCGATGACACGAAGACCGTTGAGAGCTTGCGACTCGCAGGATCGAGCTGCGTGTAGAGCGATGACTGCTCCATGTAGGGCAGCAGGAACGTGCCCCAGCCCCACACGGCGCCACTCGTCCAGAAGTGTGAGAAGCCGGCTGGAAACGCCTTTCGCGCGTCGTGGTGGAGGTGCATCGCCATCCCGACCTGCTTGAGATTGTTGGTGCAGGCTGACCGGCGGGCCGCTTCGCGGGCCGTCTGCACGGCAGGCAAGAGCAGGCCGATCAGCGTGGCGATGATGGCAATCACCACGAGCAGTTCGACAAGGGTGAAGGCAGACCGGTGGCGATGCATGACGATTCCTCGCGCTGACGAACAAAAGGACATCCGGCCGGCTTAGCAACTCGTCCGCCGACGGGCCATGACGAGGGCTGCGAGGCCGGCCGTCATCACTCCGCTCAGGACGAGCGTCGGCTCCGGAACGATCGAAAGCGTGCCAGTCGATTCCGCCAAGGTGAGCGTCTGGCCGTTGCTGGCGCTGGCGCTCCATATGCCTCCGGCGTTGGTGAAGGTGAGGAGACCGTACGAGCCGCTCGCCGTCACACTCGCATACGACCCGGACGGCGTTCCATTGATGCCGAACAGGCCGAACGAGGTGTTGTCGGCGAACGTGTCAGCAAACGACAGCGACAGGCTGCCGCCGTACGTCAGGGCCGACGCCTGGCTCACGTCGATCGCGTCGTAGGAAACGCCGCGACTGGTACCGCCGATCGCAAGCAGCGTGCTGCTCGAGCCGGCCAGACTGAGCGACCCGAGTGTCAAGGTGCCGAAGCCACTGACGGCCCCCGGCTCCAGCGTGCCAGCCATCGACACCAAACTGGAGATCGTGCCCGAGCCGCCAAGCGCCGCGCCGGCCGCGACCGTAACCCCGGAGGTGTTTGGCAGGAAAGCATCGACGAGCAGCGAGCCGCTGTTGACGGCGGTGGCCCCCGAATAGCTCGTCGAACCCGTGAGCACGACGGTTCCCGGCCCATCCACGATGAATCCGCCGGTCCCCGAGATCACCGTGTTGCTGCCAACGGTGATCCGACGGCCGGCCGAGGGGGCGAAAGCCCGCGGCCCGGCCCCGGAGAGCGCTAGCGTCAGTGACCCGCCCGCACCGCTCGTGCCCGTGATCATAAGGTCGGTGAGCGAGTCGTAGTTTTGAATCACGCCGCCGGTCCAGGCAATCCGCCGATTCGACGAAGTGTTGAAGGTGCCCGACCCAGCGCCGATCGACGCCGCCGCGAACGTGCCGCCGGCAAGGTTATAAGTGGAGGCGAACGTGGGCGAGTTGGAGCCGATGGTGGCTCCGTTTGAGCCAAACACGACCGTTGACGCCTTCACGATGCCGCCATTCTGGTTAAACACGCTGCTGATCGACGGCGTGCCCGTGGAACCCGACGACACGCTTACCAGGCCAAGCGAGAGCGTCGTGGCGTCCACGGTTCCCGATGCCATGGTGAAGGTGCCCGTCTGGGCGTTGCTTGCATTGACGATGTAGGTTCCGATGGCAAAGTTCGTCGTCCGGGCATCGATCGATCCGGCCGACGTGTCGAACACGCCGTTGCCGAAGTTATCTCCGCCCGCCTTGTAGCCGACGTAGACGTTGCCGATGCGACTGCTGCCTCCGGCCGTGCCGCGGAGCACGAGACTTCCGCCGGTCACGCCGGACTGGTACGCGACCGTGGCGTTGCCGCGATAGGCGCCGATGGTGAGCGTGCCGGTGTTGTAGGTGTTGGTCTGCCCGAGTCCGAGCGTCGACTGGCTCACGTTCGGTCCGTCGGTGGAGTTGCCGATCTGCACGTGAGCCGCCGTCACCGTCGTGGTGGTCGCCGTGTTCATGAGCGTCGCAAACGTACCCCCCTTCACCACCGAGGCACCGCCCGCCAGCGTGCCGGTGGTGTTGACCGCGAACGTGCCAGCGGGATTGGTGTAGGAAAAAGCCGACAGCCCCCGGAGATCGAGCGTGGTGGTGCCGGTGACGGCGCCGGTGCTCCCCGAGCCGACGTTTAGATTGCCCCCGGTGACGGAGAGCGAACCGTTACGGAAGGTGTTGGAAACCTGGTTGGAGCCGCCGATCGTGAGCGAGAGCGACGACACCGACTGCGACTGGCCGCCGAGATCGACCAGCGTCGAGAGCTGGTTGGCCGCGGCCCCCGCGGAGTTGAGCGTGAGGCCTGCCGACGACAGCGGACTGGAGGGGCCGAGCGTGACCGTAGCGCTGCGGATGATGGTGTTGCCGGCGTAGGTGTTCGCACCGTTGAGCGAAATCGAGCCGGTCACCAACGTGAGGTTGCCGCTCCCGGTGATCGGGCCGTTCACGATCGTCGCCATACCCGTGCCGCCGTTCTGCAGCGTGAGCGTGATGCCGTTGTTCACGGTGACCGTGCGGGTGGACGGGAGCGTGATCGTGCCTACCTGACCGCCGTTGAGCATCTGAAGCGCGGAGTTGGCCGAAACCAGGATCGGGTTGTTGACGTTGCCGAGGCTGCCGTCCTGGTTGATCTGAACGGTACCGCCACCGAGGTTGGTCGTGCCCGTGTAGGTGAGGTTGTCTGAGTTGTATCGGAAGATCAGCGTGCCGTTGCCGGTCTTCGTATAGCCCTGCGTGCCGGCGAGGTCGGTGTACCAATAGAGCTGCCCGCTTCCGTTGACGTTCACGGTCGGCGACCCGGATGCGGTCGCAAGCGTGATCACGTCAGTTGTGCCGCCGTTGCTTCCGGACAGCACGAGATTGCCCGATGCCGCAGTGAAACTGACGGTGCCTGTCGTCACCGTGCTGCTGAGCACGCTGGCACCCAACGCCGCATTCGGAAACACGGCCACCGCGCCGCTCGCATTCGGAATTAGCCCACCGCTCCACGCCGTACCGGTGAGCCAGGGGGTGGTGCCCGACGTCGGCAACCAGGTGGACTGGGCTTGCGCGGAAGCCGCCTGGCACGCCGCCAGCGCGACCAGTACCGCCGGAATCCGCCTCGCGAACGCCGACCGCAGGTGAGAACGACCAAGCCGAAAAGATAGCGACATTCTCCGCCCCCCCAGTGGAATCCAGTCCGCGGAATCCAATCCGCAAATCAGCCAAAGTTTTACGCGATAAACCGCTATCTTACGAGCGACTGAGGCGAAAAACGATCGCACATTTATGCGACGGCGAGATCGGCAAAAACGGCTATCACATCAGCCAACGGCGGGGCCCGATCGCACACCCCCACCCCAAGCCCCCCATAACCAGGGGGTCTGCGAGGGCGGCGTCAGCGGCTGATCGGGATCGTCGTCAGGACGACCACGCCCCGCGAGGGCAGCGATACGGCCACGCCCTTCGAGAGATCGACGCCGCTGTCGATCTGCTTGACAGTTGGAAAGCCATCGGCGTCGGCGGGGCGATCATCTTTAAAGTAATGAAACCGGTGCACCGTTGATTGCCACGCGGCCTCAGGCACGGCGATCGTCACATCGCGGGCCGTGTCGGAGTCGTTGATCACCGTCAGCGAGAAGTGCTTCGTGCCGCCGTGCTCCCAGCGGGCCGCGAGCGGCCGGAGGCCCTTCGGCAGGCAGCCAGGAATCTCCAGCATGCGGCAGCCCGCCGGATAGGCCCGCGACATCACCGCCCAGGTGTAGAACCACGGCCGGATCGCCGCGTCTTCGGGATGACCGATCTCCTCGGCCATGCTGTTCCAGAAGCCCCACTTCTTGAGTTCCACATTGGCGAGGTTCGGCCAGGTGGAGTCAGGGTTCTTCTGCATGTGCATGGCGTCGTCCACCGCCCAGGCGCAGGTGCCGTCCATGCCCGCTCGGGCCACCTGGGCGTTGTAGTCGGCCATCCACACGCCGTACTCGAAGTCGTAGATAAAGGGTTGGCTGTCGCGGCCCCCCTTCGGCTGCACCGGCTTGCCGTCCTTGCCGAGCCCGCTCACCAGGCCGATCTCGCCCATGACGAACGGCTTCTTGCGGCCGGCCGGATCGTAGCGGTTGGCGTAGTCGCGCTTCAGCGCAAACACCCGCTCCATGTGCCCCGACTCCACGTCCTCCTTCTTCGCGTATTCGTGGAGTTCGTACATCGCGGTCTGTTTGGCGAGCTGAAGCACGTTGAGGTCGAGCCACCAGTAGTCCTTCTGGGCGTTGGCGTCGGGGCCGATGATCCCCACCCGCTTGTCCAGGCCGCGCTTCACCATTTCGGCGTGCAGGTTCTCGATGCCCTTCTTCCACTTGGCGAAGTCGGCGCAGGCCGACCAGCCGCCGTTGGGCTCGTTGATCAGGTTGAACCACTTGATGCAGGTGTATTTCTTGTCGTCGAGAAAGTGCTCGAGCATGTCGCAGATGAGCACGGCCCAGCGGGGGTCGGTCTCCTCGATCCCATAGGGTTTGAGCTTGTCGGCTGCCGGATCCTGGCGGTCTTCGGGCGACGCTGGATCGTCCCACTCGCCAAGGATCACCTCCACGCCGTGCTTCTCGCAAAAGTCGAGTAGCCGCTCCATCCGCTTCATGCGGGCGTTGCCCCAGGCGTAGATCGGCTTGCCGGCGGCGTCGTAGCCCTCGCAGTATTTGTAGGCCCGGGTCATCACCCGCGCGATCGGCGGCTTCATGTAGGCCAGCCGCTCCTCGACCCGCGTCCAGTCGGCGTCGGTGAGTTCGAACCATGGATACGGGCTCCACTGCACGCCGAACCCCTTCCACGGCACCTCGCTCAGGGGCCGCGTGCCAACGGTGAGCGACACCCGCTCGGGCTCGGCGGCACGGGCCGAGGTGCAGCACAGAACGAGTATCGCGCACAAGCCGAGCGCCGTGAGGCGTGGGGCGAAAATGAGTTGATGCGGAGCCCGGCGAGGTGCGCCCGAGGCCTTACGGCCTTCGGCTTGGACGGGTGTAACTTTTGATTCGGGCACGGCGAGACTCCGGGTGGGTCGTGATTGTCAGACGGGGTGCTGCGCCACGTGATTCACCAGCGCGGCGAAGTCGCAGGTGGCCACGCCGATCGTCTGGTCGGCGCAGCCGTAGTAGACGAACAGCGTGCCGTCCTTGATGACGTTGGCCGTCGGGAAGACGACGCCGTGGGGATAGAGGCCCTTCCATTCGAAGTCGGCCTCGGGCTCGAGGATTGGCTCGGGAAGCCGGGCCAGCACCTTTCGCGGGTTTGCAAGGTCAAGCAAGAGCGCGCCCACGCGGTAGACGCCCTTGTCGTCCACGCCGTGGTAGATGACGAGCCAGCCAAGGTCGCTCTTCAGCGGCGGCGTGGAGCCGCCGATCTTTCGCTCCCACGGATAGATCGCCTTTGCAAGCAGCGTGCTCGCCGGCCAGTCGAGGAGACTTTCGGAGTCGGCAATCCAGATGCCGGGATGGTCGGTGCCATACTGCGGCCCCACCCACTGCATCGGGCGGTTGAGCATCCAGTAGCGGCCGCTGATCCGCTCCGGAAACAGAATCACGTCACGGTCGTCCACGTCGGCCCGCGTGATTCGGCCGAGCCGGCGATACGAGCGGAAGTCGTCGGTCACGAGTAGTCCGGAGGCCGTCATGTTGTGGCCGAAGAGCGGCGGAAGCGTGGGGTCGTCCGGCGTGTAGGCGGCATTGTTCGGCCGCTTCCAGTACTGCTTCGGCTTGAAGGCCCGGTAGGCGTAGGTCACGTAGTAGTGGCCGTCGATTTTCACGATCCTCGGGTCCTCGATGCAGCCCGCATCGGGGCCGTCGTCGCTCGGCGAGAGGATCGGGTCGGCCTGCGCCCGCTCGAAATGAAAGCCGTCGTGGCTCGTGGCCAGGCCGAAGCGGATCACGTGATCCTCGTCGTCGCCGGCGGCACGGTAGAGCATCGTGAACAGGCCGTTTTCGTACCACGCGCCCGGATTGCAGACCACGAGGTTTTCCCACGGGTGCGATGGATGGGGCTTCAGGATCGGGTTGCCGATGTATTTTGTGAGTTTCATGGATATGGGGTGCGCGGAGCCTATCGCCAGACCCAGACGAAGACGGCAGTGAAGACAAGCAGGAGGATCGAAAGTGTGCGGTAGTTCTGCCACCAGGGGAGCGCCGCGAGGTCGGCTGACTCGTCGCGGAGGATGTCGCGGGTCCAGAGAAAGCGGCCGATCCGCTGCGGATCAGGAGCGGGCGTCGCCAGGCTGACGGCGACGAGCACCGCCGACGCCAGCAGGAAGATCGCCGGCGGCACGTAGAGGAACGGATGCCAGTCGGTGAGTGGCGGGAGTTTGCCGCCGCTGCCGATCATCCAGCCGGCCATCGCGAGACCGGCGATCAGCGCCGCAAACGCGCCGGAGCCGGTGGCCCGCGGCCAGAACAGCCCAAAGAGAAACACGGCTACGATCGGCGGGGCGAGATAGCCGAGAAATTGCTGGAAGTACTTCACGACCGACTCGAACTTCTGGACCTCCGGCGCCCAAAGGGCCGCGATGATCGCGATCACGAAGCCGGCCACGTTGCCGGCGATCACCTGGCCGCGGCTCGTGAGGTCGGGCCGGAACTTCCGCACGAAGTCCATGGTCACGAGCGTGGCGGCGGAGTTGAGGATCGAGGAGAGCGTGGAAATCATCGCCGCCACGAAGCCGACCACGACCACGCCCTTGATGCCCGGCGGCATCAGTTCGAAGACGAGCTTCGGGTAGATCAGGTCGCCCCTCTCGAGGCCCGGATAGAGCACGCGGCCCGCCACGCCCGGTAGCACCATCACGAAGAACACTGCGAAGTTGAGCAGCCCCGCGAAGAGATTGCCCCAGCGGGCCTCGTTGACGCTCCTGGCGGAGAGCGTTCGCTGCACCATGGCCTGGCTCGTACACCAGAAGTAGAAGCCGAGCAGCGGCAGCGTGATGATCAGGGTCGGCCAGGGCACCGAGGGATCGGTGGCCGGGCGGATCAGGCTGAGATTCTCCGGGGGCACGCTGGCCATCACGGCGTTCCAGCCGCCCGCCTTCGCGAAAGCGATCCAGGTGAGGATCGTTGAGCCAACCAGCAGCATCACCGACTGTACGAGATCGACCCACATCACGGCAGAGAGCCCGCCGACGATCGTGTATGACGCCGAGACCAGGGCCAGGCCCCCGATCAGCCACTCCAGCGGCATGTTGGGAAACACCGCCTGCATCATCCGCGCGCCGGCGTAGAGCGTGACGGCGGAGTCGAGGAACGTGTAGCCGACGACGGTGATGAAGGAGAAGTACCAGCGACTGCGGGCATCGTAGCGGCCCTCGAGGAACTCCGGCATCGTGTAGACGCCGCTCCGCAGATAGAAGGGCAGGAAGAACCAGAGGAAGAAGACGAGAACGATAATCGCGCCCGAGATACCGTAGTTGAAGACGGAGATGCCGGTGGAATAGGCGTCGCCGGCCCAGCCGACGAGCGACGAACTCGACACGCACATCGCCAGCATGGAGAGGCCGATCACCGGCCACGTCATGCCACGGCCGCCGAGGAAGTAGTCTTCCGCGCCCGCACGACGCGACTTCGAGATGCCGAAGGCAATCGTGGCGGCGAGGTAGATCGCCATCACGACAAGATCGGTCGTGGTGAGAGCAAAGTCGAAGACAGACGCGATGAGCGGCATGCGGGCTTTTCCCTGCGCTCCGCGACGGAACCCGTGCAGTCGCGGGGTCAGCATAGCCTCCATACGTCGCCTCCCGGCGGCTCCGCGAAGCCTCGCTGTGTCGCATGAGTATGCGGCTTGCCGCCTGTTGGTTGCGGTTCTTTCGCAGCCCCTCAACGATCGCGTCGGGCCAGTCTGCGAAACCGGTCTGCCCGATACCGCTGCTTGATGTCGGGAATGCGCCGCGACGTCGCACGTTCGTGTGATGGCCGATCCGAAGATGAGCGGCTACCCTCATCTGGCATGGAACGAATCCGGGCTGTCGGGACGATCCTGCTCGTGTGGGCGGTGGCGGAATCATCCTCAGCGGCGCCGGTGACGCTGCTCGCCCGAACGCCGCCCACCGGTCTCGCGGGTGCCGCGTCGAGCGCCGGGCGGATCGAGCCCGTCGCGGGCGACGACCAGCATCAGCTCGCGTTTCGGGTATCGACGTCGCGAAAGCCGCCCTACCCCTGGAACGTCTCGCTTCCCACGCGGACTGCAGGCGCGATCAGGGCGGGTGACACACTGCAGCTCACATACTCGGCCCGCAGGATCACGAGTAGCCACGAAACGGGCGAGGCCCAAGTCGATGCGGTCGTCGAAGAGTCCGGGGGCGAGCATCGCAAACTTATGGAATGCTCCCACTCGTTCAGCGACGAGTGGGCCGACGTCTCGGTTCCTTTCCGAGCCGACAAAGACGCCGCCGCGGGGGAGGCCCAGGTCGCCCTGCGGTTCGGATTCGCACCGCAGACCGTCGAGGTCGCGAACCTCGCCCTCGTGGACCATGGTCCCGACGTCGATCCGGCCACGTTTCCCCGGACCATCCGCCGGTATCCGGGATTCGAGGCCGACGCGGCCTGGCGGGCGACGGCCCGTGAAAGGATCGACCGCATCCGCAAGGCAGATCTCACGGTGTCCGTGGTGGATGCCGACGCCCGCCCGATCCCGAACGCCCGCGTCCGCGTCCGACTCGAGCGACATGCCTTCGCGCTAGGCACCTGCATCAAGGCTCCGAGGATTCTTGGCACCACGCCTGACGACGCCCGATATCGCGAAACCCTCGAGAGGCACTTCACCAAGGCCGTTTTCGAAGACGACCTGAAGTGGGACCCCTGGGAGCAGGGCGGCGACGTCCACCGGCAACGGGTGTTGGAGACGATCCGCTGGCTTCGCGACCACGGCCTCTCACCCCGCGGCCACGTCATGGTCTGGCCGTCGTGGGGCCGCATGCCAGCCCGGGTGCAGTCGCTGGCGAACGATCCACCGGCGCTCCGCAGGGCGATCGAGGAGCGGGTCGAGGGGCAGACGCGGGCGCTTGCGGGCCTCCTCGACGAGTGGGATGTGGTCAACGAGAACTACGCTCACACCGACGCGACCGACATCCTTGGGCGGTCCGCGATGGCGGAGTGGTTCAGGATCGCTTCCCGAGAAACACCAGGCACGAAGCTCTTCTACAACGACTACGTGATGTTCCAAGGGGAGGGCCCCGGCAGCCCGAGCGACACGCTGTTCACGATCCTTACCCAGCTAAAACGTGCCAACGCCCCGATTGGAGGCATCGGGGAGCAGGCACACTTCGGGGGTAACCCGCCCGGCCCTGAGGCCGTTCTCGCCAAGCTCGACCGCTTCGCCGCCCTCGAACTGCCGATCCAGATCACGGAGTTCGACGTTGATACCGCCGACCGCGAACTCCAGGTCGCCTACACCCGCGACTTCCTCACGACCGTCTTCAGCCATCCGGCGATCACAGGGGTGATCTGCTGGGGCTTCTGGGAGGGATCGCACTGGAAGCCGCGGGCTGCCTTCTGGGACCGCAGTTGGAACCTGAGGCCCAACGGGCAGGTATGGCTCAATCTTTTCGAGCGGGAGTGGATGACCGACGAGACGGTCACGACTGACGCCGCCGGCCAATGCACCGTAAGGGCTTTCAAAGGGCGGATCCGTGTTGAGGCGGACGCGCACGGACGGATCGATGGAGCCACGCTCCCGCTCAACGGCGACGATGACCTGACCCTGCGGCTTCGCTGATCGGTGCAGCCGCTGAGCGTCCGGCGACGGGGCATGGGCAGCCCCGAGTTGCCGCCGCGGGGGCCCCCCGTTCGGCCCCGGCGCGTGTCGCGCGCCCGTTGCTTGAGGAGGGGCGAGCCCCTTGATACGGTGGGGTTCGCCACCAGCCGGAGGTCGATCCAGGACGCCGGCGTGGCGAGCCTCGAGGAAAGGAACGATGTCTCGCGATGATTCACGGTTGGTGTCGGTTCTTGGCGAACTGGCGGACCTCGGTCGGCGAATCTCGGAACGGGCCGCAGAACTGGCCGGGCTGATGGGCGAAGGCGGCGGCCCGGTTCCTCCGGAACTCGCCGACCGTCTGGCAGACGTCAGAACGTCCACGGCCGATCTCGCCGCCGCTGCGGCAGTCGTGACCGCAGCCACCAAACCCGCCGAACACGCGCCGCAGGCCAAGGCCGGCGCGCGTCGCACAAGAGTCAGGGCCCCGCGGGCGATTCCAGTGGCCCAGCACAAGCCGGTCTCCCAGCGGCCGACGCGCACGCGGCCGCGAGCGTCCAAGGCGGTGGTGGCTGCCCGCCTTCCCAGCGCTCTGGACGGCGGACGTCGGCTCCAGCCGTTCATGCCTGCCCTGGTGAGTGCCGGGGTGAACGTCGTGGCGATTCTCGGGCTCGCGCTGATCTTCGTCGCTGCCGAAGCGAAACCGAAGCGTCCCGTGCTCACGCTCGGTGCCCTCGAGGAGAGTTTCGTCGACGAAATGACCCCGGTTGAGTTTGAAGCACATGCTGAGGCGCCGGCCGAGGTTGATCAGGCCGCAGACCAGCCCCCGGAACTCAATGCCCTCACAGCCGATGCCGTTGCGATTGACGACGTGGCGTTTGATGAGGCGGCCTTCGCCACCGACCCGTCGGCGGTGATACCCGTGTCGTTCGATTCGGCCGACGCGCTGGCTGCCATGGGCGGTGCCGGCGGCGGATCGTCCGGAGCGGGTCGCGGAGGCGGACCGGTAGGCGGAGGTCAACCGGAAGCCGGCTCCTTCTTTGGCCGCCCGGGCCAGGGGCAAACGGTCTGCTTCATCTGCGACAACTCCAACAGCTACCGGGATGGCGGGTTCCACGCGGTCCTCGACGAAGTGGCACGGGCGGTCGATTCGCTCCGGCCAGACCAGTCCTTCTTCGTCGTCTTCTTCAGCGACGCCGCCTATCCGATGTTTCATCCCGAGCGCGTGGATGCGCTCCAACCGGCATCCCCCGACAACAAGCAGCGGCTTCGGGCCTGGCTGGCCTCGGTGGAGATGTGTGGCGGGGGCCAAGGGATCGACGAGGCCGTGAGGCTCGCCGGAAAAGTTAGTGCCGATGTGGTGTACTTCCTCTCCGACGGCGAGCATGCCGCGAGCGTCGTCGATCGGGTCACCCGCGCCGATTTCGGCGGTGCGCTGGTGCACACCTTTGGGATGCAGCAAGGGGTGTTGGACCGGCGGACGGGGCAGGTCGACCCCGACAAACTGCTCAGGCAGCAGGATTTCAACCGGAACCTCGTCGCCATCGCCACGGCCCACGGCGGCACCTTCACGCCCGTCACGGTTCCGCCGCAGGCCGCAATCCTCGAGCGGCTCCGGCCGATTCAGAGAAACCGCACCGCAGGACCGGTCTGGGGATTGAAGCTGTGATGGGGCACGAGTGCCGCGGACCGCAGACGCCGGGCCACGCGGAGCGGATAGGCACAGGTTGAAAACCTGTGCTACTCCGAAACGGATGCAGCGAGGGGCTGCCCGTGCCCCGAGAGCCGGGCTATGGGAGCAAGCGCAGCCACGATGGCGAAGCGCAGCGGACATGCAGTAAGTGGATGCCACGATGGCATCCGCGAACGTCCGGCGACGGGGCACGGGTAGCCCCGAGCCGCCGCGAACCGCGAAGACACACAGGTTGAAAACCTGTGCTACGAGGGGCAGGCCCGAGCCCTCACTCCTCGTCGGCAAACCGCTCGATCTCGAGCGTCGCCGGCGGCAGGCTCTCGATGAAGACCTTTCCGTAGGGCTTCGTGAGCATCCGTGGATCGAGAATCACCACGGCGCCGCGGTCGGTATGCGTGCGGATCAACCGCCCAAAACCCTGCTTGAGCTTGAGCACCGCCTCGGGGAGCTGATACTCGGCGAAGGCGTTGCCGCCCGCCTGGTTGATGGCTTCGATCCGCGCGGCCACGAGCGGCCGGTCGGGCACCGCGAATGGGAGTTTCGTGATGATCACGTTCACGAGGCAGTCGCCCGGTAGGTCGATCCCCTGCCAGAAACCGTCGGTGCCTAATAGCACACTCGCCGGCCCCTCGCGAAACATCTCCAGCATCCGCGACCGCGGCAAGCCGTCGGCCTGGCTGACGAGCCGGTAGTTCCGCCGCACGCACCAGCCGGCGAGTTCTGCCGACGCCTTGGCGAGCGATGCGTGGCTCGTAAAGAGCACCATCGCCCGGCCCTCGCTCCGTGCCACGTGGCGGCGAATCATCGTCACGACGGCCGCATCGTAGGCGTCGCGGCTGGCCGGATCGGGGAGCCGGTCGATCAGCACGAGCTTCGCCTGCCGGGGGTAGTCGAACGGGCTTCCGAGCCTCCGCGAGAGCGCCGTGTCGGACAGTCCCAGCCGCCGCCGCTGGAAGGCGAAGCCGTCGGCTGCGGGAGGGCTCGCGGCGGGCCGATCGCCACTCCATTCGTCGTCATCGCGGCGGGTCTTGGGCGTCTGCACCGCGAGCGTCGCGCTGGCGAGCACCACCGTGCCCACGCGGCCGAAGAGTTCGCGGCGGAGCGTCTCGCCCACGTCCACCGGCGCGCTTGCCAGCGTGATCCGTTCGCGGCCGCGGCGAGAGCGCTGGGCGTCCACCCACCAGACGCTCCTCGGTTCCTTCTGGCCGAGCCAGGTGGCCACGGCACCGGCATGCGCGTCGAGCCGATCGGCCAGCGACGTGAAGTCGAGCCGCTCAGCCGGATTCCCGATGCCGTCGGCTGCCGCGCGGAGTCTTCGGGAGAGCGACTGCAGGTGCTCGCCGAGCGAGTTGGGCACAAGCCCGGCTGCCGCGATCCGCCAGGGCGGCCCACTGCGGTCGCCCACCGCCTCGCGAACCTCCATGAAGAAAGCCTCGGCGGCCCGTCGGCAGCGACGGACGTCGAGTTCCAGGTCGTGCATCTTGTAGTGGGTGAGGAGGCCGCGATGGGTCCGCTCGCTGTGCAGCTTCGAAAGCACCCGCTCGACCCCGCCGCTCGACACGCTGATACCCAGATGCTCGCTGGCCACCGCCTCGACGGTATGGGCCTCATCGAGGATCACGATGTCGTGCGGCGGCAGCAGGCTCGCGCCCGATCGGCGGACGGCGAGGTCGGCGAAGTAGAGCGCGTGGTTGACCACCAGCACCTGAGCGTGCGCCATCCGCCGCCTGGCGGCGTAGTAGTGGCATCGAGCGTTATACGGGCAGGCGCGGCCCATGCAGTTGCCCGAGTCGCTGGCCACCTCGTCCCAGACGGCGGCGTTCGGCAGCGTCGGGAGATCGGCGAGCGAGCCGTCGCCCGTCCGCCGGGCCCACGCGGCGAGTTCGAGCAGTTCGGCCCGCTCTCCTTCTTCGGGAAAGAGGCTGCCGGAGCGTTCGATGGCGAGTTCCAGCCGCCGCAGGCTCACGTAGTTGCTCCGCCCCTTCACGAGCACTGCGGAAAACTCCCGGGGCATCACCGCGGCGACAAGGGGAATGTCCTTGTCGACGAGTTGCTCCTGCAGCGCGATCGTGTGGGTCGAGATCACGACGCGTCGGGCGCCACGTGGGTGGCCCTCGACCGGAGGCTCGTCGTCCCAGTCGGGCTCGACCGGCTCCACGGGCTCCGCCTGGTCGGCCGTGGCGGCGAGGACCGCCGGCACGAGGTAGGCGAGGCTCTTCCCGACGCCAGTGCCCGCCTCGACGATCGCGTGCTTCCGCGCGGCGATAGCCTCAGCCACGAGGTTCGCCATCTCGATCTGCTGTGGCCGCGACTCCCATCCGGCCAGCCGCGCGGCGAGCCGCCCGCCGGGCGCCAGGAACTCCTCGGGAGTCGTCATGCCTTGAAGTGTAGCGGGCGGCCGCCGGGGTGGCGTTTCATGGCGACGGGGCGGGAGGGTAAGTTTCACCGGTCACGATCCCCATAAGGAACACCTCCGTGTCGAACGCCGAAGGTCCGCAGTCATCGACCCGACAGGAAAAGGCCTGGGGCGGCGTGTTCCGCGAGCCGACCGACAGGCGTGTGGAGCTCTTCTCCGAGAGCGTGTCGTTCGACCGCCGGCTCGCCGACGACGACATCGACGGCTCGATCGCCCACGCCCGGATGCTGGCCAACTGCGGCCTGATGACCGTGCACGAGGCCGACTCGATCGCGCACGTGCTCGAGGAGATCCGCGGCGAGATCCACGCCGGCAGGTTCGAATACAGCGTGTCGAAGGAGGACATCCACCTTCACATCGAGTCGGCGCTCACCGCTCGGCTCGGCGACACGGGCCGCAAACTTCACACGGCCCGGAGCCGCAACGACCAGGTGGCGACCGACCTGCGGCTCTTCTGCCGGCGGGCGATCGACCGGCTCGACCACGGCCTCGGCGAACTCCAGCGGGCGTTCCTCAGCTTTGCGGAGCGGGAGCAGGGGCTCGTTATCCCAGCCTACACCCACATGCGCCGAGCCCAGCCGGTGCTTGCCGGCCACCAACTCCTCGCCTGGTGCGAGAAGTTCGCCCGCGATCGCGACCGGCTCGCCGACTGTCGGAAGCGGACGAATGTGCTGCCCCTCGGCTCGGGAGCCGTGGCCGGCTCGAGCCTGCCGATCGACCGCGAGCACGTGCGGGAGGCGCTCGGCTTCGAGGCGGTCGCCGCCAACAGCCTCGACGGTGCCAGCGACCGCGACTTCGCCTGCGAACTCACCTTCGTGATCGCGTTGACAATGGTCCACCTCTCGCAGTGGGCTGAGGAGTGGATCCTCTACAGCACCCAGGAGTTCGGGTTTCTGAAACTCCCCGAGGGCTTCTGCACGGGCAGTTCCATCATGCCGCAGAAGATCAATCCCGACGTGCTGGAACTCATCCGCGGCAAGAGCGCCCGGGCGATCGGCAACGCGCAGGCCCTGCTCGTGCTCCTCAAGGGCTTGCCCACCGCCTACAACCGCGACCTCCAGGAAGACAAGGAGACGCTCTTCGATTCGATCGACACGCTCGATGCCGCACTCGGCGTCGCCGCGCCGCTCGTCACAGGCACGTCGTTCGACCGCGAGCGGATCGCGGCCACGATCGAACTCGGGCACCTCGACGCCACGAGCCTGATGGAGGCGCTCATCGCCCAGGGCGTGCCGCAGCGGACCGCCCACGAAACGGTCGGCCGGCTCGTCCGCCTGGCGATGACCCGGGGCGTGGCCCTGGCGGACCTTGACGATGAGGAGTTTTCTCGCGAATACGCCGGCTGGAATGCCTCGCTGCGCGGTGCCTTGGGGGCCTCTCGGGCAGTTGAGCGGATGGCGAGTTTCGGCTCCACCGCCCCCGCCTCGGTGGCCGAACAGATTGCCGGCTGGCGACGGCGGCTGGGAGCCGCGGCCACGCCGTAGCTCAAGGCAGTCTCACCCGCCATGGCAGGATGCCCGCGGAACGCACGTCGTCGCCCTTCGGACGCGGCCTGCGCCGTCCTGATGCTCCTGGCCGTGGCGGTGGCCGCGCGGGCGCAGACACCCGCCGACGAACCGCTCGACCCCCTTCAGCAGGCTGTGGTGGAGTCGCTGGCTGCCTCACCGCGCGAGTCGCCGGCAGAACTCCTCGACGCCGCGATCCGCGCGGCCGACGTCGATGCAACCGACGCCGCCGGTGAATGGTTCACCGCGTTCGCCGCGGCCATCGATGCTCTCGGCGACGGCAAGCTCGACGTGCTCGCCGACCTCGGCGAC
>CAMBSN010000045.1 GCA_945870505.1 Candidatus Kuenenia stuttgartensis | reverse complement strand
CCGCTCTCTCGATGCTGACTGCGCTCCGCCATCCATGGCTGCGCTGGTCAGCAACGCCGGCTCTTGGGGCACGGGCAGCCCCACGCCGCAGCGCTCTCACGTAGCACAGGTTTTCAACCTGTGACGAATCGCCTTCGTCACGGCCTCGCCAGAATAATCCGCACGTCGGCGACGTTCGTACCCGTCGGGCCCGTGCGAATGAGACCGCCTGCCGCGGCGAGCGCGGGATAGGCGTCGCACCTCGCCACCGCGCGGGCGACGTCGATGCCTGCGCCCGAAAGCCGCTGTGCGACGTCGTCGTCCACGACACCTCCCGAAGCGTCGGTCGGCCCGTCCTCGCCATCGGTGCCGATGCTCGCGACCGCCAGCCCCGCAGGCCACGGTTCGCCCGCACACCACCAGGCCTCGACCGCCGCCAGCACCGTCTGCTGGTTGCGGCCGCCAACGCCGTGCTCGGAGGGCACGGTCACAACCGCCTCTCCTCCTTCGATGACCGCCCGAGGCCGACCGTCGCGGGCTGCAGCCGCGTAGAGTCCGGTGGCCTCGGCGGCGAGCCGGGGGCCGACCGATTCGGCGGTCTCGCTCGTGGGCACGGCGTGTCGGATCGTCACGTCGTAGCCGAGGTCGCGTGCCGTCCGCGCTGCCGCGTCAACCGCGGTGGCATTGCTACCGAGAAGCACGTGGCTGACATGGCAGCCCGACGGGGTCATCCACTCGCCCCCGACTGCATGCAGCGCAGGCGGTGTCCCATCGGCGAGGGCTCGCTCGAGATGCCGCGTCACGTCTGGGGCGACATCCACCGCAGCGTGTCGCCGGAGGACCGCCAGGGCGGCGGCTGGATCAGTCGATGCCGGCATGCAGGGACCAGAGGCGATCAGATCGAGGGGATCGCCGATCACGTCAGAAAGCACGAGGGCCACCAGCCGTCCCGCGCCGCAGGCTCGCGCCAGACCGCCTGCCTTCACGCGGCTGAGGGCCTGGCGGACGAGGTTGAGTTCACGGATATCTGCTCCGGCCGCCGACAGGGATCGGCTGACGGCGATCACGCCATCGAGTGTCACGCCGTCACGAGGATCCTCCAGGAGTGCCGAACCGCCCCCGGTGACAATCACGATCGCGAGGTCGTCGGGCCCCAGGGACGCCACCGCCTCCCGCATGTCACCCGTCGCGGCGACGGCCGCAACCGTCGGCAGGTTTACGCCCGCGGGCCGCGTCTCGCGGACCTCCACGTGGCCGAGGCGCCTCCCGCAGCCCGCCGGCACGCTCACGAGGCCACTCACCGTGCCCCCCTGGGGCCGGGCCGACGCGAGCACTGCTTCCACCGCGGCAGCCATGCCGGCCGCCGCTTTGCCACCGCCGACGACGACGACTCGGCCGCCGAGCCTCGCTGCCACAGGGAACGCCTGCCCGTCGAGCAGGAGTTCCCCACGCGCCGCGGCAAGCCGATGCGGCACGAGCGCTTCCGGCCTCACGGCGGCGATCGCGGCCTCGACGAGGTGCGCCATCTCGGCGCGGATGGAGGCGGTCATTCGTCGCGGACGAGCGGGAAGTTCTTGGGGTCGAACCGAGACAGATCGATCCCGCCCCGCGACTCCTCCTCGAGGAGCTTCACCCGCATCTCCAGCCGTTCGAGCCGGCGGGCAAGGAGTGCCGGCGACTCAGAAGACGGCGCGAGCGGATTGACCCGCGGCACGGCGGGATAGCCGAGTTGCCGCTGGAGCGCCGCGAAAAAGAAAAGCGGGTCTTTGCCGCGGTTGGCCCGGGCGATCCGCCCCTCCTTGTCGCCAAACAGGATGACTCGATCGGGCTCGGGCGCGGCACGGCCCGCCACGAGCGCGTCGCGCTTCTCCACCCGCCAGTACTCGGGGCTCCGGACGTAGACGAGGTCGGCGAGGTCAATCAGCCCCACCTGCCGGGAGACAATCTCGATCCAGGCCTTCCAGGCAGCGTCGAAGATGTCGTCGGCCGCGATCGCCGCCAGGCCCCGGGCGTAGTCAAGACGGTTTCGCGACAGACACTCGAAGCGGTAGAGGAAGAGCCCCTGTGGCGTCGCAGCCTCGGAGCGGTAGTTTGCCTCCCGTTCCAGCATCGCCAGGGCCGTCCGCATGTCGAACCGCCCGCCCTCCTCCTCGGCAGTGGCAATCACGAACGTTTGGAACGGAGTGAAGTAGTGCCGCAGCCGGGTCATCGCGGTGGACAGCGTGCCAACGAGTTTCAGTTCGCCCGCCAGGTAGTCGAGTGCCATCGGCAGCTTTGACGTGGCGAGCACCTCCTGGCCGATCGCCACGAGCGCCTCCTGAGCCGCAATGCCGGCGAGAATTCGGTCCCCGAACGACCGGAATAGGTAGGCCTGCTCGATGTATTCCTCACGGTCGAGCATCGCGGCGATCCGCTTCCTTCCGGGGAGTTGGTGGTGCGGGCGGCGGGCGGCCGCCGGCTGCATCCTATAATGGGGCGTCTTCCCTCACACCCGCCAATCGGTTCAGCCGCATGCCCAGTCGCTTCTCCTCCGTCGAGGCCGCCATCGCCGCGATCGCCCGTGGCGAGACCGTGATCGTCGCCGACGACGAAGACCGCGAGAACGAGGGCGACTTCGTCTGTGCCGCCAACGCTTCGACGCCCGAGGTGATCAACTTCATGATCCGGGAGGGCCGCGGTCAGGTTTGCATGTCGATCCTGCCCGATGTGGCCAAACGACTCGACCTGCCAATGATGGTGGCCACAAACTCCGCGCCGCTCGGCACCGCCTTCACCGTGCCCGTGGACCATCGCTCCGCGAAGACCGGAATCACTGCCGCCGAGCGAGCTAAGGCGGTTGCGGCGATCCTCGATCCCGAGAGCGTGCCGGGCGATTTCGTCCGACCCGGCCACCTCTTTCCGCTCGTCGCGAAGGAGGGCGGAGTCCTCCGCCGCGCCGGCCATACCGAGGCGGCCGTCGATCTCGCCCGGCTCGCGGGTCGACCGCCCGCCGGAGTGATCTGCGAGATTCTCGATGACTCGGGCAACCGCGCGAACCGCGACGGGCTCTTCGCCCTCGCTGCGAAGCATCGCCTTGAGATCATCTCGATCGAACAGCTGATTCGTCACCGCCGCACCCGCGAGAAGCTCGTGGAGCGGATCGCAGAGGCCGACCTGCCGACGACGTGGGGCCGCTTCCGAATCGTCGCCTACGGCGTGAAGTTCGAGACCCAGCAGCCGATTGTGTTGACGTTGGGCGATGTGGCGGCGGCACATACACCGCTCGTGCGACTGCACTCGTCGTGTTTCACCGGCGACCTGCTCGACAGCCTGCGGTGCGACTGCGGCGACCAGCTCCGCATGGCCCTCGAGATGATCGGCCGCGAGGGTTGCGGCGTGCTCGTCTACCTCCCGCAGGAGGGCCGCGGGATCGGCCTCGTCGAGAAGATCAGGGCTTACCAGCTCCAGGACCAAGGCCTCGATACCGTCGAGGCGAACCTCGCGCTCGGCTACAAGGCCGACTCGCGGGAGTACGGTGTGGGCATCCAGATCCTCAAGGACCTCGGCCTCAGCCGTATTCGCCTCCTCACCAACAACCCGAAGAAGACCGACGCGTTCATCTACGGCGGCTTCGACCTGGAAGTGGTCGATCAGGTGCCGATCATCCCGCCGGTCCACGAGTTCAACGAGCGGTACCTCGCCACGAAGCGCGAGAAGTTGGGACACAAGTTCCCGGAGTGAACCGGGGCGGCGAAAGTTGACCCGGCCCCGCGCGGCCCCGTAGCATCGGGGCTTTTCCGCGCCCCGGAGTCATCCATGCCCGTCTTCTTCCGTCAGATGACGGTCCGTGCTTCGGCACCGTGGCTGTGGGCCGCGGTGGCCTGCGTGGCGGCCGTGGTGGCCGCAGGGTGCAGCCGATCCGAGAAGGGCCGGCTCGTGGCGGAGCCGGAGGCGCCGGCGGCGCAGGCAACAACAACAGACGCGCGCCAGTCCGCCCCGCCGGAGGCGGCATTCGAGCCGCCGCCGCTTGAGGCGCTCGATCGTGACGCCAAGTGGATCGACCGCCCTGTGAAGGATGCGCTCGCCGTGCTCCGCGAACAGCAGGCGAAGGAGCCGGTCCTCGGCACGGTGGCCGAAGCACTGGCGCTGAAGAACGACTCGGCGCAAGCCAACGCCACGATCCTCTCGGCCCTCGGCCGCCTTCCCGAGAAGGGCGCGGCCGACCTCGAGGCCCGCATCGATCGCCACGTGGCGGGCGACCTCGGCAGCACCAACCCGATCCTGATCAGCTCCAGCGCCGAGTTCGACATCCTCGGACTCACCGGCTTCGGGCTCTTTTCCTACGACCGCACCCTCGAGCCCTTCGCCAACGCCGAGACGGTGGTCAGCTGGCAGACGAGCGCCGACGGGCTCTACGACAAGGTGGTGATGCGGGACGACGTCGTGTGGAGTGACGGGAAGCCGATCACCGCCCACGACATCGCATTCACCTACCGGGTGATCATGGACCCGCGCGTGCCCGTGCCCGCGGTCCGCACCGGCACCGACCAGATGAAGGGTGTCCACGCCTACGACGACCGCACCGTAGTCTTCTTTCACAAGGAGCCCCTGGCCACCAATGTCTGGAACATCAACTACCCGGTGCTGCCGCAGCACGTCTACGAAGGCACGTGGGAAAAAGACCCAACGCTCAAGGACAGCCCAGAGCACGTAACCCTCGAGGAGAAGCCCATCTCGGGCGGCCCGTACGAGATCCTCTCGCGGAAACGCGGCCAGGAGATCGTGCTCAGACGGCGCGAGAGTTGGAGCCAGGTGAACGGCCGCACGGCCCGCGAGCAGCCGTATTTCAAGGACATCCGCTTCCGGATCATCGAGGATCCCAACACCGCGCTGTTGGCCCTCAAGTCGGGCGAGATCGACGAAATGATCCTCCAGCCCGAGCAGTGGACCACGCAGACCATCGACGACGACTACTACCGGCTCAATACCAAGGCCACGGCTCCCGAGTGGGTGAGCTTCCACTTCGCCTGGAACATCGGCACGCCATTCTTCGCCGACCGCCGGGTGCGGCGGGCGATGAGCTACGCCTTCGACCACGATCGGATGCTCGAAAAGATCTGCCTCGGGCTCTATGAACCATGCGCCGGCAACTTCGCACCTGGCTCGTGGATGGCCGGCCCGAAGAGGCTCGAGCCCTACAAGCAAGACCTCGACAAGGCCGAGGCCTTGCTCGACGAGGCTGGCTGGACCGACCACGACAACGACGGTATCCGCGATAAGGAGATCGATGGCCAGATCGTGCCTTTTGAGTTCGCGCTGCTGGTCAATCAGCAGCCATTTCGGATCGCGATCTGCACGCTGCTCAAGGAGAACCTCGAGCAGATCGGGGTGATCGCCAACGTCCGGCCGGTGGAGGTGACGGCGATGCAGGAGATGATGCAAAAGAAGAACTTCCAGGCCTGCTTCTCAGGCTGGGGCTCAGGCACCGACCCCGACACCTCGGAGAACATCTGGAAGACCGGCGAGATGCGAAACTACTGCGGCTATTCAAACCCCGAGGTCGACCGGCTCTTTGCGGAAGGCCGCCGCGAACTCGACCGCAATCGCCGCGCCGAGAAGTACGCCCGCATCCAGGAGATCCTCTACGAAGACCAGCCCTACACCTGGCTCTTCTGGCGAAACAGTTTCTACGGTTTCTCGAAGAGCCTGCGGGGCTACGCCTTCAGCCCGCGGGGTCCCTACCACTACTCCCCCGGCTCCGGCAGCCTGTGGAAGCCGCGGGCCGAGTGACCCATGGCGACCTACCTCGTAAGGCGATTGATGCTGGGATGCGTCACGCTCGTGGCGATCACGATCGTGGTCTACGCCTTGGCCCGCGCCATGCCGGGCAACCCGCTCACCGCCCAGCTCGGCGAGGACCCAAGCCGCAAGGTGAGCGCGGCCGACTACGAACGGATGCAGCGGGCCTACGGCCTCGACAAGTCATGGGCCGAGGGTTACCTGCAGTGGGCCGGCAACCTCCTCCGCGGCGACCTGGGCCGGTCGATCACCCGCAAGCAGCCGGTCACGACGCTGATCGGCGAGCGGCTCGGCCCCACGCTGCTCGTCTCGGGGACAGCCTTTCTGCTGATCTGGACGCTGGCCATCCCCCTGGGCCTCTACGCATCGGCCCGCTCCGGCACAGCCGATGAACGCGGCGTGAGCCTCGTGCTCTACGCGCTCTATTCGTTCCCCACGTTCGTGGCCGCGCTCTTCCTGCAGATCATGTTCTCCGTGTGGAGCAAGGGCACGGTCTGGGAGTTACCGCTCTTTGGGATGGCCGACCTGCCGCCCGATGCCCCGCTCGGATCGCGGATCATCGACGTGGCGCGGCACATGATCCTTCCGGTCGCCTGCCAGACCTACGTGAGCCTCGCTTACGACACGCGGTTCATCCGGGCGACCATGGCCGAGGCGGTCCGGCAGGACTACATCCGTACCGCCCGGGCCAAGGGCGCGGGGCCGTGGCGAGTGCTCTTTCGCCACGCCTTCCGAAACACGCTGATCCCGCTGGTCACGCTCCTCGGCCTCTCGCTGCCGTCGCTCGTCGGCGGCTCGATCATCATCGAGCAGATCTTCACCTGGCCGGGGATGGGCCGGCTGTTCTTCGAGAGCATCCGCGAACGCGACTATCCGACAGTCATGGGGCTGACGCTGATGTTCAGCGTGCTCACGCTTCTCGGGCAGCTCCTCGCCGACCTGCTCTACTGCGCCGTCGATCCCCGGGTAAGCGTGGAATGATGGCCGCCCACGGATTCTGGATCGAGGCGTGGCGGCGATACCGGCGGCGACCGCTGGCGATGGCCGCGCTCGGTTTCGTCGGCTTCCTCATGGCCGTCGCCGCGTTCGCGCCGGCCATTGCGGGCACCAAGCCCGTGCTCTGCCGCTACAAGGGCCGGCTCTACGCACCGTGCCTCGCCTACGTCGACCGCCGGTTTGAGCCCGCAATCTTCGCCAAGGACAAGTTCCGCGGCACCTACCCAAAGAACCTCGCCGAGAAGGATCCCGAGAGCTGGGCGATCTGGCCGCTCTTCTTCCAGGATCCCTACCGGGCGGTCCGCGCCGACGAGTGGCCGGGCCGACCCGAAAATCCCGCGATGGACAAGGGCATCCCCAGCCGATCGCATCCGTTTGGCACCGACCAGGCGGGGGTCGACGTGCTCGCAAAGATGGTGCACGGCACCACCGTGGCGCTGCTCGTCGGCTTCGTCTCGATGGGTATCGCGGGCACGATCGGGATTCTCATCGGCGCCCTCGGCGGCTACTTCGGTGGCTGGATCGACGCCGTGACCAGCAGGGTCACCGAGATCGTGATGTGCATCCCGACGCTCGTGCTGATCCTGGCCATCGTGGCGATCATCGAGAAGCCGACGATCTGGCACACCATGGCGATCATCGGTTTCACGGGCTGGACCGGCATCGCCCGGCTCACCCGCGGCGAGTTCCTCAGGCTCAAGGGGGCGGAATACGTGACGGCCGCTCGGGCCGCCGGCGCCGGGCCGCTGCGGATCATGCTCCGACACATCCTGCCCAACGCCCTAGCTCCGATTCTCGTGCCGATCACCTTCGGCATCGCCGCGGCGATCCTCGTCGAAAGCGGCCTCTCCTTCCTTGGCTTCGGAGCGCCGCCCCCGTCGGCGAGTTGGGGCTCGATCTTGAACGGCGCCCGCTCGAACCTCGCCATGTGGTGGCTAGTGGTGTTTCCCGGTATCGCCATCTTCCTGACGGTGCTCGCCTACAACCTCGTCGGCGAGGGCCTGCAGGAAGCGACTGATCCCCGACTGCGCGAGGCTCGGAAATGAGACCGAATGGCCTCTCGTTGCTCATCTCCAACTCGCCAACCCCGGCGGCGGGACGGGACGAGTTGCCTCGCCAACGGCAGGATAGCCGACGCTCGTCATCCTCGCCCCGATCCCGCCGCCTGCTCAATCCATGTTCTGGATCGTGTCCTGAATCGTGTTTGGAAGCGTCTGCCGCCCGTGGTGACTCACGAACCAACGATGCCACTCCTTGATATCCGCAATCTCGTGACGGCGTTTCACACGCCCGCCGGCCGCGTGCCGGCGGTCGATGGCGTGTCGCTGTCGATCGAGCGGGGACGGACGCTCGGGCTCGTCGGCGAAAGTGGCTGCGGGAAGAGCGTGACGGCGATGTCGATCCTCCGACTGGTGGCGGCGCCGGGCGTGATTGAGTCGGGATCGATCACGCTCGACTCACCCGCGGGCGCCGTCGACCTCGTCACGCTGCCTGAGCCGAAACTACGGCAGGTCCGGGGCGGGCGGATCGGGATGATCTTCCAGGAGCCGATGACGAGCCTCAATCCGGTGTTCACGGTGGGCGACCAAGTCGCCGAAGCGGTGCTGCTTCACAAGGCCTGCGGCCGCGAGGAGGCCCGGACACGGGCGCTCGAGATGCTCCGGCTTGTGCGGCTCGCCGATCCCGAGCGACGGCTCGATGAATATCCTCATCAGCTCTCCGGCGGCATGCGGCAGCGGGTGATGATTGCGATGGCCCTTGCGTGCGAGCCCGACCTCGTGATTGCCGACGAGCCCACGACAGCCCTCGACGTCACCATCCAGGCCCAGATCCTCGACCTGCTCGCCGACTTGCGGAAACGGCTCGGCACAGCGATCCTGCTGATCACCCACGATCTCGGCGTCGTGGCGGAGACCTGCGACGACGTGGCCGTGATGTATGCCGGCCGGATCGTGGAGCGGGCACGTGCCGACGTGCTCTTCGCGCGGCCGCTCCATCCTTACACGATCGGCCTGCTTGCGGCCCGGCCCGACCTCGATGCCGTGCGCAGTGACCGCCGGACGCCGCTGCGGACGATTCCCGGCATGGTGCCGCCACCGCAGGCTTTCCCCCCCGGCTGCCGATTCCACCCGCGGTGTGCGTACGCGCGGGCGATTCAGGCCGACGGACCGGCCTGCGGGATGACGGTGCCGGAGCTCCACGAGGTCGAGCCGGGCCACTTCGTCCGCTGCCACTACGCAACCCAGCTCGGCGATCCCCATCGAGCCGAGGTGGAGAACGCCCCCGCATGACATCGCTCTCCGCCGAACCGCTCGTGCTCGTCGATGATCTGCAGACGCACTTCCCGATCCGCCGCGGCCTCCTCCGCCGGCAGGTCGGCGCCGTGCGGGCCGTCGACGGCGTGAGCTTCTCCATCCCGCGCGGCCGCACGCTCGGGCTCGTCGGCGAGAGTGGCTGCGGGAAAACGACCGTAGGCCGGAGCATCCTTCGGCTGGTGGAGCCGACCGACGGCCGGATCGTCATTGGGGGCCACGATGTCCGCGAGCTCGGCGGTGCCGCACTGCGGGCGCTCCGACGGCGGATGCAGATCGTGTTCCAGGATCCGTACGGGTCGCTCAATCCCCGAATGACGGTGCGGAGGATCCTCGAGGAGGGCCTCATCGTTCATCGCATGGGTGACGCGGCCGACCGCCTCCGCCGCATCCAACAGGCCCTCGATCGCACGGGCATGCCGGCGGAAGCACTCGAACGCTATCCCCACGAGTTCTCCGGTGGCCAGCGGCAGCGCATCGCAATCGCGCGGGCCCTCGTCCTCGAACCCGAGTTCGTCGTGCTCGATGAGCCGATCTCCGCACTCGACGTCTCGATCCAGGCACAGGTGCTCAACCTGCTCGTCGATCTCCGCGACCGGCTCGGCCTCACCTACCTCTTCGTCTCGCACGACCTCTCCGCGGTGGAGTATGTCGCCGACGAGGTTGCGGTGATGTATCTCGGCAGGATCGTGGAGCAGGCGGCCGCGTTCGACCTACGCCGAGTCGCACTGCATCCCTACACGATCGCGCTGTTTTCGGCGGTGCCCTCGGTGGACGTGCACCGCCGACGGCGACGAATCGTGCTGCCCGGGGACGTGCCCAGCCCGGCCCGCCCGCCGTCCGGCTGCCGGTTCCATCCGCGGTGTCCACTCGCTGAGGCAGCGTGTCGAACCGTCGATCCGCCGGCGACGCGGGTCGGCGGCCACGTCGTCCACTGCCACGTCGCGGCCCGCGAACTCGAAAGGTCGGGCGGCGACGCGGCTGCCGCGGCCGAACGGATGGCCGCCGCGCTGGCGACGGTGCCGGCCGCCGCGATAGGATGACTCGATCGCGCCGCCACCTCGCCGGGGGTTTTTTCATGTTCGCAACGTGCTCTGTTGGCCCTCTCCACATCGCGGCTCTGCTCGTCGTTGCCGTCGCCGCCACCGTGCGTCCGTCGGCCGCTCAGTCGACCGAAGAGCCCGATCCCACGGGCGGCCTGCGAAGCCGCGGCATGGTGCCGGGGGTTAAGGACTCGGGCGCGTCCCGCGACGAACTCGTCCGCCAGTGGGATCTCGACGGCAATGGCACGATCGACGAGTCCGAGGCGTCTGTCGCGCGAGCGCGGATGCGACGCAGCCGCATGCAACTCGAACTCGACGGTGGTCTCGATCCCGTCACTGGAAAGCCCCGGATCGTTGCGGACGGCGAGCCGACCGACGAGGATCGTCCAGCCGAACCCGACACCCATCTCGACATGCCGCCCGAACCTCGAAAGCGTTCGTCCGCCAGCCCCGCCCTGCCTGGCACCAGGGTGCCAGACTCCAAGCCAGCCGTCTCAAGCACATCAGGTCCCTCCGTGCCGAAAGTGCCTTCGTTGAAGGCGGGCGATCCCGAACGGCAATCGACAAACAAACCGCCTTCGTGGGGATCGTCGCGATCCGGATCAGTCACCGGCGGCATCCGCGCCGGCGCTCCTGGGGCGCGGCCGGGCTACGGATCGATGGCACCGAAGCCCACGCTCAACGCGGGCATTCCGCTCCCCGACACGAGTCGGCCGACGGGATCTCGCGCCGGCGTTCCACGAGGCGGCCTGCTGCCCTCGACACGACTGCCACTCGCCCCGCGTCCGACGACGCCAGCAGCCCCGACGCCGCGACCGCCACGGGTGACCGCCGACGACATCGGCGGCTTCTGACGCCCGCTCGATGCACGACGCCCACCGCCCACCGCTCGTCTTCTGCTCGCCGCTGCGATACGTGCAGGGCCCCGGAGTCTCGCGGCAACTGGCGACTGAAATGCGGGCCGTTGGCCTCGAGGGTCCGGTGCTGATCGCGGCGGGCAGCGCCGCGATCGCGAGCCTCGCGCCGGCGTGGGCCGACTCGTTCGCCGAGGCGGGATGGACGCATCGCGTGTTCGCCTTCGGGGGCGAATCGAGCCGTCGCGAGATCGCGGCGATCGCGGCCGAGGCCTCTGCATTCGGGGGGCGCGCGATCGTCGGGGCCGGCGGCGGCAAGACGCTCGACGCGGCGCGGGCTGCGGCGGCGGCACGCGGGTTGCCCTTCGTCTCCTGCCCCACGGTCTGTTCCACCGACGCCCCCACCAGCGCGCTATCGGTGATCTACGCCGACGAGGGACCGGGCCGTGGGTCGGTCGAGGGCTACGAGATCCACCGCCGCTCGCCCGACCTCGTGCTTGTCGACACCCGCGTGATCGCCGAGAGCCCACCCAGATTCCTGGCGGCCGGCATCGGCGACGCACTGAGCACGTACTACGAGGCACGGGCCGCGACGGCCGCCGGCGCGGCGAACATGCGCGGCGGCCGATCCACGCTCGCGGCGCTCGAACTGGCGCGACTGTGCCGCGACGTCGTGCTCGAGCAGGGTGTCGCCGCCCTCGCGGCCTGCCGCAATCGCGTGGTCGATGAATCGCTCGACCGGGTCATCGAGGCGACGACGCTCCTCTCGGGCCTCGGCTTCGAGTCGGCGGGGCTCGCCGCGGCCCACGCGGTGCACAACGGCCTCACGGCCGTTCCTGCCACACACGGCATGCTGCACGGCGAGAAGGTGGCCTTCGGAACGCTCGTGCACCTCATGCTCGAGGCGCAGCAGTCGCCAGGCGCGGCGGCTCGGGCGGAGGCCGAGGCGGAAGCCCGACGCATCGCGGGGTTTCTCATCGGCGTCGGCCTCCCCGTCACGCTCGGGGAACTCGGCGTCGATGCCGCAGACGCTCATGCGATCGCGGCCGTCGCCGAGCGGGCCACCGCCCCGGGCGAGACGATCCACGCGATGCCGTTTCCGGTCGATGCTGCTGGGGTCGTCACTGCGCTGGCGGCTGCCGACGCCATGGGCCGCGCCGCCCGCGGCAACCAGCCTTCCTAGGGCAGAAACCCGACCGTGGATTCCGGCCCACGGCCGCGGATAAACTCCTCGATCCGTTCCCGCGTCATTTCGGAGCCGCCATGTCGACCTTCTCGCATGTTCTTCGTCATCTGCTCTGCCTCGTCGCGATCGCCCTGGCCGCCGGCGCCCGTGCCGACGAGTCTTCGATCCCTGAGGCACCGGATCGCAACGACCCGCCGCGGGTGTTCGTCAGCGGCGTGAAAGACGATTTTGCGGAAACCCGCGCCGCGATCGCCGCGGCCAAGCAGCAGACCGGCCGCGATTACAGGGTGGTGGTGGTCAACTCCGCGTCGAGTACGGAAGACGCCGCGGCGCTTCTCGAAAAAGTCGTTGCCCGCTGGCGGGAGGAGTCGGCCCGCAGCGAGGGAGGGTTCAATCCCGCTGGTGACGTCACGATCGTGCTCGATGTCGGTGATCGGAAGATCGCCATGGACGTGCCGTGGTCGCTCGAAGCCTCGGCTGGCCTCGACCGAGCGACCCTGGAACGCGAACTCATTGCCAGCACGTTCGTGCCCCGCGCCAAGGACGGTCTGTTCGATGCTGGGATCGCCGAACTCGTGAACGCGACTGAGCGGTGGGTGCAGGACGCCGCCGAAGAGAAGCGGCGAAAGGCCGAGGCAGCGCGGATCTTTACGACGCGGACGCTCCCGCTGGGACTCGCCGGACTCGGCGCCGCGGGCCTGCTCGGTGGGCTGGCGGTGCAGTGGGCGCGGCACGGCAGCCGGCTACGGGCGGCCCGTGAGAAACTCGCCGCGTTCAAGGAGGAGGTCGTCTCACTCTCCGACCTCCTCGACGGCCAGCAGGAACGGCACCGAATGCTGCCCCACTCAGACCCCGACTTCGTGACCCCGATGCAAGGTATGACCCGGTCCACGTACGACAACGTGCAGGGGGCGATCCGCCGCTACCGCGAGCGGTGGCTCGGCCTGATGGACGTCTGGGAGAAGGCGCAGGAGAAGATCGACGCGGAGTGGTTCCTCGGCACATCGGCCGCTGATGAGGCGATGAGCCTGCTCGAGTCGGCCGAGGCCCGACCCCCGCTCGCCGATGTGGCGGCCGAATGCAGGGCACCGCTCGACGCGCTCGAGACCGCTCACGAAAAGGCCCGCGAGTCGGCCGCCACACTTGACGCCGAGATCGCCGAGGCGTCGGGGCGGCTCGAGTCCGTCGCCCGCCGCGGCCGCTCGGCGGCCGTGTTCCAGGCGGTGCTCGCCGAGGTGACCCGGGGCCGGACGCGGGCCGGTGAGCACGTCGAGAGCGACCCGGTCGCCGCCCGCGGCGGCCTGGAGGAGGCCCGCGGCTCACTGGAATCGATGCTCGGTCGGCTCGACGCGCTCGAGGCCGCGGATGATCGGCGGCAGCGGGCGGTGGCGCAGACGGCCGAACTACGGAAGAAGGTGGCCGACCGCCGCGCCGAGGGCTGGCTGCTGACGGAGCCTGGCGCGAACCCCGACGACCGCCTCGATGCCGCTGCCAAACAAGCCGAACTCGCCGTCCAGCTGCTCGACGCGGGTGAGACCGACGCCGCACTCGTCCACGTCGAGCGCGCGGAGCGGTCGAACGCGGAGGCCGCAGCGCTCGTCGAAAGCATCGTCGCCGCCCGCGCCAAGACCGAGGAACTTCTCCCCGCCTGTGCTGCGCGGGTGGAGGCGCTCGTCGCCCGGAGGCAGGCGGCGATCGCGGCGGCCGAGCGGCTTGCCGCGTCGTATGCCGAAAGTTCGTGGTCCGATGTCGCCGAGAACATTGCCCGGGCCGACGACGGCCTCGGCCGCGTGCAGAGACTGCTCGAGGAGGCCCGCGCGTCGGCGGCCCCGAGCGTCCAACACTATTTCCGCGCCGTGGCGCTCCTCGAGGAGACGGTTCGCCAGGAAGACTGGGTCGAGGGCTGCCTTGCGGCCGTCACCGACCGGCTCGCCGAACTCGAGGAGCTCAAGAGCGTGCTACCCGGCAGGCGAGACAAAGCCGCCCAGCGTGTGGCGACCCTCGACCAGCAGCTCCGCCGGCAGCGAACCGACCGCGTGAGTGCCAACGAGCGGTGCCGCGAGGCGGCGCGGATCATCGAGGTGGCCGACGGCATCATCCGGGTGGCCCGTCCCGACCTCCGGCAATCAGCCCAGCTGATCGATGCGGCTGACACCGCGGCAGCACGCGGCGAGGCACTGGCGGCCGAGGACGACCGGCTCGCACGGCAGGCGGCCAACGACATCGACGAGACCGATGCGCTCGTCCGACGGGTCGCGGCGTGGTATGCCGAAGGCGTGCAGGCCGATGTCCGCGCGGCGGCGTCCGCGGTCGATACCGCCCGGTCGCTGCTGGAGCGGCAGCGATACGAAGACGCAATCCACACGGTAGCCGAGGCGTCGCAGCAGGCGCGGATTGCCTACGCGACGGCGACGGCGGAAGCCGACCGGCGTCGCATCCGCCGCCAGCAGGAGATCCAGCGGCGGCAGCTCGAGGAATCGTTCGCGCGGATGTCGCGGGGCGCGGGGCCGTGGGTGGTCAGCCTGCCCGGCGGTACGTTCACCGGCCCCGATCCGTGGCGGACGATGACGGCGCAGCCGCGATCCTCGACCTCCGCCGGCGGGAGCTGGTCTCGCGACACCGCCCAGGTGGGCTGGTAGCGGACGCGGTCAGCGGAGTTCGATCGGGCTGACGTCGAGCCGGCCGATTTCGGCCGTTGGCTTGGCCGCAGCGGTCGCCGTGCCGGGCTGCCGTCCCTCGAGCATGCGCTCCATGTGGATGACCCGGTCGCGCACCGAGACGGGCATCCGGCTGCGACCCTCGGGCGTGTCGATCGTGTCGTTGAAGACGACGCGGCCCTGGGAATCGGAGACGACCAGCCGCGTCTCGTCGCCGCTCGTCAGCCGAATCTGGAAGTCGGGATCCTGACGCACGAGAGTCTCGTCCGCCAGCCGGCGAAGGCGCGTCGCATCGATCGGCCCATGCTTCGGCATGGACTGCTGGACGATCGCGAGGCTCGAGGCGGTCGGCCTCAGACCACCGTTGGCCACCGTGCTCCGCTCGGGCCGAGCCGCGACCGGGGAGCCGTTGGCGATTGGGATCACAACCTCGTGGCCACCTCGAAGCACCGTGCAACCGAGCGGCGCGTCGGGCTCAGCCGACTCCAGGAGCGCGTCGAGTTGCTCGGGCAGCAGCAGCAACTGGTCGTCGAGCCTCACGAGCACGTCGTGCTGTGCGAATCCGACGCGGGCGGCGCGGGATCCAGGCGCGACACCCTCGACCACGAGCCCCGCGCCGCGTTTGATCGCGAGCTGCTGACGCAGCACGGCTGAGGCCCGCGTCAGCGTCAATCCCAGGCTGGCGAATGTCGGCGGGCCGCTGGCCACACCTCCCGCCGGCTCGAGGTGCGATCGGGGCGGCTCGGCGGCCGTCGCGCCGCAGAGGGGCGCAACGGCTATAGCGATGCAGAGACCGAGATGTGGCCACGTCATCGGGACGACTGGTCTGCTCATGGTTGCACGACACGCAATGGATCTGTGGACCGGCGGCGGGGCACCCTCCTGCCCGCGCCTGGGCCTGGATATGTGACGTTTTTAGACGCCCCACGCCAGACGACTCTCGCCCACGCCACCGGAGATGGCCCTCGATCCCGGAAGCTGGGAAAGGGGGGCGACGGGGGCAGGACGCGAGCGTGTCGACCGGTGGCATGGCCGGCGGCTGATCAACCGGCGCATCTGGACCCGATAGGAGGAGCACGGTCGCGGTCTCGCGGTCGTGTCCCAGGAGCCTCGCCGCCATGTCGCGTTTGTTGCCTTCAGCCGTCTGCTGCACGGCCGCCATCATCCTCGCGTCCGCAGGGCCGTCGCGTGCCGCCGACACGCCGCCCCGCACGACGGCGACCACGGCCAAGGCGAAGCCCGACGTCGCGGCCGCTTCCGCTGCCACCAAGCCCCCGGTACCAAAGAAGCCCGTCCTCCTGCCGGGCACTGGTTCGCTCGTCAAGAACGTCGTCGACGACTTCGAGGATGAGAAGTGGACGTGGAGATACAACCACCCCAAGAGTTCCGAGGAGCAGGATAAGCGGATGCGCGGGCCGCTCGGCAAGAGCACCAACAACCGCTGGTTTGAAGGACCGAAGCGGGGCACCCCCGACGTGGTCAAGCGGGTCGAGGTGCCGGCGCCGGGCCTCGAAGGGAGCGGGCACGGCCTCCTCGTGGCCACGCTCCACGGCGGCATCCCGGGCCGCGTCACCTCCACGATGCAGCAGGATGATCTGATCTACAACCTCTCGAAGTTCACCGGACGGAGCATGTCGGTGGCCGACAGCCCAAGCATCACAGTCCGCGTCTACATGCCGCCGTTTGAGCAGTGGGAGAATCGCACCGGCCCGAGCTTCGGCTTCCGCGCCGGCTGCTTCACTCACGCGACCATCACCGGCGACGACCATCCCGATGAGGGCCGGTTCGGTCTCGAGGAATACTGGCCGGGCATGTTCGTCTGCTTCGAGAGCAGCCATTCCGGCAAGTTCAAGGAGGATGGTGCCTACATCCGCGTCCGCAGCGGTCGCAACGGCGGCGAGATCCGCGGTCCGCGGATCGAGCAACTCGGCTGGTGGACGCTCGGCATGTCGTTCACCCCCGACGGCATGGTGCACTACTTCGCCAGCCCCGGCGTGGACGAGTTGACGATGGACGATCACATCACGTCGCAGTTCCCCTACGGCTACCGCACGGAGATGCTGAAGACGTTCTTCTTCAACGTCTGCACGCAGGACGACGGTCGGACCTGGAGCACGCCCTGGGTGATCGACGACCCGAAGGTTTACTTCGTGAAGCGTCCGCAGATGGCGACCTCCAAGGCCACGCGCCGCTGACGAGTCCACGGGAACCTCGCGCCTCGTAGCGGCGCCGCAGCCGGCCGGAGGCATGCTCGGCGCCGGCGGGACTTGTGATGCGGTTCATACTTGCTGCTTACGCTCGAGTGCACGGCACGTGAAAGCCGACCGGCCGTGAGGCCGCGGGCGAGCCACGCTGGATGCGGTATCGTTTGGCGGTTCGCCCCACGCCTCACGGCGTTGGGCTTAGGCGGCAGCTGCTCCCCCGCCCGGAATCATATTCGCGGGATGATGCGAACCGAGAACACACACAGGTTGAAAACCTGTGCTACGGGATGCAGCGAGGGGCTGCCCGTGCCCGAGAGCCGGCGTTGCTTTCTCCGCGAAGCCAGGATGGCGAAGCGGAGAAAGCATCGAGCGAGCGGAGGGCAGGATGCCCGTAGTGAGCGTCCGGCGACGGGCACGGGCAGCCCCTCGCCTCGCGTAGGCCTCAGGATCACGTGCAACCCGTATCAGCCACAGGTTGCCAACCTGTGCTACTGGGGAGCGATGATGCAGCCCCGAGCCTCGTGAACGCACGCGGGCGAGCGTCAGTGGCCGACGCGGACGACGTCGCAGACGGGGGTGAGATCGGCGGCGAGACCGTCCCGGGCACCGCTGACGGCCACAGCATCGGGGCCGCGGCTGGTGAGCACGCACTCGCAGGCCCGACCCATGTCGGCGCCCCGGCCCTCGAACCGCACCCGCCACCCCTCGGCGGTCCGGCTCCACGTGCCCTCGGCGAACCGTCCAGCCGAGGTGAACACCCAGGAACGGATGAGCTGGCTGTCGGGGTCCCAGCCGATGATCTCGGTCACTTCCCGCTCCGCCGCCTCCGCCTCAGGCAGGAGGGCGGGAATACCCGCCGAGGACTCCCCGGCCGCGGCGAGCCCAGACACCGCGTGGGTGCGAATCAGGAACGCGCGGCCGGCGCTCCAGAAACACTTCGTGCTGGCCGCCATCCCCGGCCGCGGGTCTTCCCAGGTGCCCAGGAGCCACGCCAGCTGGTCGAGGGGCCGCTCGTCGCTTGTGGCTTCGGGCCTGGCTGACTCGCGGACGCTGTCGAGCATCCAGCGGCCGTCCTGCCTGACCATCACGGCCGAGAACCGGCTCCCGGCCCGGGCTCCGTCACCGAAGCGGACCGTCGAGGTCCCGTCAACGACGGCCACGTCGCGGCGCACCGGTCGAATCGACTGCACATCGATGTCGATGGCCGCATCGGCGTCTTCGTCGAAGAGGGCCGCAAATACTTCCCGCACTGCCTCGCGGCCGGCCGTGGTCTCACCCGAATCGAGATCGAGGTTCTCGCCCCGCTCAGTCCAGTGAGAGGCGACCGCCACGGTGTCGTGGCGATTGAAGTCCCGCAGGTACTCGCCAAGCATCGTCTCCAGTTCGGCCTGCAGGCCGGCCGGGGCGTCTCCGGCGGGCGACAGCCGCCGGGGCGCGTCGGGGCGCGGGGCGACACCCCGCGAGGTGTGATACGGCCGGGAGGACTCGATGACGACGGGCACGGACCCGGAAACGCCGCGGGCCAACCGCGGGATCAGTTCCGGCTCCACCCTCGCCGACCCGATGCGCGCCTCGTTAGGGCCAGTTGAGCAACCGGTGGCCATGAACACGGCCACCATCACGATCGCAACGCCCACCAACATCCGGTCGATCACGAGTCACCTTGCTTGTTCGTGAACCCAACCACCCCGACACCGCGTGGAGGCGGACAGATAATGTCAGGGTACCCGTTTCGGCCGGGAACGGACAGTCACTTCGCGTCAACGGTCACGCCCGGAAAGTCGTCGGTCCGGAACGGCGTCAGAGGAAGGCCCGACGTCGAGTACATATTGCACACCGGGTTGTCAGCCCAGGCGTAGCGGACCGCCACGGGCTCCGCCACTGCGTCGCTCCAGACCTCGATCCGGCCGTCGTCCCGAAGGCTGGCCTTGGCCGGCACGAACTTCCGGTCGGCACCGGCAATGGTGAATCCGATCGGCTCATTCACGTCGAACGGACGCCAGCCCTTGCGGCCGTTGGCGACGTGGTCAAACGAGAGCACGATCTTCGCGCCATCCTTCTCCATGGCCTTGTAGAGCGGGCTCCGGCAGGCAATGCCGGGCACCTGGTAGGTCTCGGCGAGCGCCCAGCGGGCCAGCCGTTTGGCGACGTCCTGCTTTTTCATGGGGTGGATGTCCTTACCCTCGCCAAGATCGATGATCACCGCCTCGCCGGTGGCGGGCAGCGCCTTCATCGTCATCGTCTGGGCCTCACGGAGTTCCGCCCAGTCGCTCTCGGCAGGTTCCGCCTTCTCCTCCTTGAAGTCGGCGAGTTGCACCCAGTAGAAGGGGAAGTCGCCGAGGCCCCACTCCTCCCGCCACGTCTTGATCATGAACGGAAAGAGTTCGCGGTACTGATAGGCCCTGCTGGCGTTCGATTCGCCCTGATACCAGATCGCCCCCTTGATGCCGTAGCCGATCGACGGCGCGAGCACGCCCGAGTGGATGTTGCCGGCCCGGGCGTTCCCCTTCATCCGCCCGGCGGGATCCTGTTTGGCGTCGGGCTTGCCGGCCGGCTCGGGCCTGCCCGCCGCCTGCGCCTCTTTGGCAGCCTGCTTCCACTCGTCCATCTTCCGCTCGAACTTCTCCTTCACCGTTTCGTACTTGGACTCTTCCTCCTGCCACTTCTCGTGAATCGTCTTGAGGATGGGGTGGGTCGCGAGTTTGTCACGCTTCACCCAGGCCTCGGCGGCGCTGCCGCCCCAGGCGTTGTCGATCAGACCCACCGGCACGCCGAGCGTCTGATGGAGTTGCCGGCCGAAGAAGTAGCCAACCGCGGAGAAGTCACCCACCGTTTCGGGCGAGCACACCTGCCACGTGCCATTGAAGTTCCACTGCGGCTCCTGCGTGCCCACCTGCGGCACCGACACGAAGCGGATGTTTGGCAATTTCGCCGCGGCCTTCTCCAGATCGGGATCATTGGCTTGGTTCACGGCCCACTGCATGTTGGACTGGCCCGAACAGACCCAGACCTCGCCGACGAGCACGTCGTTGAAGGTCACGCTGTTCTTGCCCTTGGCCGCGAGCGTGTGCGGGCCGCCGTACTCCTGCACCGGATCGAGAAACACCCCCCACGATCCGTCAGCGGCGGCGGTCGCCGTCTTCGTCTGCCCGGCGAAGGTGACCGTCACCTGCTCGCCCGGATCGGCCTTGCCCCAGACTTTGTTTTTGATGCCCTGCTGCAGGACCATGTGGTCGCCGAACATGTTGTTGAGCGACACGTCGCCCCAGGCGGCGGGGGAGACGGCGAGGAGGACGGCGACGAGCGCACAACGGACGCGGAGCATGGGGCGATTCTCCCTGGCAAAATGGTGGAACGATTCCTGCCGCAGCGGAGAATATCGCCGCGGGCAGACGCCGGGAACCCTCCGCTGAATCGGCCGCTTCTCGCATCGCGCCCCCGCGCACGGTATCGTGTGGACCGACGGTTCCGGAGATCAGGAGCTACGCCATGAAGGACGATTCGACTCACGACGACGAGCAGACCCATCGCCACGAGGCGGACGGCGGCGAAAAAGCCTCGGCCACCTCTGCGGTCGCCATTCCGTTGGTTGCCCTCGGGCTGCTCGCGGCCGCCGTCTGGCTCGGCACGAAGCCCGCCATGCAGCCGGAATCTGCACCGGTCGCCGCGGACCAACCCGTGGCCACCGCCACCGACCCGCTTCCCTCATGGCGCGACGGTCAGGCCAAGAAGGCGATTCTCGATTTTGTCGCGGCGGTGACCACCGAGTCCGCCCCGACGTTCGTGCCGCGGGCCGAACGGATCGCGGTTTTCGACCACGATGGCACGCTCGTCTGCGAGAAGCCGGTGATCCACGGCATGTTCCTGGTGGACCGGGTCAAGGCTCTGGTGGAGCGGCGGCCGGAACTGGCTCACGAGGAGCCCTATGCCACTCTGCTGACCGGCGACCTTGAGTTCATCCGCCGCCTCGGCAAGAAGTTCTTCGCCGACCTGACGTTTTCGACCCTCGCGGGTGTCCCCGAGGAAAAGCTTGAGGCCGAGGCCCGCGACTTCATCCGGACGGCCCGCCACCCGGTGTTCGACGCACCCCTCGGCGAGATCGCCTACCAGCCAATGAAGGAGCTGATCGCCCTGCTCAAGGCCAAGGGCTTCGACGTCTGGATCTGCTCCGGAAGCGGCGTGCACTTCATGCGACCCGCCGCGGAGCTCTGGTACGGAATCCCTCCCGATCACGTGATCGCCTCCCGGCCACTCACCGAACTCCGGGAGGTCGAGGAGCCCTCGCCCGAGAACGAAAAGACGCCGAATCGGCGGCTCGATCTGGTGGTTCTGCCGCAGATCCACGTGCTCAACGACGAGGAGCGGAAGCCGGTCAGCATCGGCGAGCACATTGGTCGGCGGCCGATCCTCGCCGTCGGCAACGTGGGCACCACGGGCGACATCGAGATGCTGCGGTGGTCGCAGTCGGGCGACCGGCCAAGCCTCCAGCTGCTCGTGCTGCACGACGACGCCGAGCGGGAGATGGCCTATGGCGAGCCGCTGAACGAGTCGCTCGACGCGGCGCAGAAGTATGGCTGGCAGGTGGTACGGATAGCAGAGGATTGGAGCCGCGTGTTCGCCAAGCCGCTGGTGAAGACACTGCCCGTAGCTCCGCCAGCTGCTGCTGTGGCAGCGGCCCGGATGGCTGCCCCGGAACCGCAGGCGATCGCCACGGTGCCAGCCGAAACGTTGGCGGCAACGCCTTCATCAGAGGGTCCGCCACCGACCAAGTGGGACGAAGAAATCGCCGCCTATGAGAAACTCGACCGCGAATCGCCCGTGGCGCCGGGCGGCATCGTGCTGCTTGGATCATCCAACATCCGAATGTGGAACACTCTTGCCGACGACTTCCCTGGCATGAACGTCGTCAATCGCGGCGTTGGCGGCTGTCGACTCGTGGAGTTGGTCGAGTTCGCTCCTCAGCTCGTCGCCGCCTCAAAGCCGCGGGTGATCGTGGTCGGGGCCGGTACGAACGACGTCAATGCCGGCGCGCTCACCGCCGACATCCGCGCCGCGTTCGAGCAGCTCGTTGACACGCTCCGCCGGGACCATCCCGATGCGACGATCGCGTTTCTCGCCATTTCGCCGACGGTGAAGCGGTGGGAGCAACGCGATCGCCAGGAGGAGGCTAATGCCGCAATCAAGGCCTTCATCGACACTCGCGGTGAATCGAAACTCGTCTACCTCGACGCCAACGCGGCGTTCCTCGGTGCCGAAAGCACACCCGCGCCGGAGTGCTTTCTCGACGACATGCAGCACCCCAGCACGATCGGCAACGCCCGCCGGGCGGAGCTGATGCGACCCGTCCTCAAGGACCTGCTGACCCGCCCCTGAGCCCCGAAAAGGGTTCGCCGTGGGGGCGGTGTCCAACCGGCCAACCCGATTTTCCGGATCGTGACGGCAGTGAGGTCACGAAATCGTGCACGACACGACCACCAGAAAACACCTGGAAATTTCGTCCGTTCGTGGGTTTGACCCCCTTTTCAGGGAACCGCGAGACCGGGTTTCCATGAAAATATGATTTTGTCGGATCCGGTCACTTGAAAGCCGGATTAGTCAACGTAATCTATCCAACTTATCAGGCGGCCGAGTTGTTCGGTCGTCGGAAGAGAAGGGTCTCTTCGACCGACCGAAGTTCGGGCGCGTGCGAAAAACCTGCTCGATTTTCCCCTGTTCGTTTCCTTTTTCCTGGAGGTTTGCGTGGTTCGCAAAGTTCTTTCTGGCCTCCTGACCGCGTTCGCCGTCGTCGCCACGTGCACCAGCACGTGGGCCGCCGATTGTGCCTGCGGCAGTGGCAGCGAGGGCGTCGTTGAAAGCGGCGCCGTCGTCAGCGGTGGTGAGTGTGGTGGTTGTGCTGCCTCGTGCGGCACGAAGACGGTGTACCAGAAGCAGTACGTGACCGAGATGAAGACGGTCAACAGCACTGAGTACACCACCGAGACTCGCGAGCGGACCTACACGGTCAACAAGCGCGTCCCGCGGACCGAGACGAAGACCCGCACGGTCACCGTGCAGGTTCCTGAGACTCGTTCCAAGACCGTAAACTACACGGTCAACAAGAACGTGACCGAGACCAAGACGGCTGAGTACACCGTCCAGGTCCCGTACACCGAGTCGGTCGAGCAGACCTACACGGTGAACGTGCCGGTGAGCGAGGAGAAGACCTCGACCTACACGGTCATGGTTCCGAAGCAGGAAGAGAAGACTTCGACCTATACGGTTCAGGTCCCCTACACCGAGCAGGTCGAGCAGACCTACACGGTGATGACCTCCGTGCCGGAAGAGAAGACCTCGACCTACACGGTTCAGGTCCCCTACACCGAGTCGGTCGAGCAGACCTACACGGTGAGCGTGCCGGTCCAGGAAGAGAAGACCTCGACCTACTCGGTCCAGGTCCCCTACACCGAGTCGGTCGAGCAGACCTACACGGTGATGGTGCCGGTTTCGGAAGAGAAGACCTCGACCTACACGGTCCAGGTTCCCTACACCGAAGAGAAGGTTTCGACCTACTCGGTGAACGTTCCCTACACCGAGCAGGTCGAGCAGACCTACACGGTGAACGTACCCTACACCGAAGAGATGACCGGCAGCCGGACCGTGCAGAAGCGCGTCCCGGTCCAGTCGTCGAAGACGGTGCAGGTCCGCGGTGGCAACTGGGTGACGGAGCAGGTCGAGGTTGCCTCGGCCGGCACCGACGCCTGCGGCTGCCCCTGCCCCCCGAAGATGTGCTGCAAGCGTGTCTGGGTTCCGACGTGCGAAACGAAGGAAGTCCCGGTCACGACCTACCAGTGCACGACTGAGGAGGTCCCCTACTCCTACACGGTCACCAAGTGCCGTCAGGAGCAGCGGAGCCGGATGGTGACGGTCAACAAGTGCCGCACCGAGGAGCGCACCCGGACCTACACGGTCACGAAGTGCCGCCCCGAGGAGCGGACTCGCACCTACTCCGTCACGAAGATGGTGCCGGAGCAGAAGAGCCGTTCGGTGAACGTCACCAAGTATCGCTCGGAAGAGCGGACTCGGAACTACACCGTGACCAAGATGGTTCCGGAGACGAAGACCCGCTCGGTCAACGTCACCAAGTACCGCTCGGAAGAGCGGACCCGGACCTACACGGTCACCAAGTGCGTTCCGGAGACGAAGACCCGTTCGGTCAGCGTCACCAAGTACCGTCCGGAAGAGCGGACCCGCAACTACACCGTCACCACCATGGTGCCGGAAGAGCGGACCCGCAACTACACCGTCACCAAGATGGTGCCGGAGCAGAAGAGCCGTTCGGTCAACGTCACCAAGTACCGCACCGAGTCCAAGACTCGCGAGTACACCGTGACGAAGTGCGTGCCGGAGACCATGACCAAGGAAGTTTCCTACACGGTCATGGTTCCCCAGCAGAAGGAAGAGTCCTACACCGTGACGGTGTATGACTGCGTGCCCGAGACGAAGACGCAGAGCTACACGGTTCGCGTCCCGTACACGGTCACGAAGGAAGTGCCGGTGCAGAAGTGCGTGACGGTCGCCGTCGAGGTGCCCGTTGAGAACGCTTGCGGTGGCTGCGGTGACGCCGGCTCGGCCGGCAACTGCGGCGGTGACGCCGGTGCCTGCGGCGGTTGTGGCGAGGCTTCGGCCTGCGACAACTGCGGTGGTGCCTCGGCCGCTGCCTGCGGTGAGTGCGGTGGCCGCCGTCGCGGCTGCGGCTGCCGTCGCTGCAAGTAAGCACTGACTGCATCGGGCTCAGGCCCGATCGTGACGTGCCCACA
>CAMBSN010000044.1 GCA_945870505.1 Candidatus Kuenenia stuttgartensis | reverse complement strand
GGCGTTGCTTTCTCCGCGAAGCCAGGATGGCGAAGCGGAGAAAGCATCGAGCGAGTGAAGGGCAGGATGCCCGCAGCGAGCGTCCGGCGATGGGGCGTGGGCAGCCCCTCACCGCGGCGATGGACAGACACAGGTTGAAAACCTGTGCTACGGTGGGAAACCCCGAGCCGCGATCACCGTCAGCAAACGGTCCTGTCCCCCGTCAGGGTACTGGGGCCACGAGCCGAAGGACGTCAGCGGCGGGGACGCACATGTTGAGTCCCATCTGAAAGTCGCCCGGCGGGGCTTCTTCGTCCCGTCGGTCGCCGTGGAGAGCGTCGTCGGAGGCGTAGACGGCCAGCGTGCTCGACACCATGCCCACCACGTTGCCACGATCATCGACGAGCGGGCCGCCGCTCGAGCCAACGGCAAAATCGACGGTGGTCGTGAACATCGTCTTCGCCTGTCCGTCGGCGCGGTGGACGAAGTAGCGGGAGAGGATCCCCTCGGTGAACGAGTAGAGGGCGCCGTCGGGATGGCTCAGGGCGTGAAGCCGCTGGCCCGGCTTGGCGCCGGCAACGAGCGGCAGGGCGGGCAGCCGAGCAAGGCCTCCAAGCCGGCAGATCGCGATGTCGGCGAATGGGCTCACAGCCAAGATTTCCGTGACCGGATGGATGATCCCGTCGGCCGTCTCCGCCGCCAGCACGGGCGCACCAGGCAGATCGACAACGTGGTAGTTGGTGACCACGATGCCGGCAGGGTCGATCACAAAGCCCGTCGCCAGCGAGAGGTCGTGCCGGTCCTCCTCGGCCGCGGGCTCGAGCGCGGCCATCACCACCACGCTTTTTCGCACCCGCTCGAAGAGTTCCTCGCTCGAGAGCGGCCGGTCTGACGGCGTGGCGAGTTTGACGCGGCAGGGCTCGATGCCCGCCCGCGACAGCAGGTCGTCGAGAGGCACCGCGTGGCCGGAGGCGACGAGGTCCCGGGCGCCGTCTTCGAGCCGCCGCAGACGCTCGTCGTCGGTCGGCCCCGGATCGGCCGGTGGCCGTTCGTACTCGGCCAGGATCTCCAGCAGCACGAGCCGCGTGGAGGGATCGTCGCCACAGAGGTCGATCGCCTGGCGGTGCATCGCGATCCCCTCGGCGCGGCTGCCGGTCATGACGAGGGCCCGGCCGCAGGTCTCGAGCACTTGCACGTCGTCGCCTGCCGTACGTTCGTGGGCCCTGCGGGCAGCGCGGAGGGCAAGCGGCAAGTCGCGATGGGGCAGGGCGTTGTTGGTGAGGATGCCCCAGGCGAGCGAGTCGAGCGTCAGGGCGTCGTCGGCGTGGTCCCGCAGGATCTGCTCGCCGATCGCGGCGGCCGCCCGCTCGCCGCCGGGCTCGGCCAGTTGAGCGAAGTAGTCGTCGACGAGGTCCGCTCCCTCGGCGGCGGGCTCTGTCTCGGCGACCGCCGCCTTCGCGATGGCCGCGGCGGCCCATCCGCCCACGCTCCACGCGAGCAGCACCATGGCCACGGAGTGCTGGGGAAAGCGGACGGGCATGCGGGCGTCACTCGCCGTCGGGGAATGTCAGAGCCTGCAGTTGCCGATCCGCGTCTCGATGATCGCGGAGGCACCGATCGCCTCGAGCTTCTCCATCACGCCGTGAACCTCGCCCCGCTTCACCATCGCCCGGACGGCACACCACGAAGCGTCTTCGAGGGCCATCACCGTCGGCGAGTTGAACCCGGGCGTGATCTTTTCCGCCTCGGCCAGCTTCGTCCGGAGCACGTTGTATTCGAGCAGCGACCAGCTGCGGGCGATCACGATCCCTTCGAGCCTGCGGACGATCCGGTCGGCGAGCGCGGCGTCGTGCAGGCCGGGGTGCTGGATGAGCACGGTCTCGTAGCGGCCGATCTCGTCGAGGACATGCAGCCGGTTGGCGGCAAGCGTGCTGCCGGTCTCGACGAGGTCGACGATGGCGTCGGCCACGCCGAGGGCGATCATCACCTCCACGCTGCCGGTCAGTTCCACGAAGTGGGCTTCGACGCCGCGGTCGGCGAGCCAGCGACGGGTGATTCGCGGAAAGCTGGTCGCCACCCGGCGGCCGGCGAGCTTCCGCGGGTCGTCGATGGTGGCATCGTGGGGTACGCAGAGCGCGAGCCGGCAGGTGCCCACGCCGAGATCGAGCCGGTGAGCCACCTCGGCACCACTCTCGGAGACGAGGTCAGCCCCCGTGATCCCAAGGTCGATCGCCCCCTCGGCCGTGAGCACAGGGATGTCGTCGGTGCGGAGAAACGTCACCTCCACCGGCATGTCCTTGCAGCGGGCGAACAGGCTCCGTTCGGTGCGGCGGAAGGAGAGCCCGGCGTCGCCGAGCAGTTGAGCGGAGAGTTCTGCGAGTCGGCCTTTGCTCGGCACCCCGATCCGGAGCAGCCGGTCCTGACGGTTGTCGGTCATCGTGATCCTCCCTTGTCGCTTGCGGTGCGGGCTGCCTTCTCGTCGAGCCCCGAGACGCCGAACCGGCGGGTGAGTTCCTGCTCGACGCTGGCGAGGGGCACATTGCGGCAGGCCAGCAGCACGAGAGCGTGATAGAACAGGTCGGCTGCCTCGGAGACCACGCGGTCGTCGGTCTCTCCGCAGGCCGCGCGGACGAGCTCCTCGGCCTCCTCCGTGACCTTCGCGCCAGCCCCCACCGGGCCGCTCGCGAGCAGTTTCGTGGTGTAGGATCGGGTGGAGGGATCGGCCTTGCGGGAGGCGATCACCCCCTCCAGGGCTTCGAAAACCTCACCGCAGCGGCGGGGCGATGGACGCGGATCGGACACGGTCAACGACGGCTCCCGGAGACCCGCAGCTGGGCGGGGCCGGTTCGTCCGGGCCACCGTTCGCGGGGACCACAACTCTAGCATGCAGCCCAGCTAAAACCGGCCACCCCGCCCCACGCCTCGGAGACGACTGCTGGTTCCTGTCAGGGCCGACCGCCTCAGGCAAATCGGCTCTGGCGATCCCGCTGGCCCGCCGCCTCAATGCCGAGATCGTGAGCGTCGATTCAATGGCCGTCTACCGGGGGCTCGACGTGGGCACTGCCAAGCCGACCGCCGCCCAGCGGGCCGCGGTGCCGCACCACGTGGTGGATGTGATCCCGGCGGCGGAGCCCTACAGCGTGGCCCAGTGGCTTGAAGACGCCTCGCGGGCGGTCGCCGATTGCCGGTCGCGTGGCCGGGGCATCCTCTTTGTCGGTGGCACACCGCTCTACCTGCGGGCCCTTCGCGACGGCCTGGCCCCGCTCCCTCCGGCCAATCCCGACCTCCGCCGCCGGCTCGCCGACGAGGCAGCGGTGAGCGGTCCCGAGGCCCTCCATGCCCGTCTCGCTGGCATCGACCCGGCCTCGGCAGCCCGGATCCATCCCCGGAACGCGAAGCGGATTATCCGGGCCCTGGAGGTGGCGGAGACAACCGGCCAGCCCCTCTCCCATGCCTTCGCGCCGGCTTCGAATCCGCTCTTCGAGTCGCGGCTCATGGTCGTCGACCTGCCGCGGGCGGTGCTTTACGGCCGGATCGACCGCCGCGTGGAACGCATGTTTGCGGAAGGGCTCGTCGAGGAAACCCGCGCGGCCCTCGCGCATCCCGGTGGCATCGGCCCTACGGCCCGGCAGGCGGCCGGCTACACCGAGGCCATCGAATTCCTCGAGGGTCGCATCGACCTCCCTGCGGCAATTCGTCGCACGCAGCAGCGAACGCGTCAGCTCGCGAAGCGGCAACTCACTTGGCTGCGAAGTTTTTCTACGGCCACCTGGGTCGCGGCGTGATCCCACGTCCCCCGCGGCCCCGGGTGGAAAACCACCCGAAGGCTGCGGGACGGACGCGGTTTTGACCTGAGCATCGGCGGCACGTGTCCGCACTCACGAAACCCGGCTGCGGGACGGGACGAGTTGGCTCGCCATCGGCAGGATAGCCGACGCTCGCCATCCTCGCCCCGATCCCTTCGCCTACTCGATCGTGATGCATCGAGTCGTTGTGTTCAGGACCACGCAGCCGGGGGTCGGGGGAAGTCGAGGCGACTCGGGATATCCTTCCCGTCGGATGCCGAGACTTTCACCGCCCCCGGCGGCATAGCCGTTAGGCGACCAGTTTCATCGCCGGCTGCTCGCCCGTGATCCCGATGATGAACTCCTCGAAAATCTTCACGTCGAGCGCCGAGGCGGTCTCGGCCTCGGGGTGAAACTGCACGCCGATGGCGGTCCAGTTTTCGACGGCGCTCTCGATCGCTTCGATCACGCCGTCCGGGGCACGGGCGGTCACCTTGAAGCTCACCGCCACGTCGTCGATCGCCATGTGGTGCATGCTGTTCACGCGGATCTCGCCGTCGCCGTAGACCCGCTCCATCGCGGAACCCGGCTCGACGAGCAGGGCATGCCGGTGGGCGAGGTCGGTCGGATCCTTGTGGGGGATCGACTTCGGCAGGTCTTCGGGGATGTGGAGGAACAGTGTGCCCCCCACGGTGACGTTGATGAGCTGCATACCGCTGCCGATCGCGAGGACCGGCATGTGGCGGGCGCAGATGTGCTTGGCGAGCATCCGGTCGAAGTCTTCGCGACGGATATCCATGGGGCGGACAGCCGGGTGGGGCATGTAGCCGTCGCGGCGGGGGTCGAGGTCGGCGCCGCCCACCATCACCACGCCGTCGAGCAGGTCGAGGAGGCGGACCACATCATCCTCGTCGGCCAGGGGCGGCAGGATCACGGGGATGCCACCAGAGGCCGTGATGCCGTCGTAGTAGCCGGCGGCGACAAACGAGAGGGCCGCGTGCTCCTTGCGGGTTGAACGGTAGTCGGTGTTGATGCCGATGAGGGGCTTGGCTGCCATGGTTGAAGGATCCTCCGTGAAAAGTCATCCCGACATCCATGTCGGGCTTCGCGGCGAACGTATCGGCCGCAAGGGCAGGAGCAAGCTTTTTTCGGATTTTGTGGTGGCGGCACCCGTGCCACCACAAGATCGGGTGCTAGCACGCCCGGTGCTAGCATCCAGCGTTCTTGATGCGGTCGCCCCTCTCGTAGCACAGGTTGTTAACCTGTGCGCCTTTCTGGGCTACCTCCCGCTCGGGGCTGCCCTTGCCCGTCGCCGGACGCTCGCTACGCCCCTCCAGGGCTTCGCTCGCTCGATGCTGCCCTCGCTTTCGCCATCCTGGCTGCGCTCGGCCAGCAACGCCGGCTCCCGGGCACGGGCAGCCCCTCGCTGGCCCCCAGTAGCACAGGTTTCCAACCTGTGTGTCTTACGACTTCACAACGCGCTCACCGGGGGTGCGTGACGCGGTAGATGTCGATCGCCGGCCCGGTGGTGATGCCGTGTGGCCGGCGGGGCTGCTGCTTCACGATTCCCAGGCCCGCGGCGCGGATGGCGGGCTCGAAGTTCACGGCCCGGGCGCGGCCGGGGTCGGCCACGAGGGCCGTGCCATTCGAGGCGAGCGCGCGGGCGACCACGGTCGCCAGGGCCTCGGCGTGGTGCTTCTCATAGAGCACGTCGGCTGCGACCACGAGGTCGAACGCCGGCAGGTCATCTGGCAGCCGCCGCCAGTCGAGCAGCAGCGTTTCCAGGCCCTCGGCCTCGTTTCGGTCGGCGTTGTAGCGGACGCCCTCGAGGGCGTCGTCCTCGTAGTCGCTGGCCACCGCCCGGAAGCCGCGGCGGCAGGCCACGATCGCCGGCAGGGCCAGGCCGCAGCCGAGTTCGACGAGGCTGCGGCCCCCGGGGGCCATGTCGGCGATCTCCTCGGCGAGCACGAGGGCCGACTCCCAGACCTTGGCCCAGTAGGGAATCCGCTCGTCCCGCTCGAAGGCCTCGACGTCGATCAGGGCGTCGAGGTCGGGCGGCTGCCAGAACGTGTAGCGGTCGCCGCCGATCTCGATCGCCCGCTCCACCGGCGCGAACCGCTCGTAGCCCATCCTCGTCGCCCTCCGCCGTCGCATCCGTCACGATCGGCATCAGAAGTCACGCCGGCCGCGGGAAGTTGCGACGCGTGAAGCCCTGCCGTGTGTCACGATTGTACGGTCTCTCCTCCAGCCGCCAGCCAGCCCCATGCTCACCGACTACGACCTCCATCTCCTCGGCGAGGGCCGGCACTGGACGAGCTTCGAGAAGCTCGGGGCGCATCTCGAAGAGCACGACGGTGTTCGCGGCGTGACCTTCGCCGTCTGGGCCCCGAACGCCGACGGCGTGTCGGTGGTGGGCGATTTCAACGGCTGGGACTCGACAGCCCACCGGATGCACAACCGGATCCCGTCGGGGATCTGGGAACTCTTCGTGCCGGGGCTCGACGTCGGGACGCTCTACAAGTATCGGGTGCACGCCGCCGGCGGCGAGTCCGACCGCAGCGACCCCTACGGCTTCGGGGCGGAGGTGCCCCCGCGCACCGCCTCGCAGGTGATCGACCTCGACGCCCACCAATGGCAGGACGGCGAGTGGATGGCGACGCGGGCCGACCGTCATTCGCTGTCGGCCCCACTCTCCATCTACGAGGTTCACCTCGGGAGCTGGCGACGGCCGGGCGACGACCCGCACCGCTGGCTCTCCTACGCCGATCTCGAGCGGGAACTCGTGCCCTACGTCGTGGAGATGGGATTCACGCACGTCGAGTTCCTGCCCCCCACCGAGCATCCGCTCTCGGCGAGTTGGGGCTATCAGACGATCGGCCTGTTCGCAGCCACGAGCCGCTTTGGCCCGCCGCAGGCGCTGATGTCGCTCATCGATGCCTTCCACCGGGCGGGCGTGGGCGTGATCATCGACTGGGTGCCCGCCCACTTCCCCAAGGACGGCCACGGCCTTCGCCAGTTCGACGGCACCGCGCTCTACGAGCACGAGGACGCGCGGAAGAGCGAGCACCCCGACTGGGGCACGATGATCTTCAACTACGGCCGCCACGAGGTGGCTAACTACCTGATCTCGAGCGCCCTCTTCTGGCTCGAGCACTATCACGTGGACGGCCTGCGGGTGGATGCCGTGGCCTCGATGCTCTACCTCGACTACAGCCGCAAGGACGGCGAGTGGGAGCCCAACTGCTTCGGCGGCCGCGAGAACCTCGAGGCGATCGAGTTCCTCAAGACCTTCAACATCCAGGTCCACGAGCGGTTTCCCGGCACGCTCACGATCGCCGAAGAGTCGACCGCCTGGCCGGGCGTGTCGCGGCCCACCTACGTGGGCGGCCTCGGCTTCAGCCTGAAGTGGAACATGGGCTGGATGAACGACACGCTCACGTACATGCGGCACGAGCCTGTGCACCGCAAGTATCACCACGACGAACTCACGTTCAGCCTGATCTACGCCTTTCACGAAAACTTCGTGCTTCCGCTCTCGCACGACGAAGTGGTCCACATGAAGGGCTCGCTGATTGGCCAGATGCCGGGCGACGACTGGCAGAAGTTCGCGAACCTCCGGCTCCTCTACGCCTACATGTGGTGCCACCCCGGTAAGAAACTGCTCTTCATGGGGGGCGAGTTCGGGCAGTGGGCCGAGTGGAACTTCGACGAGAGCCTGCAGTGGCATCTCTGCCAGTGGGAGAAGCACGTCGGCCTGTCGCGGGCCGTTGCCGACTTGAACCGCCTTGTCCGTCGCGAGAAGTCGCTCCACGAACTCGACTTCGACGGCCGCGGCTTCGAGTGGATCGACTGCCACAACTGGCAGGACAGCGCGCTGGCCTTTATCCGGCGGGCTGCCGACCCGGCCGACTTCACGATCGTGTGCTGCAACTTCACGCCCGTGCCTCGCGAAGGCTACCGGCTCGGCGTGCCCCACGGGGGCGTCTACGACGAGGTCTTCAACGGCGACTCGGGCTGGTATGGCGGGGGCAATCTCGGCAATGCCGGGGCGATCGCCGCCGAGCCGGAACCGCACCACGGCCATGAGTTTTCGCTGTCGCTCACGCTCCCTCCGCTCGCAACGGTGGTCCTCAAGCCGCGCCGCTCCTGCAGCCCGTAGGTGCAGGCTGGCAGCCTGCACGGGAGCCCGTGACGGCGGCCGTTCACCGCAGGATGCCATCCTGCTGCTACGAAGGTTCGCCGCGGCGGTGACCGTTACCGAAGCTCCGGCCCGCGGGGGTCTCGCTTCCAGGAGACGGCATACCGCTCCAGAATCGATTTCATCCAGCCGTCGTAGACGCTTCGGGTGTCGTCCTCAGCAACTGTCGCGAGACGCCGGGGATCCTGCGACGAGGCGAGGAACAGGTCTTTGAGCTGGGCGTCGTCGGGCTCGAGCGACACCATCCGGATCGCGTAGCAGACCGTCTTCGGTTCGTTGAAGGCCACGGCCGTCTGGCTAGGCTCGAGGTCGAATACCGCCCGCATCAGTTCATCGCCCGGCATCGCCAGCCCGTCGGGCTGCGAGAGTTCAGGCGCCGAGCCGAACGGCGCGGTACCCCGCGTGAGCCACGTGAACGGCCCAGCCTTCTCGACCTCCAGGCTGCCACGGGCCGCCGCGATCTGCTCCAGCGTCTTCCCAGCCTTCGCCTCGGCAGCGATCTCCTCGGCGGCCTTCCGGGCCAGCGGCCGGGCCTCGACGATCCGCCAGGCGCGGAGGACGTCGTCGCGGGCCGACTGGAACGACGGCGTGAACTCCGGCTGGTCCTCCGTCTTCCACGAGAGGTAGCGGTTGCCCTCGACGTCGCGCGAACTCACCGGCTGCAGCGACTGGGCGCCGGTCCCGAAGATCGAGTCGATCCACCGCTGCTGCCGCACGCCAAACTCGCGCGAGACGGCAAACTCGAAGCTCCCGCCGATGCCGCCGTCGGCATAGGCCTGCGTGGCGTTGACGAGATCGGAGGTGCCCCCCTCGAGGCCCTGGGTAGCTGCGATCTTCTTGACGTCAGGGCCGACGGGGGCCGGCCCGGCACCGTCGCCGGCCACCTCCCAGAGTGCCAGCGATTCGGCATACTTCGCCACGTCTGTCTTGACGGCGTCGTAGATCGCCGCGATCCGCTTCTCGACCGCCTCGTTGGCCAACCGGTCGATGATGTTGTCGCGGACCTTGTCGAGAGGCTCAAACTCCGCCGCGTCGTCCTTTTTCTCGGTGGCCTCGGCGGGGGCGTCGGCCGCCTTGTCCGCAGCCTTCTCGCCCTCGGCATTCGCCGGCTGCTGGAATGCCACTGGCGTCGCGCGAACGCGGTCCGTGGCGGCGCCGTCCTGGCCTGCGGGAGTGTCGGCAGGCTTTGCTTCCGGCGTGGTTGTGGCCGCCGGTTCGTCCGTCTTCCCGGTCTTCTCCGCGGCCGGCTCGCCGTCCTTCGCGTCGGTTGCCGTCTTGTCGTCCGCCGGCTTCGCCTTGTAGAGAGCGGCCTTGCGATCTTCGTAGAAGGCCTTGATCTGTTCGTCGGTGACCTTCTTCTTCTCTTCGTCCTGGAACATGTCGGCCTTCGCGACGAGGTAGTCGTAGCGGGCGCGGTGCGGCTGGCGGAATCCTGGGTCGGGGCTTCGGGCCGCCGGCAGTTCGTCTTTGTACTTCTCGAAGAAGGCCCTTAGCGCAGGCTCTGTGGGCTCAGGGAGTTTCTCGACAAACTTCTCCACGACCACCGGCACCGTCTCGATCGTCGCGCCCTGCTCCAGTCGGCGGTAGTAGTCCCATCGCCATCCCGGGGGCGCACCCTCGAAACCGACGCCGCCAACCAGGAGCGACTCCATCCGGCGGGCCATGAGCACGGTCCGCAGGGCTTCGAAGACGTCCTGCTGCGAGATGCCCATCCGGCCCCCGATCTGATTGACGATTCCGTTGAACGTCTCGGGGCGCACGAGGTCGTTGGTCCACTCGGAGAGAAACTGGTTGATCGCGGAGTTGCTGACGACGACCCCGTTCTTCTCGGCCTCCTTCGCCAGCAGGATCGTGTCGACCACGTCCTTCTCGTCGTCGGCCAGCCGCATCCGGGATGGATCCTGCCCCGACGCAGCCATCGTTTCCACGAGGAACTGGTTCATCACCTTCCGCATGATGACTGCCCGCTGCAGGCCGCTTTCCCGCAGGCCGCCGCCGTTCCACGACACCGCCATGGGGTCGGAGCCGCCGGCTCCGGCTCCCATCTGGAGAAACGGGGGTAGGACGAAAAAAGCGAGCATCGCCATGATGGCGAGGGCGGCGAGCGCCGCCTTCTCGTACTGGCGAAAGACACCGAAGGATCCGGCCATGGAACCGCCTGTGGGCTGTGGCCTGACGGCGAAACCGCCAAGGCTTGACAAGGAAAGAGCGCGGAGGGTAACGCTTGAAGGCCGCGTGCCCGGGGCCTCAGCAGGCCGGAGATTGTAGCGCTAGGCCTGAATGCGCCAATCCCGAAGCCCCGATCCGCCTCATCGTTGCCCTCACCGCATCCCCCCGCGAACCGCTTACCATGGCCAAGAAGACGTCCTCTCCAGCCCGATCCACTCGCCGCGGTTCGGCCCGAAAGCCTGGCGACGGGCAGCGGGAAGCTGGTGTCCCGAAGGGCGACTACCAGCTGGTGATCGTCGAGAGCCCGGCCAAGGCCAAGACGATCGAGAAGTACCTGGGGCCAGGATTCGTGGTGAAGGCCTCGATCGGCCACATCCGCGACCTGCCGAGCAGGGCGCCCAAGGGCTCGAAGCAGCCGGTGCCGGGTGTGGACATGGATCACGACTTTGCCCCCACCTACGAGATCGACACCGACAAAACCCGCACGGTGACGGAACTTAGAAAGCTCGCCAAGGGAGCCAGTGACATCTGGTTCGCGACCGACTTGGATCGCGAAGGCGAGGCGATCGCCTGGCACCTCACACAGGTGCTCGGGGTTGACCCGCACCGGGCCAAGCGGGTCACGTTCGACGCGATTACGAAGGCGGAGGTGCAGCGGGCCTTCCAGTCGCCGCGGGCCATCAACATGCCTCGGGTCGAGGCCCAGCAGGCCCGACGGATCGTTGACCGGATCGTGGGCTACCAGGTCTCGCCCATCCTCTGGAAGAAGGTGGCCGGTGGCCTCTCGGCGGGCCGCGTGCAGAGCGTGGCCACTCGGATCGTGGTTGATCGCGAGTTAGAGATCCGCGAGTTCACGCCGGCTGAGTCGTGGGAGATCTCCGGGGGCATGACATTCGACGTGGCGGCCGCGGCTGGCCTGCACGGCGAGTGGTCGGCCTTCATGGGGAAGCGCGACGAACGCGGCCGGCCGCCACTAGTCCGCGATCGGATGGCCTGGCTCGCGGATCATCGCTCGCTCGCCTGCGACCTCGTGGAGGTTGGTGGGAAGTCGGTGAAGATCGAGGCGGAGAAAACATCGACGGTCGACCTCTCCGCTGACGTCCGTGCCGCCGCCGAGGCGGCCGGCCTGCTCGACATCGCCGTGGTTCGGGAGGCCGACGAATCGGGTAAAGGCCGCGGTAAAAACGTCATTCGCCTCACCGGCCGGCCTGATCCACAGTCTCGGTATACGGTGGAGTCGATCGACGTCACGCGGACGCGGTCGAAGCCCTATCCCCCGTTCATCACCAGCACCCTGCAGCAGGCGGCCTCGAGCCGCCTCGGCATGTCCACCGACCGCACGATGCGGATCGCGCAGCAGCTCTACGAGGGCATCGACCTACCCGATGAGGGCCGCGTGGGCCTGATCACCTACATGCGAACCGACTCGACGAACCTCTCCCGCGAGGCGATCGAGATGGCCCGCCGCTACCTCGAGGAGCGGCACGGAGCGGCGTATGTGCCCGAGAAGCCGCGGTCGTATTCCAGCTCCAACGAGAGCGCCCAGGAGGCCCACGAGGCGATCCGGCCGACCGACGCCTTTCGCGAGCCCGATCGCATCGCTGCCGCGCTCAGCGACGAGCAGCTCAAGCTCTACCGTTTGATCTGGCAGTGCTTCGTGGCCTGCCAATCGACCGATGCCGAATGGGATTCGACGAGCGTCCGCATGCGGCGGAGCGATCGCGACACGGGAGCCGTCTTCAAGGCCCACGGCCGCGTGCTGCGGTTCGACGGCTTCTATTCGATCAGCGGCACGCCGCGGGATGACGGCGACCAGGTGCTCCCCGACTTCGCCAAGGGGGCGGTGCTTGCGCCCTTCGACATCGAGCCGCGGCAGAAGTTTCAGGCGCCGCCGCCGCGGTTCACCGAGGCCACGCTCGTGAAGAAAATGGAGGAGGAGGGAATCGGCCGCCCCTCCACCTACGCCAGCATCATCAACGTGATCGAGAACCGCGGCTACGTGACCCAGCAGGACCGCCGCTTCCAGGCCACGGCGATCGGCGAGGCAGTGACCGGCTTCCTCAAGCGGGGCTTTCGCGATCAGTTCATCGAGATCGGCTACACGCGGGAGATCGAGCGGGAACTCGACCAGGTGGCGCAGGGCAAGAAGAAGTGGACCGACATGCTCCACGAGTTCCACGGCGAGCTCTCGCCGAAGCTCGACCAGGCCATGGAGCAGGAGCACGAGAAGGCCAAGTCGGATCCGTCGGCCTACGCCTGCCCGGAGTGCGGCCGGCGGCTGGAATACCGGCTCGGCGGCAAGGGGGAGTTTCTCTCCTGCTCGGGCTACAACGAGAAGATCATCGACGAGCCGGTCGAGGCCCCGGCGGCGAAGGGCAAGGCCAAGAAGGCGAAGAAGAAGGCCAAGCCAAAGGAGCGGCCGGCGTGCAGTTTTGCGATGCCGGTTGACCGCCAGCGGCGGCCGCTGCTCCCGGAGCAGATCGACCTCCTCTCCCCGGCCGGCGTGCCGATGCTGAAGCGGACCGGCCGGTTCGGCGACTTCCTCGTCGAAGACAAGCCGCGGCCGCCGAAGCCGCGGGGTAAGAAGGCAGCCGAGGCTGCGGCAGAGCCGCCTCCCTTCATCCTCAACCTCGACCGCAAGGGAAACCTCAAGTTCCCGTCGCCGCCGCCGCTGGTGACTGACATCGCCTGCCCGAAGTGCGGCGACCTGATGAATCTTCGCGACGGCAAGCGGGGCCCGTGGCTCGGCTGTCGGGCGTTTCCCAAGTGCCGGGGCCGCGAGGCCTTCACGAAGCTCGCCGAAGACCGCCAAAAGGCGTTTGAGAAGGATCTCAAGCAGCACCTCAGCGGCCAGACGAAGCTCTCGCTCACCCGTCGCGACGGTGTGACGCCCGTGCCGGAGGGCACGCCGCTCGCGCAGCTCACGATGGAAGGCGGCGTCGCCGAGCTCCAGAAGTTCGAAGCCTGACGGGCCGTCGAGGGACGAATCACGCGCGCGGCGGGGGCTCCTCCCGTAGGTGCAGGTTGGCAACCTGCACCATGATCCCGCATGGTGCCCCGCTCGGGACTGCCCGTGCCCGTCGCTACGGCGTTCTCCGTAGCACAGGTTTTCAACCTGTGCCTGACCTTCCGGAACTCACCCAAGAGGGGAAGCCGGGGACTGGCGGCTGCTTTCCTCACCTCCCCCTTGAGGGAGCCGAGGTTCCGGGGAAGTTGAGGCGAGTAGACATATCCTTGTCTTCCGAAGCCGATGCTTTCCCGGAATCTCGGCGGCGCGCGCCCCCCTCACACCCATGGCATTTCGCTCGTGAATGTGCTCGGCGTCTCGTCGAGGGCCACGGCGTAGGCCGTGGCGTGAGAGCGGCAGTGCGAGATGCTCACGAGGATGCAGCGGATGCCCATCTTCTCCGCCATCTCCCCGGCCCCGCCGCGGAGCAGCGCCTGGGGCCGGCCACTGGCGCCGTTTGTCACCTCGACGTCCCGCCAGCTGATACCCCGCCGCCAGCCTGTGCCGAGGGCCTTGAGCACCGCCTCCTTGGCCGCCCAGCGGCCGGCAAAGTGCTGAGTGGCCATCGTGCGGGCCCGGCAGTATTCGATCTCGGCGGGCGTGTAGACGCGTTCCACGAACAGTTCGCCGTGCCGTTCAATCATCTGCGCGATCCGGAGCACCTCGGTGATGTCGGTGCCGATGCCGAGAACGTTCATGAGTGCCCGCCCTTCCCGCCGGAAACCATGGTCTCACCCCGGGCGAGGCCGCAGGCCCGCCGCGCCCGGCCGAGCACCTCGCCCGCCTTGGCGCGGGCCTTGGCGGCCCCAGCCGCGAGGATCGCCTCGATGCGAGCAGGGTCAGCCTCAAGCTCCGCACGTCGGGCCCGGGCGTCGGCGAAGAAGGCCGCTGCGGCCTCGACGAGCGCCTTCTTCACCTCGCCGTAACCGAAGCCACCACGGCGGTAGAGGTCGGCCATCTTTGCCCGGTCGGTCTCGGGGGCCATGAGGGCGAAAAGCTCGAAGAGGTGATCCCCCTCGGGATCCTTCGGCTCTTCCATCGGCCGCGAATCGGTGGTGATTCGCATGATCTTCTTCTTTTGAGCGGCGAGATCCTCGAAGACCTCGATCGTATTCTCGTAGCTCTTGCTCATCTTCTGGCCGTCGGTGCCGGGCACCTTGGCGCCCCCCTCGACGAGCCGCGGCTTGGGCAGCGTGAACACATCGCCGTAGAGATGATTGAAGGTGCCGGCGAGGTCGCGACACACTTCGATGTGCTGCACCTGATCCTCGCCAACCGGCACGACGGTGGCGTCGTAGGCGAGGATGTCGGCAGCCATCAGTACCGGATAGGTGAACAGGCCGGCGTCGGCGGGTAGCCCGCGGCTCTTCTTGTCCTTGTAGGCATGGCACCGCTCGAGGAGCCCCATCGGCGTCACGGTCATCAGCAGCCAGGTGAGTTCCGTCACCTCGGGCACATCCGACTGCACGTAGAGCACCGCCCGGTCGGGGTCGAGGCCGAGGGCCACGAGATCGACCGCCGCCGCGTGGACCAGCGAGCGGAGTCTGGCCGGATCGCGGACCGTCGTGAGGGCATGGAGGTCGGCAATGAAGTAGTAGGCCTCGTCGGCGGCTTGGTGCGCGCCCGGCTGGAGGTCGATGTACTGCCGGATCGCGCCGAAGTAGTTGCCCCAATGGAACCGGCCGGTGGGCTGGATTCCGGAGAGGGCGCGGGTGGGGCGACGCGGTGCTTCAGGGGGCATGCGCTGGGCTCGACGGGGGACAGGCTGTGCGGGAGGGAAGCTGCAGGGTGCCGATGATCTCCCCGACGCTCGAGGCCCCGAGGGCCGCCACCGCGGCGGGGAGCTCGTCGAGCAGCCTGGCCGACGCCACGGGCTCCGCGAAGCTGGCGGTGCCGATCTGCACGGCGGAGGCACCGGTCACGAAAAACTCCATGCAGTCGTCGATCGTCATGATGCCGCCGACGCCGATGATCGGGATGTCGACGGCGCGGCGAATCTGGTGGACGCACCGCAGGGCGATCGGCTTGATCGCCGGACCGCTCAGGCCACCGATCACGTTGCCCAGCAGGGGCCGGCGGCGACGCCAGTCGACCGCCATGCCTTGGCAGGTGTTGATCACGGTGACCGCGTCGGCGCCGCCATCCCGCGCGGCACGGGCGATGGCTGTAATGTCGGTGACGTTGGGCGTGAGCTTGGCGAGCACGGGCCTCGACGTCGCGCCGCGAACCCCGGCCACCACTCGACGGCAGAGTTCCGGGTCGCTCCCCATGTCCACCCCGTGGCTGACGTTCGGGCACGAGACGTTGAGCTCCACCGCCGCGATGCCGGGGACCTCGTCGAGGCGGGCGGCAAGGGAGACGAACTCGTCGATCGCCCCCCCGGCGATGCTCACGATCACGGGCGCCCCGCAGCCCAGCAGCCAGGGAAGCTGCTTCGCCAGGAAGGCATCGACTCCATCGTTGTCGAGCCCGATCGAGTTGAGCAGGCCCGCTGCGGTTTCGACCGTCCGCCACGGCACGTTGCCCTGGCGGGGCAACGGCGTGATCGTCTTGGGCACGATGCCACCGAGCCGCGCAAGATCGACGAGCCCAGCCATCTCGCGGCCATAGCCAAACGTGCCCGACGCCACGAGGATCGGATTGGGCAGCCGCAGGCGGCCGAGGGCCACGGAGAGGTCGGGGGGTGTGGATGTCCCTGTGGGAAGCGGCATGGGATCGAAGGAGGAAACGGGGGCGCCACGGGGCAGGGGGCGACGGGCGGCACGGGGCCATCCATCATCGCGGTCGAGTGTAGTGGGTTTCCGCAGTGTCCCAAGACAGCCGCGATCACCCAGCCTCGCGGCCCTACCCGGTTGCCGGCCATCCACGTCGCGAGCCCAAACGCGTGCCGATTGTGTGAAGTTTGCCGGTTATGCCGCCGATACCATGAGGGAACAAGACTCGTGTGCCGGTGTGCCAGAGCGGCATTCGGTTGACATTAGTGCTTGTCAGGCCTAGGCTTGCGACGATTTTTCCTCCCGTTTTCCGGGGGTTTCAGCCACCAGGCAGAGCCCGTTGGAAACGCGGCCGGAGCGTCGGAGCCGTGACCAAGAAAGACATCGTCCGGACGATCGCCGAACAGCTCGACCTGCCCCAGCTCCGCACCAAGGAGCTGGTCCAAAAAACGTTCGATGCGTTGATCGAAACGCTCGTTCAGGAGGGGCGGATCGAGCTCAGAAACTTCGGGGTCTTTCAGATCAAGCGGCGGGATGCTCGGGTGGCTCGCAATCCCCGGACGGGAGAGCGGGTACCAGTGCAGGCCAAGAGTGTGGTCACGTTTAAGCCGGGCAAGGAAATGGAGGCGCGGGTCAGAGAAATGGATCGACGGAAGGCGGAAGAGCCGCCCCCGACATCCGAGTCTTCGGCACCGCTCGATGATGAGCCGAACCAGCCGAGCCAAGAACAGGCGAAGACTGGGGAAGCCGGGTAATGCGGCTGGCCTTCGGGCCGGAGGAGTTGTTCGAGTCAACCTCGCACCGCTGGATTCGATCGGGTACATCCGCCGCGACGAGCGAACGGAACCCTCGGGCGAACCGGCATGCGAGCCGAATCAGGGATGATTCACGCGAGGGTCAGGAGGACCATGCGATGAGGAAGTCTGTCTGGCTGGTGTGTGCCGCGGCGCTGCTGGCGACGAACACGGGCTGCCTCATCCCGATGTATTCCGGCGACCCCGTGCGCCGCGCGCAGCAACTGATCTACACGTCGGAAGATCTGCGGGCGATCACCGACGAGTGGGAGCGGATCTGGTTCCTCGACCAGCCTTCGCACATGACACCATGGCGGACCCACGGTGGCATCCTCTGATGCCAGCGGGGGCAGCCCCTGATGATGCGCCCCTCGGGGCTGCCCATGCCCGAATGCCGCGACCTCACCGAGGAAGCCTTGCCACCACAGCCGCTTGAAGGCGGACTCGGCGAAGGCTGCGTCCGCCGCTTCATTCATCCCGGCTCTCGTGATACCCGCCTCAGGGCACGCAGGCGAGAAACAGGTAAGTCGCGAAGAGCACGAGGTGCACCGCGCCCTGCATCATTGAGGTCCGCCCTGTGCCGAGTGTGACAACGCTCACGAGCAGAGCCGTTGCGAGGAGCACGATATCTTTCGGGTCGAGTCCGAGAACGAGCTGCAGGCCGTAGGCGTTGGCGAAGAAGACGACGACTGGCACGGTGAGGCCGATCGTCGCGAGCGCGGATCCGATTGCGAGGTTCATGCTGCTCTGGAGCCGGTTGGCATACGCTGCCCGAATCGCGGCCCAGGTCTCGGGCAGGAGCACCACCATCGCCACGACGATCCCTACCACGCCGCGCGGCAGGAAGTAGTCGCGGTGCCGGATAGTCTGGACAAAGACGAAAATGCCCCATAGCACCGCCGAGACGACGGCGACGAAGAGCGACTGGCCGCGGCTGTAGGTGCCGACGCCGGTCGTGATCGTGAAGTCGGGGAGCACGAGCGTGACGACCGCGAGCACGATCAGCGCAGCAAGTCCCCCGCCCGCCCCATCGACGCGAAATGACTGCTCGCGGTGGGTCAGGCCGCCGATCATCGTGCAGAGGCCGACGACACCGGTGGTGATGATCATGACGGTGGCATAGACGGTGTCGCGGGGCAGCGTCTCCATGCCGGCGCCGCCGGCGACGAGCAGCGAGAGGAGCAGGGTCGCCTCGATCACGGTCACGGCAAGGGCGAGCACGAGCAGAGCCGCGGCTGCGAGCGGCGCGAGTGTGGTCCAGAGGTAGATGAGATGTGCCATGGCCACACGAGCGGAGGTGATCGGAATTCCGGAGGCAATCGATTCGCCCGTGGGCCGAGTTTCGGCCACTGGAGAAGTATCTTCAGCAGTTCCATGGCGGCCGAGAGGGTAGGTCACGTGGAACCGACGGATGCGGGAGTGCTGTCGAAGAAACTATTCTTAGAAATTGTCGTCATTCATGGGGCAGGTCACGGCATTGACCGGGCTATCCTTCCACACATATACTTTTGGACAGTTGCTTGAGCCGGCGTGGCTTTTTCACTCGGCGAACGGCAGCCTGCGGGAGCCAGAGTCATGGCCACGGCATCACGTGTCGAATCGGATTGTCGAGCGAACAGCGACGTTCTCCCCGGCCCGGTCCGCCATCGCCTCACGGTCGCTGACTACTACCGTATGGCCGAAGCCGGCATTCTTGGCCGACGCGAGCGGGTGGAACTCATTGACGGGGAGGTCATTGACATGTCACCGATCGGCGCAGTGCATGCCGCCTTGGTGAACGTGCTCGTGAGACACGTCGCCCGATGCCTCGTCGATTCTACGTTCGTGAGCATCCAGAACCCGCTCCGGCTCGATGACGAGAACGAGCCGGAACCCGACCTCTTGATCCTGCGGCCGCGATCCGACTGCTACTGCATGGCTCACCCCGGAGCAGCCGACACGCTTGTGGTGATCGAGGTTTCCGATACGAGTCTGGCTTACGATCTCGACGTCAAAGTGCCGCTGTACGCCCGACACGGGGTTACCGAGGTGTGGGTGATCGATGCCGCCACCCGACGAACGCATGTCTTTCGCGATTCACGGGCGGGTGCGGATGGGATTACCAGCTACGCCGACGTGCGGGTCATCGAAGCTGACCAATCGCTCCCGTTCGCTGCGATCGCGGGTGCTGACGGCGGGGCAGTCGACGCATCGCTCGCACAACTCTTGCCCACAGTGTCGTGAGGGTCGTCGCGATTCTGCACGGCCGTTGGGCAAGAACTATCGGCTGCTTGTCACTCGGCAAACGAATGCCCAAGTGCCGACGACCGTCCGATCCTTCGTCCCATCCACGCGTTCACACTCGAATTTTGGCGGCCTGCTCGACGATCGTCTCGAGCGGCACGAGGTTGCCCTTGTTGCAGCCGGGGCAGGCTTCGGCCGCTTCGGCCCAGGCGCCGGGATTGGCGAGGTTCGAATCCCAGAACGGCCAGGTGCGGCACTGACGCGGCCGCTCCTCGTAGGCCGTGCACTTCCGCGTGGTCTTGTCGAGGAGCACGCAGTCACCGTTCGGCCGCTCCTTGAGCGATCGCCGCACGCCCACCTTCTTCACGTGGGCCTTCTCGAACGCGGCCGTAGTCATCCCAGTGCGGGCGGCCATGGCGTCAATCTCGGCCTGGTTGACCCAGACGTAGCCCTCGGCGCCCGAGCAGCAGTCGCCGCACTGCGTGCATTGAAACCGCAGTCCGCCGGCATACCAGACATCCTTGGGGATTCCCGCCATCGTGTGTTCCTTCGTGTCTAGCCGGCGATCTCCGCGACGGCAGTGCACAGGGCCTTGACGTCGGCGGCAGTGTTGAACGGCCCGAAACTCGCCCGCACCGTGCCGCCCACCCGCGTGCCGAGGTGATCGTGCACGAGGGCGGCACAGTGGAAGCCGGCCCGCACCTGCACGCCCGCCGCCACTTCGAGCACCGTCGCGACGTCGGTGGGAGCATAGTGCTCGACGGTGAAACTCACAATCGGCGCGCCGTCAGCCACCGAATGCACGGCGATGCCGCTGAGTTCGCCCAGCCGCGCAGCGGCGTCGGCAGCGAGCCGGCGGCAGCCGTCGCCAACGGCCGCCACGCCCCGCTCGTCGATCCAGGCAGCCGCGGCGGCGAGGGCCGCGAGGGCCGGCACGTCTGGCGTGCCTGGTTCCAGCCGGTCGGCGAACCCCTCCGGCATGTCGAGCGAGTCGCTCTCGGAGCCGGTGCCGCCCTGCAGGAGCGGCGCGGGTTCGACGCCGTCGCGGCACCAAAGGATCGCCGCGCCCGACGTGCCGAGGAGCCACTTGTGCGTTGGAGCCGCCACGACATCGGCGCCAAACCCCGGCAGGTCGCACGGGATCTGCCCGAGCGACTGCGCCGCGTCGAGGATCACCAGACCGCCGCGGTCGTGAGCGATGGACGCGATCGCGGCGATGTCCTGCACGGCGCCGGTGACGTTTGAGGCGTGGCTGACCGTCACGAGCCGCGTGGCCGGCCGCCAGGCCGCAGCCACGTCGGCGGGATCGATCCGTCCGAGACTGTCGCACGGCAGGATCGCAAGCGAGATCGCCCCCGACTGCTCCAGCCAGCGCAGCGGCCGCAGGGTGGCGTTGTGATCGGCCGCCGCGGCGATCACGTGGTCGCCGGGCCTCACCAGCCCGTGGATCGCCATGTTCAAGGCCAGCGTGCAGCCGGCGGGCAGGGCGACGCGACGCGGATCGACGCCGCCGAGAAGCCGTGCCGCGGCGGCGCGGGCGCGATGGCGGATCGCGTCGGCCTCGATAGCCTCGCGGTAGGCCGCGCGGCCCGCGGTCGCTCCGACACGAATCGCGGCGTCGTTCCAGGCGGTGATCACCGCTTCGGGTTTTGGCCACGAGGTGGCGGCGTTGTCGAGGTAGTGCCGGGAGAGGGAATCGGCCATGTCGTCAGCCCCCGATCTGATACATCGCGCGGCTAGGCCTCGCGAACGAAGGCGTGTCGATTCCGTGGGCAGCCCGCTTCGCGGCCACGCAGTCGCGGATGAGTGTCGCGATTTCGGTGTCAGCGCCGCCGCCGCGGAGCAGGCTGCGGGCATCCCACTCGACCGTTGAGAACAGGCAGTTGCGGACCTGCCCGTCGGCTGTGAGCCGGAGGCGGTCGCAGCGGTCGCAGAAGGGCCTCGTGACCGCGTTGATGAAACCCACGCGGCCACCATCCACCCAGCGGTAGTCGATCGCCGGCTGCCCGGGGTCGTCGGCCTGCTCCGCGACCAGCGGGCCGAGTTCCCGCTCCAACACCGCCCGCACGTCGGCCCCGGAGAGCACCTGCGACTTGTCCCACGACTCCTCGGCATCGAGGGGCATGAACTCGATGAACCGCAGGTGAAACTCTTCGCGGCGGCAGAATCGCGCCAGCGGCACGATCTCGGCCTCGGTGAGCCCCTTGATCGACACCGCGTTGATGCGAATGGACTGGAATCCCTCTCGCTTCGCCACTTCGAGCCCCGCGAGGGCCCGGTCGAGGCCGGGCCGGCGTGCGACCCGCTCAAACCCCTCCGTGGTGAGGCTGTCGAGGCTGACGTTGAGCCGGGTGAGGCCAGCGGCGTGGAGATCGGCCGCCTGTTCCGCGAGCAAGAGCCCATTGGTGGTGAGCGCCACCTCCTCGATCCCCGGCACCGCCGTGAGCTGCCGCACCAGTTCCGGAAGGTCGCGCCGCATGAGCGGCTCGCCTCCCGTGAGCCTGATCGTGCGGATGCCGAGCGTGGCTGCCACGCCGGCCACCCGGCCGATCTCCTCGAACGTGAGCAGTTCCTCGCGGGGCTTGAAGACGACCTCCAGCGGCATGCAGTAGGTGCACCGCAGGTTGCAGCGATCGGTCACGCTGATGCGAAGATCAGTGTGGACGCGGCCAAAGCCGTCGATGAGCGGTGCCACGACCGTCATGAGCCGCCTCCCGGCCGCGGGGCCGACTTCGGATGGAGCCACTCGAGGCGGCCATCGGGCCGCTCCTCCGCTTTCCAGATCGGCACGTCTCGCTTGATCGCCGCCATCAGCCACTCGGCAGCCGCGAAGGCCGCGGCCCGGTGCGGAGCACTTGTCGCCACGGCCACGCTCGCCTCGCCCGGCAGCACGGTGCCGAGGCGATGCACGACTACGCACGCCACGAGATCGAATCGAGCGACCGCATCCTGCCGCAGGGCATCGAGCGTGGCCACCGCGAGCGGTTCGTGGGCGTCGTATTCCAGCGCGTGGGTCGCCACTCCGTCGGTCGTGCCCCGGGCCGTGCCGACAAACAGCACGTTGCCACCGGCGTCAACGCTGCCGACGGCGGCGAGAACCTGCGCGGTGTCGATGGCGCCGCGGACACAGACGGCATGCCCGTCGTGCCGCCGCTCCGGTGCTTCGCTCCGCGTGCCCGACATATCAGCCTCCGCTCACCGGCGGGATGATCGCCGCGTCGTCGCCCGCGGCGAGCAGCGCATCGTCGGCGACGTAGCAGCTGCCGACGGCGAAGGCGCTGCGGGCCAGCAGGGGTGCCGCGGGTGGATGACGTTCGGCGACGAGCCTACGGGCGTCGGCCACCGTCCCGCCGCTCCACGGCACCTCGACCAGCCTGCCTCCGACGAGATCGGCCATTCCCGCAAACACGGCGATCCGCAGCGTCGGCGAACGTTCCAGATTTTCGGAGTGGAGCATGGAGTGTGCCGTCGGGGAGCGGGCGTCAGGTGGTCGTCAGCCGGCCGCTCGCCGCTGTCAGCAGGCCGTCGAGCCCGTGGGGGGCAGGTCCGTTGAGTAGGCCGTAGGCCTTCGCCAGCAGTTTCACAGGATGGACCGTCGGCTTCGTGGTCCCCTGCTCCATTTGTATCCGGCAGGCACTGCACTCGGTAGCGCCGGCTCCGACGCCACCGCCACGCATCTCCGAGATCAGTCCGAGGCCCACGCGGAGGCTCGTGCGATAGTTTTCCCGGGCCAGGCCGAAGGTGCCGGCCATGCCCGAGCAGCCGTGGTCGGCCACCCGCAGGGAAAGGCCTGGAATCAGCCGCAACACATGCTCGGCCGGCGTGGCCGCCGCGCCGCCAATCCGCGAGTGGCAGGGGGCGTGGTACAGGAGTTCGGCGGGCAGTGGCTGGAAGTCGAGCCGCAGCCGTCCCTCGCGATGGAGTTCCCAGAGAAACGTCATCGCATCGCACGTGGCGGCGGTGATCCGCGGCAACTCCTCATCTTCAAGGAGCAGCGGGTAGTCGTGCGTGATGCAGGTCACCGCCGAGGGCTCGGTGCAGACGATCCGGTAGCCAAGCCGCACAGCCTCCGCGAGCACTCGCACGTTTCGACGCGCGAGCTTTCGCGCGCCGTCGAGGTCGCCCTCCGATACCAGCGGCATGCCCGATGACACTTGCCGCGGATCGATAAACACACCGATGCCATTCCGCTCGAGCACGGCGACGAACGCCTGCGCCAGGAGTGGGTCGTGCCAGCGGGCGTAGGTGTCGAGGAAGTAGAGCACGCGGGGGCCACTACGACGGCTCGGCCGCGTGATGCCTCGGCGGGCCGCCCACTTCATGAACTGGCGGCCGGTGAACGGCGGGAGTTTGCGGCCAGCCGCGATCCCCAGGGTCTTCTCGAGGAGCCAGCGAGCCTGCGGGTTGGCGATCGCCCAGTTGGCCAGCGTTCGCGTCCGGCCGGCGGCGGCCGAGATCGCGTCGACCCGCGAGAGCAGCCACCTGCCCACGTCGATGCTGTTGGCCGCGTGATGGGCAGCCTTGAGTTCCATCACCAGTGCCGGGATGTCGACACCCGCGGCGCAGTCGGTGCGGCATTGGTGGCAGTTGAAGCAGGTGTCGGCGAGGGCCCTCATCGCTTCGCTCGACAGCGACTTGGCATCGACTGTGCCGGCAAGCACAGCCGCCACCGCGTCGGCCTTCGCGCGGGGCGAGGCCTCCTCGCACGGATCCTCCCGGTAGCGCGGGCAGGTTCGCGTGGCCGCGGCGAGGCTGCGGCAGCTCCCGCAGCCGTTGCAGGCATCAGCCTCGACAGCCAGCCGAGCCCGATCCCAGGTGAGCACCGGCAGCGGCGCGATGGGCGGGGCGGACGAATCCGTGGGGGAAGACGGCGGTGGAGCGGCCGCGAGCGGCGGACGGAACGCGGCCCACGATGGAGCTGCCCAGTGCTCCTCCGCCGCTGCGAGCTTGCCCGGATTCAGAACGCCGCGCGGATCGAAGAGCCGCTTGATCTGGTCACAGACTCCGGCGAGTTCAGGGAATAGTCGCCGGAAGGATGGCGTCCTCGAGAGTCCGAGCCCCTGTTCACCACCGATGGTGCCGCCGACCGCCGCGGCCTCACCATACACCGCCTCCGCCAGCGCCTCGAGCCGCTCCCGTTCACCCGGCTGCCGCGGGTCGGCATGCGGGCGGAGGTGGAGCTGGCCCTGGCCCGCGTGGCCGAAGAGCATCGCCGTGGCCTGCCGCTGTTTAAGCACCTCCTGCAGCCGCCGGAGGAACTCGGGCAGGGCCGCCGGCGGCACCACCACATCTTCCATGAATGGCACCGGCCGCATCTCGGCTCGCACGCCGTGAAGCGTCGACACGTTGTTTCGCGATAGTTCCCAGAAAAAAGCCGCGTCGAAGGCATCCTCGGCGCGACGCATGTCGATGCAGCCCATGCGGCCCCGCTGGGCGAGCCCCATCGCCTGATCGAGGCGGGCATTGGTGTCGGCAGGCTCGTCGCCGGTGAACTCCAGGAGGAGGCCGGCCTCTGCCACCGATGGTATGAGCAGGTCGAACGACGGTTTGGTGCCCCTGGCCAGGGCGAGGTGTCGACGATCGAAGAGATCGCAGGCACTCGGCCCGAGCGGCAGGATCTTCAGGGCCGCCTCCGCCGCACCCTCGAGCGAGTCGAAGAGAAGCAGCCCCACCGCCATGGCCGTGTCGGCCGGCACGGTGCGGAGGGTCGCCGCGGTCACGATCGCCAGCGTGCCCTCAGAGCCGCAGAGCAGCCGCGGCAGGTCCACCACGCCGTCGTGGAGCAGGTCGTTGAGCCGGTAGCCGCCATGCGTGGCCCGGCTCGCAGGCTGGCCTTTCGCGATGATCTCGCTCGAGTCCCCTACGATCGTCGCCACCCCGGCCGCCAGCCGGTTGCAGACTGCGTCCACTGCTGCGTCCGCCACCGCCGGCGCAAGTTCGATGATCGCCCCGTCGGCGAGCACCACCTCTGCTGAGGCGACGCGGCCGCGGACGGCGCCATGACGCAGAAACCGGCTGCCCGAAGAGTCGCGGCCGATCATGCCTCCCACGGTGGTCGTCACCGCGTTGGCGGGATCGGGGCCGAAGGTCCGGCGACGACGGGCCAGGTGCTGCTCCAACTGAGCGTCGACGACCCCGGGCATCACCCGCACCGTGTCGGGGCCGGTTTCGATCACGCGGCGCATGTGTCGAGAACAGTCGATCACGACGCCGGGGCCGAGCGGCCCGCCGGCGACGCTCGAGCCGGCGCCGCGGGCATGGACCGGCACGCCCCGCTCCGCGGCCCAGCGGACGGTCGCCGCCA